>CAZSJE010000010.1:11193-27238 GCA_964606835.1 uncultured Sphingorhabdus sp.
CCGGTAGAGCGTGTGACCGGTTTCGACACACCTTACCCCCACAGCCTTGAATGGGCCTATTTTCCTGGCCCCGTGCGCATTGCCCGCGCATTTGAAAAGATCATGAAGGACTGACGTCATGGGAACCTTTACTTTCAAACTCCCCGACATCGGCGAAGGCATTGCCGAGGCGGAGATTGTGGCCTGGCACGTCAAGATCGGCGACCGGATTGAGGAAGACCAGCCGATTGCCGACATGATGACCGACAAGGCTACCGTGGAGATGGAAAGCCCGGTTTCGGGTGTGGTGACTGCGGTTGCGGGCGAGGCAGGCGATGTGATTGCCATTGGCTCGATGCTGGTGGAGATTGAGGTTGAGGGTGGGACTAGCGCCTCCGTGACTCATTCTGAACCTGTGGCAACCGAAGAACCAGCCGCCCCAGAAACTCGTACTCCAGAGCCGTTTGTGTCGAGCGAAGTCGAGACACTCCAAGTTAGTGCGCCAACGGAGAAGCCTCTCGACTTCGCTCGAGGCGAACGGGAAGACGGGAGTGGGAGTAAGTTGGAAGTTACCGCATCCCCCGCTGTCCGCGCGCGCGCCAAGTCGCTGGGCGTCGAACTAGGTGCCGTGAAAGCCGCAGGCGGGCATGTCCGCCATGCCGACCTCGACGCGTTTCTGAGCTACGGTTCAGGGCAGGGCTATCGCTCCCCCGGAGCCAGCGCAAAGCGCGAGGATGAAGCCGTCAAGGTCATTGGCATGCGTCGCCGCATTGCCGAGAATATGGCGGCTTCCAAGCGCGCCATCCCCCATTTTTCTTATGTCGAAGAATTCGACGTGACCGCGATGGAAGCGATGCGCGGCGACCTTAACGCCAATCGAGGCGCAAGGCCGAAGCTGACCATGTTGCCTTTCCTGATCGTTGCAATTTGCAAGACCTTGCCCGATTTCCCGATGATCAATGCGCGTTATGACGACGAGGCTGGCGTGGTCACGCGCCACGGCGCGGTGCATCTGGGCATGGCGACGCAGACCGACGCAGGGCTAATGGTCCCGGTGATCCGCGATGCGCAGGATCTGAATGTCTGGCAATTGGCGAACGAAATCACCCGCTTGGCGGCTGCCGCGCGGGATGGAACCGCCAAGAGCGAAGAGCTCTCCGGTTCGACATTGACGGTGACCTCGCTAGGGCCCCTTGGCGGCATTGCGACGACGCCGGTCATCAACCGGCCCGAAGTTGCCATCATTGGTCCCAACAAGATCGTCGAACGCCCCGTTTTCGTTGGCGACTCCATCGAAGCGCGCAAGCTGATGAACCTTTCCATCAGTTGCGACCACCGGGTCGTCGACGGCTGGGACGCCGCGTCTTTTGTCCAGGCACTCAAGAAACTGGTGGAAACACCAGTCCTGCTCTTCGCAGACTAATCCGAGCCTTCGTCATCCCGAACTTGTTTCGGGATAGCGAACCAAGGTTGCCTGTTATCCTGAAACAAGTTCAGGATGACGAGCTATGATCGCAGACTAAAATTTAAATCCTGCAAGGCTTTGCTGGTCAAATTTCAGCTTGAATGTCAGGAACGGTCCGCTTCTCGTATAGCGACTTTCCTCAAAATCGCGGTCCTCGAAACCAACCATATTATAGCCGAGCGTGATGTTCGCATTTTTGAACGGAGTGACGGTAACCGTCGGCCCGCCCGACCATGCGATATTCTTGGCTCCGGTGCCGATCCGGACGGTGCCCGACGCGCCGATGTCAGCGACATCGGACAGATCGAAGCGCATGTCCGCACCAATCACATTGCTCCAGCCTTTGACATCGTCAGGACCGAAACGATCGGTGTTGTAGCGCGTTCCCCAGAAGAAGGCATATTCACCGCGTTCAATGAACTGGTTGTCATCCCTGTCTTCTGGCCCTTCGATCGGCGTGTAATTTACCGAAAGGCTGTTGATGATCCGGCGCGACTTTACGTCTCCGTTCACCAGCAGCGGTGCGCCACCTACCGGGCCGGGAAGTCCAGCCACAGCATTTTTGACTGAATCATAGCGATATTCAGTCTTGTTGAGGAACGACCACTGGCTGTCTGCGGGGCGGTGTGCCCAGCTGATTTCGGCCTGTGCTGTTGTCGTGGTTGCCCCACCTTCCTGCTTGGCGTGGAACCACTGCAATGCACCGCCGACTGCCCGGCCTTCGCCAATCTGCCGTAAGATGGCAGTGGTCAGGCCGTATCGTTCGGTTGTGTCGCCGCTGCGCCATTCGGCCCGGCCGGTCCAACTCCAACGGTCTCCATGATAGCTTGCACCGCCTGTCACCGCGACGAAATCTTCCGTCAACGTACCATCGCTGCCCAGATAGCCGCCAGAAGCGACGGGTTGCAGCGGATTGATGACATCGGTACGGCTGAAGCCGCCGATCGTTTGGTTGCCGTCGAGCGTGAAGTCGAGCGACCATTTGTCGTCCAGTTTGAACGACTGCGCCAGTCCATAAGCTGCGAAGGTTCGCGGCCCGAACTCAGTAATTTCCTGCTGGTTGGCGCTGGCAACGATGCGACCGCCGGACCAGGGCGCGATATCGAAGCCAACACGCGCGGTGCGTGCGTCGATATTCTCGCCCTTGGCGATTTCATAGCTGCCGACCAGCTGGATGTCGGGGCGGAGCGCATAGCGCGCGCCCAGACGGTGTCGGGCAGGGAAGTCGATGCTTTCGTCTTCACCGCCCAGCGCAAACTCGGTCTGCGCGTCGACTTCGAGTTTGTCCCCGAAGAATTTCTGGCTTCCACCCATCCTCACCAGCGTGGAGCGATTGGTGGAGCCGTCCGCCAACCTGTCGTCGGCATGGGTAATGCCGGCACGCAATGAGGTTTTTTCGTTTTTATACTCGATCTCGGCCGTGCCCGCGATGCGACGCGCGCCGGTGCCGATAAAGTCTTCCTGATAGCCGAGCGCCGAGACCGACAGCTTGTCGGTCAGGCGATAGCGCGTATCGACGCCGAACTTTTCGGTGCCGACTTCGGCCTGGTTGGTCTGGCCGACGCCAAAGCGGGCCTGCTGACGCCGGTAATAGGCAAGCGCATCGAACTTTTCGCCATGATGCTCGGCTTCGAGCAGCAGAGCGGTGGCACCGCCTGCATCGGGGATGGCGGTGGCTGTCCGGGCACTGCCGTCGCTGCCAGCAAATTCGGCGCGCAGTTCGGTTGTGGTTGTGGGACGATAGCGGATGTCTGCTCCGACCAGGTTGGTCTTGCTCGTGTCGGTTTCGTCATGGATCGCGGTGGCGGCAATCTGCAGCTTCTGGTCCTCGGACTGCCATTTCACGCGGCCACCGGCGTTATTGACCCGCTGGCCCACGCCATCGACCTCATATTCGGCGATGATGAATTGTGGGTCGAGGCTGGAACCGCGCGACAGGATTGGCTCGCGGAAACGCAGCGTCCCGGCCAGATAATCGATGTCATAGTCGATGTGGCGGATCAGGTCGCGGCGCTCCACAATGCGATCCGAACGCAGCCGGTCCCGGATTTCCAGCGCTATCCGTTCGCTGTTGGGCAGGATGTCGCGGGCAGCAAGTGCATAGGGACCGGTCAGGCCGGTTCCCTGGATTTCCTCGCGGCGATAGCGATAGGGCGTGTCCGCACCGAACACCTGCGCATGCACGTCGTCGCTGCGATACTCGGCCTTGATGCCGTTAAAGCTGCGCTGATAGCGAGCGAGAACCGGCTCATCGATGCCGGTCTGGTAATCGCCGAACAGCGCATAAAATTGCGGCCGTTCCAGCTTCAGGTAGAGGCGACGGATCGATGCAGCGTCGTAACGCTGCTCGCTGCGATCGGCATAGACGGTGTAGTAGCGGCGCGGGTCGATGATCCCGGCGAAACGGGTTTCGTCCTCATTCTTGTCGCTGTCATAGGCCAGCGTCATCAGCCATTTGCCGCTGACCCGGCCCTTGGCGTAGAGCGCAATGCGTCCGTCGACATTGAGCTGGTCATCGTCGCCGCGCAGTTCCTCCAGGCCCTCTTCGAGCTTGTTGAAGCCGATGGTTCCCGCCGCAAAGCCAACGACGGTCCACGGACGATCGCCCGGATCGAGCCATGCTTCAATCCGTTGGGTGCGGCGGACTTCGCCGTCCTGGAAGTTGAAGGTGACCGAAACGGTGCCTGACGCGGTCGTCGGCTCCAGCTCGATATAGGCCACGCCGTCCTCACCATGCACGCGCCACACCGGGGCTGCACGCTCAAGACCCGATAGCTGGTTGGCCTGCTGCGCATCGACCTCGATAGCGGGGCGGTAAGGATCAGCGACGCTGAAATCGCCCACCGCGTCGGGCTGGATCGGCTTGCCGGTACGGTCTGTCATCCGCACCGCGATGCGCGGACGGTTGACGCCATCGGCGAGCAACAGCGATTTTTCCTTTATAAACTGCGCCTGTATGGGGGCGGAGGCGTAGTGCACGCTGCGTTCGAGCCGCGCGACTTCTGCGCCATTGCCGTCGAGCACGCGCGCCACGAGCTTGTTATCACCGGTATCCAGCCGTACGCCGCGCCAGATGCTGACATTAACTTGCCGGTCGGCGCTGCGCTTGACGCCGTCAAAGTTCAGTGGATCGACCGCCTTCCCATTGACGCTCAGCTCTATGCGCTGGTCGAGCAGATGCTTGACCGCGACTTTGACCACGGGAACCGAAGGGTTGTGTTCTGGCTGCGGGAAGAGGAATTCCACCCCCGGCGCTGCACCCGTGAGGTAATCGCGGTCGCCAGCGGCAATCGCCTTTTCCTCGGCGGTCATTACCGGCATCGGATTGGACACCTTGGCTGATTCGGTACGCGGTGCGACCTTCACGGCACGGAAATCGGCGCGTTTCAGGCTGCCGCCGCGTCCTTCGACAAAGCGCGAGATAGCATTTCCGGCGCTGCGCGTATTCTTCGCGCAATCAACGGGTTGCTGGTCGAGCGGGAAGGTTGACGGGTCGACCTGCACGACATGCAAGCCTGGAATCAGACCCTCGAAATGATAGCGGCCATCAGCGTCGGTAACGGTGTAGGTGCCATCCTGGAGCATCACACGGACGCCAGCAATGCCCTTTGCTGTGCGCGGATCGACCTCGCAGCCGCCTTCGGTGATGCGCCCGATGATCGTAAAGCGCTCGGATATGCCGTCGCGGACGATCCTGATGACAGAATCCGCTCGTTCGCTGGTCGTGCCGCGATTGTCGCGCGCCGAAGCCAGGTTGCGTGCGCTACCGGGCCGTGCGTCCGTGCGCACCTCGGCCAGATAGGTCAACAATCCCGACCGGTTTCCCGCCAGTGGCGGCAGCGCTACGGAGAATGTCGAGCCGTCGGCGGCAACGCTCGGTGTGACCGAGGTGCCGTTGTAACGTACTGAATTCAAACGCAGTCGCATGGCCGATGGCAGGACATCCGTCACTGTCACCGGCCCGCTACTTCGACTTCGGTCGGGGTTTCGAACCTCGATCCGGTACTGCACGACATCGCCGGGCATTGCTGTCACCGTCGAAGTCGTCTTGTTCAGGACCAATTGCCCCCCGGGCCGGTCCATAGGCACGTCGATACGCACCGGGGCAGGGTCCGATAGCGTGATTGTGCCCCCATAGGAGCCCGGAGCAATGACGAATTGCCCGCCATCGGGCCGGGTCAGCAGCGCAATCTCTGCGGGTGTAGCGACCGATGGATGGTTATAGGGGGCCGGGGGCTGGATAACGAGGCGATAAGTCCCAGGACGCAGGAACGGGAACCGGTAAAAGCCTGGATCGAAAGCATAAGTCGCACCACTGCTATCGGTCACAGTGCTGCCGGCGATCAGCGTGTTGGGGAATGAGGAAATCCCGTCGTCGCCGAAAACCTGCGCTGGAACACCTGTTGCCGCATCGACAATCGTCACCCGCGTGCCCGAAACGGGCGCGCCGTCGCCGCTGTCGAAGGTTAGTCCGAACGGATCGACCAAAATGTCGACTGAGCCGGAGGCGATTTGACCGCCTGTGCTGCCATTGCCCAGATCGAAGTCCAACTCGTCCCCCGGACGCACCGACAATATGCAATCGCCCTGAACCGGAGAAGGCGGGATTGCTGCGGTATTGATGACGGCGAGGAAAACACCGCTGTTCAGAGCGGTTTCGGTCATCGTAACGCGCTCTCTGTCGCCGTTCTGCGTAGAGATGGTCGCTTCGAAACTGTCAATCGCACCAGGATTGGTGTTTTGCGCTGTTGCATTGACCCGGAGGATCAATGGTTCACCCGCACGGATGGCCGTTGTCGGCATGATAGGCGCAGGATTTGCCGAATATTGCGAAAAGGCACCGTTCAGATTGACTGGACGCGGCCCTGACGAGCTCGCGCACATGGTTTGCGGTAAAACGGTCGGCTGTCCACCCGGCGCGTTGCTGAAATGGAACAGCTCCAAAGTCGCAGGCGGGGTCGAGCGATTGACCTGAATATTGACGGTGTTCGAAGGAGCGGACAGTCGCTCCGATCCTGCATCCCATTCGGCAAGCGCAGTATTGCTGATTACATCTTGCGCATGCGCGGGAAGGCTGGCGGCAGCAATCGGTGCTGCTGCCGCCAGCGTTCCTACGCCTTTGATAAGATATCTGGTAAACGCCATTTTAAAGGATAAAGGCGGGTGAGTTGGAACGGGTTGGCCCAACTCCCCCGCCTTTCTTCCCTTTTTAGTTGATCGTGACGCGGAAGATCAGGGCGCTGGTGCCGCTTGCCGCAACGCTGGCGAGCGTACCGTCGACCTTCGGCGTCGGGGTGGGCGTGTAAGTGCCGCCCGCAGTTCCGCCCGTACAAGTCTGCCCCGCCGTTCCATGGCCCGTGACCGAACCGTTCAACAGCAAGGAGGAAGCGACATAGGTCGTGTTGGCCGGAATGAAGTCTTCGATCGCGACGTTAGTGGCGGCTTGGCCACCATTATTCTGGACCGAAATGCAATATTCCATCGTTGCACCGGGCAGCGCCTTCGGGTTCGAACCGCTGACTAGGTCGCTTACAACCCGGCTCGATTTCCAGACGCTCAAAACCGCGGTCGAGACGGTGTAGTCGTCTAGCGCCGATTCAACCCCGTCGCGACCGGTGTCGGCCAAAACCGTGTCAACTGCATTCGCCACGTTGGCATTGGTGTCGTCAGAGATATTCTTGCCGCCGCCGCTCAGGACGAACGCCGTGCCATTGCTGAACTTGGCAGTGGCAGTCAGGCGGATACCGGCGATCTGTCCATTGGTAGCCGCCGCCGGGATGTTGCCCAAGACCAGGACGTTGACGCTGTTGCTGCCAGAGGTCGCCGACAGGTCGTTGACCGTAAGCGTTGCGGTTGCAGCAGCATCGCAAACATTGTCAGTGTTCGCGTCGAGGCAGATCAGCAGACCGGTCGCATCGAACGCATCGGTGCCGCGCGGAGCCGCGCTGCCGGTGGTCAGGTTCGCAGCCGTCAGATCGAAGTCCAAAATGTCGTTCGACAGGTTGGTCAGCGTATAGGCCACCTGCTGCGAACTCGCCCCGGGGACGACCGAGGTCGTCCCAGCACTGGCTCGCTCGACAACCGTAAAGTTAACCTTGCGGTCGACCTTAAACGTGTCGGTGTTACTGGTCACCGGCGTTTGCGCAACAGTGCCAACTTGGTAGTTGACCGTCACGCTGTTGGTGATGTCGGTGTTTTGCACGGTGCCAATGGCCATGGCCGGAGCCGCGTTCAACAACACGGCAGGGATCACGGCAGAGGCAACGAGCAGTTTAAGCTTACTGGTCATGCTTATTCTCCTGTTGCACTTGATTGATTGCCTTCACCCCGCAGCAATCATTGCGGTTTTCCTCGGAAGTCATTTCACAACCCCCCGAAAGATCAGCTTGCCACCTTCACCGGCGGCCAGCGTTTGATTCATGTTCCATTTCAGATGCGTAACGTCGGTCATCAGCGCCGCACGGCTGCTGCCATCGGCATTGCGCACGGACAGCTGGGACAATTTGCCCCAGCTTTTGCCGCCGTCGATCGACACCAGTTCTCCGCCGTCGGACGTGCCGCTGAATGTGATCGGAGCGGGAATTGGGTTTGTGACGGTGAAATTGGCCGCAGGCTTGGTTCCGGCATTGCGATACCGAACGACAAACACCAGCTGGTCGCCCGGCAAGATCGTTTTTGGCGCGACCAAAGTCGTGGCGAACGAGCCATCGGGGCGTTTCTGCTGCTTTTCGACAAAGATGTCGCTTGATAATTCAACGGGCGCAGCCGCCAAAGTCGGCACGCTGCTCATGGAGAGCAAGCACAGCGAAAAACCCAGTTTAATCAGCTTGATCATTGCACCCGTACCTTGAACGTCACTGTCCGGGTCTGCCCCGACGCGACGTTTCCAAGCGCGACGGTTATCCGCGAACCATTAAAATTCCCCTGATCGGCATCTGCCGCGTCGGTCAGTGTTGCCGCCTGCAGCGTCATGCTGCCCGCGACATATTGCGAACTTGCGGGGATCGGGTCGTTGATCGCGAGATTCGACAAAGTGCCGTTCCCGCCAACGGTTGCGACGAGCGTATACGTGATCACTGAACCCGGTACTGACGTCGTGCCACCAAAGGGATCGAGCACTGTCGCCGACTTGGTTAGCGCAACCGACGCGGCCTGGACCAGCAAATAGCCAGAAGCGTCGGCATCCGCGCCCGTTGTGCCTACCACAGCATTGCCGCCGCCTTCACCGGCGCCGGCAAAGCTTGTTCCTGGAGCGCCTGTGCCGGTGACGGCAGCGGCGGTCAGGCGTACTTGTGCGCGGTCGCCATTGCCCTGCGCGGCAGGAATATTGGTCAGAACGAAAACGGTAATCGTCTGGTCGGGGTTGAGCAGCGGGTCGTTGGTGCCTGCCACATAGACCGTGTCGACGCCCGGATCGTAAACGCCGTTATTGTTCGTATCCAGTACCACCTGGACAAGCGATGGATCGAAATCGTCGCCGCCATTGACCACATTTGGGGTCAAGCGAAACGATTCCGGGCCGTTACCGCTGTTGGTAATGCGAAACGTCGAAACAACATTCTGCGCGCCATTGGTGGTCGTAACATCGCCGGGGTCGCCGCTGACCGCAGTTACGTCCAGCAACTCGTCAACCTTGATGACGACTGTGTTCGAATCGATATCGATTGTCGAACCGCCGCTTTCGTAAGAAGCCGTTGCAATGTTGGTGATGTCGGTACCGGCAAGAGTGCCGGCGGCGTGGGCGATATGGGTACCGGAAAATGCCGCAACTGCTGCGCCGCACAAGGCAACGAAACGGTAGCGGCGCATGGCTCCGGCACGATGGATCGCGATTGGTGTCTGGCTCAACATAGCCAGCGTTATCGCAAAATAGCCTCAATATTTGGTTAAAGCAGACCTTCTGCGTTAAGCAAATCAAGATACTGATAATATGAGATAAAATTCGAAATTGGGTGTAATGAATTGTAAAGCCGCTGCTGCCTGTTAACGGCTATCGGTGATTTTGATGACATGATTTGCAATTGTTTGCGTACCAAGATGACTCGTGACGCAAATTTGCAAATCTGCGGATCAGGGCTGTTGACACCGTGCCAAGCCGCTTCTAGGAGCGCCGTCACCGCATCTAGCGGGTGTAGCTCAGTTGGTTAGAGCGCCGGCCTGTCACGCCGGAGGTCGCGGGTTCGAGCCCCGTCACTCGCGCCATTTCCCGGTTTCCATCCAGCGCAGCAAGGGCCCAAGCGGGGCGATCCAGACGATTCCCGCAATGAGGTAGATGAGCGCCTGGACAAACCCCGGCAGCTCCCAAATTTCGCTGGAAAACGTTCCGATGCCCCAGCTGAGCAAAACGATCATTAGCAAAATGATCAGCATCCCGATGGGCTTGCGCAATGTGGGGCGGCTGACAGGTTCATTTTCGTTTTTCATGGCGCGATCCAGGCCTTTTCGGTGAGAATGGCGTTGAGGGGGATGTCCCAGGGGTCGCTGGGCAGCGCAGGGGCTTGCTGTACCGACCACGCGATTCCAACGGCAAAGGCATTGTCCAGCAGGCTCAGCGCCCGATCATAATGCCCCGCGCCCTGGCCAAGGCGCATCAGACGGCTGTCGAATGCGACCAGCGGCACAAGCAACAAATCGGGTTTGCAAGGTTCCGCTGCGCTTTCGGGCTGTTTCAGTCCGAAAGGGCCATCGATTAACGGGTCGCCGGGCGACCAGGCCAGAAACATCATGGGCGAAGCGCGGCTGGTCACATAAGGCAGGGCCGTCCGGCAGCCAGCGGCTTGCGCCTGGTTCAACAGTGCCATTGGATCCGCTTCCGAACCCACCGCTACATAGGCAGCTACGGTGCTGCTTGTCGTGAAGTGAGCGGCAAGCGGGGCAGGGGCTTTGCTGAAGGCAATTGCGCGTTCGGCCTCGCTTAGGCTGTCCGCAAATTCCGCGCGCAAAGTTCGGTAGCGGGCACGCAATTCGGATTTGCCAATGTCAGCCATGTACGATTAAGCCCCTGAAACGGAAGCAAGAAGTAGCGGAACCACCATGGGTCGTTTCCCGGAATATCCACTGACGCCATGACGTCAGGTGGGCACCATATGCACTGGGCCCCATCGTTTCCAATGTGACCCGGGCAGGGACAGCTCCCATGGATGATCTTATCGCCTCAGGGATGTTCTCTAAAGGTCGTGCCGGGCAGTTCCGCCGACGGCAATGTAGGCGGCCTAGCGGCTTTGCTCAAGCCCCTCGGCAAGCATTTCGAGACGCTCGGCGAGCCGCTCGATCGTGACAGCCAGTTGATCGGCCTCTGCGTCGCTCATGCCGTCAATTTCAGCGGTCGGTTCGGGCGCAATGCTTCCTGGCTGCAGGTCATGCAGCTGGTCAGCGAGTAACAGTCCTGCAAACAGCAATGTGCGGCTTTCGTTCAGCCCACCCGCGCCACCCGCCTCGCGGGCCTTCCCATCAACCAAGCGCCCAAGGGATTCCAGGCGTTCTTCCTCGCCATCCTTGCATGTGACGATATATTCGCGGCCAGCTACGGAGAGGCGGACGTCTGCCATGTCAGCTCTCCATTCCCGCCAGCAGCCGGTCGATCTCACCGATTGCGGCGCGGGTTTCGGTTTTCAAGGCTTCGTGGCGTTGGGCCAATTCGGGGTTGCCTGCGGCGCTTTGCGAACGCGTAAAATCCACTGCCTCCAGACGCGCGAGCGCTCGCTCCATCCGCTCGATTGCCATTTTCAGCCTGCCTTGAGCCATGTTTTTTGTTCCCTGCCCAATAGGATGGATAGCAAATTTGCCAAGAATGGCAAATTGCAAAGCAGCGCTGCCGGGACGGATGGCTTGACGCTTGCCCTTGCGCCCCGCAAAGGGGCGCACAAGGCGACTCGCCCAAATCAGCATCCAATACGGCGCACAGGCCGCAGCGACAGGCGGCATCGGGGAAGAATTGCATGACCGTCACCCTCCAGCAGATGGCCAATGCGATCCGCGCGCTGTCGATGGATGCCGTCCAGGCAGCAAATAGCGGCCACCCGGGCATGCCGATGGGCATGGCGGACGTGGCGACGGTGCTCTATACCAAATATCTGAAACATGACGCCAATGCGCCAAAATGGCCTGATCGGGACCGTTTCGTGCTGTCGGCCGGGCATGGCTCGATGCTGGCCTATTCGACGCTTTACCTGAGTGGTTATGCGCGCCCAACTATCGAAGATATCCGCAATTTCCGACAGCTTGGAAGCCCTTGCGCGGGCCATCCAGAGAATTTCGAACTGGAAGGCGTCGAATCGACCACTGGACCGCTGGGGCAGGGACTGGCGATGGCAGTGGGGATGGCGATTGCAGAGCGGCATTTGAATGCCGAATTTGGTGACGAACTTGTCGATCATCGCACATGGGTTGTGGCAGGCGACGGCTGCCTGATGGAAGGGGTCAACCACGAAGCCATTGGTTTGGCTGGACATTTGGGTCTTGGACGATTGATTGTGCTGTGGGACGACAACCGGATCACCATTGACGGCTCGACTGACCTGTCGACCAGTGAAGATGTGAAGGCCCGTTATGCAGCGACTGGATGGCATGTCGAAAGCTGCGACGGGCATGATTTTGACGATATTTCTCGGGCGATTGATGCGGCATTGGCCGATGGGCGGCCCTCGCTGATTGCTTGCAAGACGGTCATTGGCAAAGGCGCGCCCAACAAGCAGGGTACGCACAATGTCCACGGCGCGGCATTAGGTGCGGACGAAGTGGCAGCGACCCGTGAAGCGCTTGGCTGGACAAGCCCGGCTTTTGAAGTTCCGGCAGACATTCTTGCAGCATGGCGCGCCGCTGGCGCCGAGGGTAGCGATAGGCGGACCGAATGGGAGGCCCGGCTTGCCGCAGACCGGCAGCAGACGGAGTTCTCGCGGCGGATGGCAGGCGAATTGCCGACCGACAAAAGCGCTGCAGCAGCCTATCTGGCCAGCCTGCTGGCAGACCCCCCAAAAGTGGCGACACGCAAGGCGAGCGAAATGGCGCTAGGCGCTTTGACTGCAGCCATTCCGGAAATGGTGGGCGGTTCAGCCGATCTTACCGGCTCAAACCTAACAAAAACCTCTGTAACACAACCGCTTACGACTGATAGTTACGGCGGGCGCTATGTCTATTACGGGATCCGCGAATTTGCCATGGCTGCCGCCATGAATGGCATGGCGCTGCATGGCGGGATTATCCCCTATGGCGGCACTTTTCTGGTGTTTTCGGACTATTGTCGCAATGCGATCCGCCTGTCGGCCATCCAGCAGATCAGGGTGATCTATGTAATGACCCACGATAGCTTGGGCGTCGGCGAAGACGGGCCGACCCACCAGCCGATCGAACATGTCATGAGCCTGCGGGCGATCCCCAATTTGCTGGTGTTTCGTCCCGCCGATGCTGTGGAAACGGCGGAAAGCTGGGCATTGGCGCTTAAAGAGCAGCGCCGCCCGTCAGTACTTGCATTGACCCGGCAAAACCTGCCGCCGCTGCGCACTGATGCCGATATGAAGACCGCACGGGGTGCCTACCGCCTCAAGGCAGCCGACGCGGCGCGCAAGGTCATATTGGTGGCAACGGGCTCGGAAGTGTCGCTGGCCGTCGATGTCGCCGCTGCGCTGGAGGCCAAAGATATTGGTGCGGACGTTGTTTCAATGCCTTGCGCCGAATTGTTCGACGAACAGGATGCAGCCTACCGCGCCGATCTTTTGCCCGCGGATGTGTTGCGCGTTTCGATTGAGGCGGGGGTTACCCTTGGCTGGCAGAAATATGTTGGTGACGGCCTTACCATTGGCATCGACAGTTTCGGGGCGTCAGGTCCAGCGGACCAACTGTTCCAGCATTTTGGTTTTTCAGTCGACGCGATTTATAACAAAATTCAAAACAGATTAGAATCTTAATAGGAGTATTTGATATGGCTACTAAAGTAGCAATCAACGGTTTCGGTCGCATCGGTCGTCTAGTCGCGCGCGCTATCCTGGAACGAACCGACCATGATCTGGAGCTGGTGGCAATCAACGATCTCGCGCCTGCAAAGGCAAATGCGCTGCTGTTCAAGCGCGACAGCGTGCACGGCGCATTTCCCGGAAGCGTAGAAGCGGATGGCAACGACATTATCGTCAACGGCAAGCGCATCCATGTGACCGCCGAACGCGATCCGGCCAACCTGCCGCATGCGGCAAATGGCATCGATATCGCGCTGGAATGTACCGGTTTCTTCACCGATCGGACTAGCGCGGAAAAGCATCTGGCGGCGGGAGCAAAACGCGTCCTGATTTCTGCTCCGGGCAAAAATGTCGACAAAACCGTCGTTTTCGGGGTCAATCACGGCGTTTTGACGTCAGATGACCTGATCGTCTCCAACGCCAGTTGTACGACCAATTGTCTCGCACCGCTCGCCAAAGTGCTGAACGATGAAATCGGTATCGAACGCGGGCTGATGACGACCATCCACAGCTATACCAACGACCAGAAAATCCTGGACCAGATTCACGACGACATGCGCCGCGCCCGCGCGGCTGCGATGTCGATGATCCCGACCACGACGGGAGCCGCCCGCGCGGTGGGAGAGGTTATGCCCGAGCTGAAAGGCAAGCTCGACGGTTCAGCGATTCGCGTGCCGACGCCCAATGTCAGCATTGTCGACCTGACCTTCACGCCCAAACGTGAAACGACCAAGGATGAGGTCAACGCACTGCTAAAGGCAGCTTCTGAAGGGGCTTTGCAGGGCGTATTGGCCTATTCCGACGAGCCCTTGGTTTCGATCGATTACAACCATTGCCCAGCCAGCTCTACCATTGACAGCCTCGAAACCGCCGTGATCGATGGCAAGCTGGTGCGCGTGCTCAGCTGGTACGACAATGAATGGGGCTTTTCGAACCGCATGGTCGATACTGCAGGCGTGATGGCAAGCCATCTGTAAGGCACACAAAACATGGCTTTCCGCACCCTTGACGATCTGGGCGACATCAAAGGCAAACGCGCCCTGCTGCGTATCGACCTGAACGTGCCGATGGCCGATGGCCGGGTCAGCGATGCGACCCGGCTCCGCGCGCATCTGCCGACGATCCTCGAACTGGCGGATCGCGGCGCGAAAGTGTTGCTGCTCGCGCACTTCGGGCGGCCCAAGGGTGCCAAGCATAGCGAGATGTCTGTCTCGATGGTGCTTGATGCGTTACAGGACGTGCTGGGCCGCGAGGTCATGTTTGTGCCCGAAATTTCGGGTGACGTCGTCGCGCAATCGGTCGGCATCTTGGCCGATGGCGACATTGCATTGCTTGAAAACAGCCGCTTCTGGCCGGGCGAGGAAAAGAACGATCCGGAAATGGCCAGGGCGGTTGCCACCAATGGCGATTTCTACGTCAACGATGCTTTCTCTGCGGCACACCGCGCGCATGTGACCACCGAAGGGCTGGCGCATTTGCTGCCCGCTTATGCCGGTCGTTCAATGGAGGCCGAGTTGAAGGCGCTTGGGGCCGCCTTGGGTAATCCGCAGCATCCTGTCGCCGCAGTGGTTGGTGGAGCGAAGGTTTCGACCAAGCTCGATGTGCTCAACAACCTTGTGGCAAAGGTCGACCACCTGATCATCGGCGGCGGCATGGCCAATACTTTTCTGGCGGCGCGCGGCGTGAATGTCGGAAAGTCGCTATGCGAGCATGATCTGGGCGACACCGCCAACGCCATATTGGACGCGGCGGACCGCGCGGGGTGCACGGTGCATTTGCCCTATGACGTCGTGGTGGCAACGGAATTTAAGGCAGGAGCGGCAAACCGCGTCGTCAATGTGCATGAAGTCGCGGCCGACGAGATGATCCTCGATGTAGGACCTGCGGCGGTCGAGGCGTTGGGCGACGTTTTGAAAACCTGCAAGACGCTCGTGTGGAATGGCCCGATGGGCGCGTTCGAGATTGAACCGTTCGATGCGGCGACCGTTGCGCTGGCCCGCACGGCTGCAGCACTGACCAAGGAAGGTTCGCTGGTTTCGGTGGCAGGTGGCGGCGATACTGTCGCGGCGCTGGCGCATGCCGGGGTGACGGAAGATTTCAGCTTCATTTCGACCGCAGGTGGCGCGTTCCTTGAATGGATGGAGGGCAAGGAACTGCCGGGTGTGAAAGCGCTCCAAACCGTCTGATTTTCTTTGATTGACGGGCTTGCAGCGGCTCTTTTCGCTCGCTAAGGGCGCGCGGGACATACGTATGCACACTTTCAGGGAGCAGCCATGAACACCGCCGAAATGACCGCCAAAATCGCCGCAGGACAGGGCTTCATTGCTGCGCTCGACCAGAGTGGCGGCTCCACGCCCAAGGCGCTGGCCGGTTATGGCGTCGATGAAAGCGCATGGACCAGCGAAGCCGAAATGTACGGGCTGATCCACGAAATGCGTTCGCGGATTATTCGCTCGAAAGCGTTTGGTGGCGATCGCGTGCTGGGGGCCATCCTTTTCGAGCGCACGATGGACGGCGAAGTCGATGGCCAGCCGACCCCGGCTGCCCTGATAGCCAAGGGCGTTGTGCCCTTCATCAAGATTGACAAAGGTCTGGAAGACGAAGCCGACGGCGTGCAGATGATGAAGCCGATGCCTGAACTGGATGCGCTGCT
>CAZSJE010000011.1:0-24700 GCA_964606835.1 uncultured Sphingorhabdus sp.
CCCAGTTCAGCAAACAGGCGCCGGAACTGATCCTCGACGATATCGGGGAGCGATCCAGCGACGACCAGATTGGCCGGGGCCTCGGCACCTAGCTCCGGCATTTCCGGAACTAGGGCAGCTAGACAGGCGTCCTCGCCTTGCGTGAAGGTGGTTTCGATGCCGCTGCCCGAATAGTTGAGGATGCGCACAGCCGGGTTGTGCTTGACCGAAAGCCGCTGCGCCGCCTTGCCCAGATCGAGCTTGATCACCTCGGAGGGGCAGCTTCCGACGAGGAACAAGGTCCTGATTTCGGGACGCCGCGCCAGCAACTGGTCGACGATCCGGTCCAGTTCCTCATTGGCATCCGCCAGCCCCGCCAGATCGCGCTCCTCCATGATTGCGGTGGCAAAGCGTGGCTCGGCAAAAATCATCACCCCTGCTGCCGACTGGATCAGGTGCGCGCAGGTGCGCGAGCCAACCACCAGGAAAAAGGCATCCTGCATCTTGCGGTGCAACCAGATGATTCCGGTCAGCCCGCAGAATACTTCACGTTGTCCGCGCTCCTTAAGGACTGGCGCGCAATCGCCATTCGTGACCAGCGGCGCGTTCATGCTGCCACCTGCAGACGCGCCATGCGCAGCTTCCAGAGGAACTGCGCAGCGTTGATCACATAGGTCGCATAGGCGGCAAGCGCGACGGCCATCTGCTGCTGCGCAGACCCATGGCCGCCAAAGAGCATCACCAGATAGCCAGTGTGCAGCACCAGCACTGCCATGCTGAACACATCTTCCCAGAAAAAGGGTTTGGCGAACAACCACTCGTCAAACACTGCTTTCTCCCAGATCGAACCCGTGATCATGATGGTGTAGAGAAGAGCGGTCTTGACCAGGATCGATGCTTCGGCGGTGGCCTGACCCTCGCCGGTTGTCAGGAAACGGCACACCAAAATCAGGCTGATCCCAAAGGCCAGAAACTGAATCGGGGCCAATATTCCCTGCACCAATGTCCAGGGCGATTCGTCGCGGCGTCGGCGCTGGTCGGGAGTGTAGAGAAAGACAGACTCGCTGGAACCCGCGCTGACAGCGGCGATCATGGCATCGTCTTGCGGCCCGATATGTCTGCTTAGCGACAGAACACTCGCTCCCTCTCTCTTGGACGGCGAGTAAAGGTCAAAAGCAGAAAAGTGTCAAGTTTATTGGACGTCCAAAAAAATAGACATTGGAGCGTTTGCCAGCGGCTTGGATATGTTATAGGCTTCGAGTCGCAAGGGAAGGAGAGCCCTGTGCACGGCCGACGTTATGCCACGCCGACCAGACTACGGAGGGAAGTCTGCCATGGCATCAGTATTCGGGATTTCAGGCCTCATGTCGCGGCTGGATAGCTGGCGCGGAACCCGGAAAAGTGCTCCGTCGGCGCTCGAATATTCTCAAGATGACGCTGCCGTCCCGCATCTGGCGCTGGTCCGTTCCGCGGACCGCGAAGTAGATCTGTCACTGCTGCTGGAAAATCTCGTGATCCCGCAATTGATCGCTGGGGGCAAGAATGCCCAAATCATTACCTCTCAAAGCCCGAAAGAACCGGAGCGGCATATTGACGAGGTGATGATCGACCAGTTCGCACGCTTGTCGATCGAGGAGGACACCCGTTCCCTGATCGAATTTGTCGACCGCCGCCTCGATGCGGGCAATACGACTGAATCGCTGTTCGTCGATTTGCTCGCCCCCGCCGCGCGGCGGCTTGGACAATATTGGGAGGATGACAGCGGCGATTTCGTCGACGTGACCATGGGGCTGTGGCGCATACAGGAAGTGTTGCGCGAGCTTACCCAACGCATGCCCCCGGATGTGCGCAGCGGTCATGGTGCCCGCCGCGCACTATTTTCGACCATGCCGGGCGAGCAACACAGTTTCGGGACCTTGATGGTCGCCGAATGCTTTGAGCGCGCCGGTTGGGAAACCGAGGTTTTGATCGAGCCGACACAGGCTGAAATCGTTGAAAAGGCGGCCAAGGTAAATTTCGACCTGATAGGATTGACCGTCAGTTGCGACTGCCCTACGGCGACGCTCCGCAGCCTGGTTCAATCCATCAAGTCTGTGTCCGATAACCCGCATGTCCGCATTCTTTTGGGCGGACGTGTGATCAATGAAGCCCCGGAACTTGTTGGGCAATGCGGGGCGGATGCGACGGCGATTGACGCACTCTCGGCTGTGGCGCTTGCGGACCGGTTGGTGCCTGTAAACGCGGAGTATTTCGAACGCCTCATGTAGGACCCGACGCTGCACTATGAACCTGCATTCAACCAGCGGTCATCTGATACCTTTCAGCGATCCCGACGCCCTATTCGCCGGTTTCGGTAAGGACGACTTTGTCGCGCTCGTCTATGCGGCGGGCGATTTTATGTTGGGGATCGATGAGACGGGCGTGGTCCGCGACATCGCCGTCAATGTGGGCGACCGCAGTTTCGCCAGCCAGTGGATCGGCAAGAAATGGCTCGATACTGTTACAGTGGAAAGCCGCCCGAAAATCGAGCAATTGCTTGACCGCAGCAAGCCTGCTGGCGACACATGGCGGCAAGTCAACCACAGCCATGATGGGGAGGATATTCCCGTCGGCTACCGCGTGATCGCGCCCAATACAGGCGGGTGGAGCGTTGCCGTTGGCCGCGATCTGCGCGCGGTTTCGACCTTGCAGCAACGGTTGCTCAAAACCCAGCAATCGTTGGAGCGCGATTATCTAAACCTGCGGCAGACCGAGACGCGATATCGTTTGCTCTTCGACAACATATCCTATCCTGTCTTGATTTCCGATGCCGACGATCATGAGATTTCTCAGGCAAACCGGGCGTGCCATTTGCTGGTCGGCGCAGCGCCAGGCGCGCTTGAGAGACGCGGTTTGCTCAGCCTGATCGATCCTTCGGACCGCGACACGCTGGTCGCTTATCTCGGTGCGGTTTCCGTGAACAGTGCCGCACCGCCGGTGTCGGTACGGCTCGCAGACACCGAGGCGACGGTAAAGGTGGCGGCCTCCGCCTTCCGCCAGTCGGGCAAGCGTTTCTGGTTGGTCAGCATCGACGACGGAAAGAGCGACGCGCTACCGCGCAAGTCGGATCGCTATGTCCTCGACGTCGTCGAACGCATGCCTGACGCCTTTGTGCTTGCCGACGAAAATCAGGCGATTGTGGTTGCCAACCGCGCTTTTGCCGAACTGGTGCAGGCCGGATCAGTGGAACAGTTGATTGGTACCCCGCTTAGCCGCTTCATAGGGCGGCCGGATGTCGACTTGGGTCTGCTGAAACGGCAGTTGAAAGATCATCAGCATGTCCGCAATTTCGGCTCCATTGTGCACGATCTGAACGGCGGCGACGAACCGGTCGAGATCAGCGCGATCATGGTCGAACGCGATGCGCCGCTTTTCGGCTATTCGGTGCGCAGCGTCGGGCGGCGCGAGCGTGACCTTCCTCCCGCCGGGGGCGATTACCCGCGTTCGGTGGAGCAATTGACCGAGTTGATCGGACGAAAGACGCTGAAGGAAATCGTCCGCGAAAGCACTGACCTGATCGAACGGATGTGCATTGAGGCAGCACTTGATCACACGGCAGACAACCGCGCGTCGGCGGCGGAGATATTAGGGCTTAGCCGCCAAAGTCTCTATTCCAAACTCCACCGTCACGGGCTGGGACATTTGGTGGGTAAAGACTGACCGAATGTCGCGCAATGACGACATTCAATATGTCCAAATAATTTGACATATGCTGTAGGGAGGCATAGCCTGCCCCCTATGCCAGACTCGGCACTAACCCGCGAATTTATGCGCACACCCGCTTTGCGCGACGTGCTCGAACTGACCAAGCCGGTCACCTGGTTCCCGCCCATGTGGGCGTTCATGTGTGGGGTGGTCTCAAGCGGGATTTCGATCACCGACAATTGGCTGTTCTTGCTCGCAGGGATCGCGCTGACCGGGCCAGTCGTGTGCGGTACCAGCCAGGTAATCAACGACTGGTGCGACCGGCATGTCGATGCGATTAATGAGCCGAACCGGCCAATCCCATCGGGCCGCGTGCCGGGACGCTGGCCGGTGTGGATTGCGCTGTTCGGCAGCGGGCTGTCGCTTGCGCTGGGCGCAGCGCTTGGGCCTTGGGTTTTCGCTGCGACCTGCGTCGCGCTTTTTTGTGGCTGGGCCTACAGTTCACCGCCCTTCCGGTTCAAGAAAAGCGGCTGGCTTGGGCCGCTGGTGTGTGCGCTCAGCTATGAAGGACTGTCATGGTTCACCGGCGCGAGCGTGATGGCGGGCGGCCTGCCTTCGCCGACGGTCCTTGCCATATTGCTGCTCTACAGCCTCGGTGCGCATGGCATCATGACGCTCAACGATTTCAAGGCGGTCAAAGGCGACAGCGCCACCGGGTTGCGCTCGTTGCCGGTCGTCATGGGCGTGCGCAATGCTGCGCTGTTCGCCTGTGCGACGATGGCGCTGGCGCAGCTAGCGGTGATCGCGATTTTGGCTGTTCAAGGCCTGTGGTTATCTGGCGTAATCGTTGGCCTGCTGCTGGCTATCCAGCTTGGACTGATGACGCGGCTGGTCCGCGATCCGGCGAAGCTTGCGCCTTGGTACAATGCAACAGGCGTCTCGCTTTACGTACTTGGCATGCTCGCGAGCGCGCTGGGCTTGGGTGGGTATGCATGACAGGTCTCGGTTGGTTCGGCATCGTCCGGCTGGGCGCGGTGCAGGCGGCGATCGGCGCAATGGTGATGCTGTCGACCTCGCTGCTCAACCGGATCATGGTTGTCGAATATGCAGTAGCGGCGGCAATTCCTGCCGCGCTGGTTGGCTGGCATTATGCCGTGCAGCTTAGCCGTCCGCTTTGGGGGCACCGGTCGGACCGCGCCGCGTATCGCTCTACCTGGATCGTCATGGGTATGAGCATATTGGCGCTGGGCAGCTTGCTTGCGGTCGATGCTACGGTAATGATGGCGGGGGGTGGAGCGCTCTCAATCCTGATTGCCATAGTCGCATTTACCCTGATCGGGCTGGGCGTGGGAATGGCCGGGACATCGTTGCTAGCGTTGCTGGCCTCGCGTGTCGATCCGGCACGCAAACCAGCGGCCGCGGCGATATGCTGGACAATGATGGTCGCGGGCATCGTGATTGCCTCTGGCGTTTCAGGCAGCTTCCTCGATCCCTTTGGCGAGGCTCGGCTGGTTGTTGTTGCCGCCAGCGTTTGTCTGGCAGCACTCTGCCTTGCGTTGCTGGCGCTGCGCGGACTGGAGCGATCGACCACTGCGGTCAGCACCTCCAATGCCGTTCGCAATGCTAAGCCATTTGCGCAGGTCGTTGCCTCGATCTGGGCAGAGCCGCAAGCGCGGCGCTTCACCTTTTTCGTGTTTCTGTCGATGCTTGCCTACAGCATGCAGGATTTGATCCTGGAGCCCTTTGCCGGGCTGGTTTTCGGCATGAGTGCAGGGCAATCGACGCAGCTGACCGGCGTCCAGCACAGCGGGGTTCTGGCCGGCATGCTTGCTGCTGGATTGGGCGGCAGCCTTTGCGCCCGCCGCTTCGGGCGCAATCCAAAGCTCTGGATCGTGTTGGGCTGTTTCGGATCGGCAGCGATGCTCGCCGGGCTTTCGGCTGGTGCAGCGATAGGCGCGGCTTGGCCGCTCAAGGCCAATGTGTTCGGCCTCGGCTTTGCCAATGGCCTGTTTGCAGTGGCCGCAGTCGGCGCAATGCTCGATTTGGCGAGTGAAGGCGCAGATTCGGGCGAAGGCGCGCGGATGGGCGTCTGGGGTGCGGCGCAGGCGGTTGCCTTCGGGCTAGGCGGTTTTCTGGGTGCGGTGATTGTCGACTGGATGCGCGCAGGCGTGGGGCAGGACTCAGCGGCCTTCCAGATGGTTTTCGCAATCGAAGCGGCGCTGTTCATCGGTGCTGCCTTGCTGGCCACGGGAACGAAATTGGCGCGTGAAGAGCGCCAGGGAAAGGCGGTGCAGATATGAACGTTGACTATGACGTAGTCGTTGTCGGTGGCGGGCCATCGGGCGCGACCGCCGCGCATGATCTGGCGCGGGCTGGGCACAAAGTGATGCTGCTCGACAAGGCTGGAAGGATCAAGCCCTGCGGCGGCGCGGTGCCGCCGCGCCTGCTGAAAGATTTCGAGATCCCGCAATCGCTGCTGGTAGCGCACGCCAAATCGGCGCGGATCATTGCGCCGTCGAACCGGACCGTGACCATGCCGGTCGGTGACACAGGCTTTGTCGGCATGGTCGACCGCGATGTGTTCGACGAATGGTTGCGCAATCGTGCGGCTGAGGCGGGCGCAACACGAGTGGCGGGCAAGTGCGAAACGGTCGATGACAGTAGCGCCATTGTGCGCCTGTCCTACCGCGCCGACCGCTCGTCGGAACTGCAAACCGTTACGGCCCGCGCCGTGATCGGTTCCGACGGCGCGCGCTCCAATGTTGCGCGGCAGTGCATCAAAAATGCCGGCCGCGTCCCTTGCGTCTTTGCCTATCATGAGGTGGTTGAGGTCCCCGAGGAGATCGACGCCGATTATGATGCCAGCCGCTGCGATGTATTTTACCAGGGCCATCTCTCACCCGATTTCTACGCCTGGATTTTCCCGCATGGCAAGCACGCAAGCATTGGTCTGGGCAGCGCCGACAAGGGGTTTCCGTTGCGCGAAACGACCACGCTGATGCGCGAGCAGACCGGGCTGTCGCATTGGAAAACCGTGCGCAAGGAAGGTGCGCCGATCCCGCTGAAACCGCTCAAACGCTGGGACAATGGCCGTAATGTTGTTGTTGCGGGCGACGCCGCAGGCGTGGTCGCGCCGTCATCGGGCGAAGGCATTTATTATGCGATGGCCGCTGGCCGGATGGCCGCAGAGGCGACGTCGCTGTTTCTGAAAACCGGTCAACCGCAAGCGCTCAAACTCGCGCGCAAATCCTTCATGAAGGCGCATGGCCGCGTCTTCTGGATTTTAGGTGTGATGCAATATTTCTGGTACCGCAACGACTGGACGCGCGAGCGCTTCGTCAAGATGTGCGACGACCCCGATGTCCAGCGCTTGACTTGGGAAGCCTATATGAACAAACAATTGGTTAGGCGCGATCCGATGGCGCATGTCCGTATCTTCTTCAAGGATCTGGGGCATCTGTTCGGGCTGAGAACGGTCCAGCATTAAAGGCTAGCCATGAATACAGCCCGGCTATTCCCCGTCCTGATCGCGGGGACATTGGCACTGATAACGGCGGCGGTCGGCGGTAGCATCACGGTGCTCGACAGCTGGTATTATTCGCTGAAGCAGCCCGCATGGGCGCCGCCCGACTATATGTTTGGCGTAATCTGGACGGCGATTTTCGCCATGATCGCACTGGCAGGGGTGTTTGCCTGGCGCAGTGCGCCTGCGCGGCGCGATATGGAAATCACGCTGGGGCTGTTTGCGCTCAACGGTTTCCTGAACCTTGCATGGAGCTTCATCTTCTTTCGCATGCAGCGGCCCGATCTCGCTTTTTACGAGCTGATCCTGCTCTGGCTTTCGATCCTCGCACTGATCCTGTTTTGCGGGCGGTTTTCGAAAGCGGCGGCCTTGCTGTTGGTGCCATATCTCATCTGGGTCACGACAGCGGGCGTGCTCAACTGGCAGGTGGTGCAGCTCAACGGCCCTTTCACCTGATGGAAGAATTTTTCGCGAGCGGTCGCGCGGTCGATGTCGTGCTCGCGGTGCTGGTGGTCGAGGCGATCTGGCTGAAGTTCAGGGGGCAGGAGCTGGCCGACATCATCGGTGCCCTGCTTCCTGCGGTGCTGATGATGCTTGCCCTGCGTGCTGCACTGACAGGCATGGCCTGGCCCTTTGTTTCGATCCCGCTAGCGCTGGCCTTTCCGGTACATCTTTACGACCTGAAGCGGCGCAAGCTGGCCGAACAAAAAACCCGGCCATAGAGGCCGGGTTCCTTGTTCAACCGGTTTTGCTGCGCCGTCTAATATTCAGGTGCGTAATGATGTTCGATGGCCCAGAGATACCAGTTGTCGACAACCGTGCCCGTCAGCAAAATACCGATCCCGCCGGTCAGCGTGGTCAGCACCGCGAACCACCACGCCCAGCGGTGGATCGATTCCATCGTGGCGTTGAAACCCATCGTCCAGCGCCAGAATAACGCGGCGCGCTCGGACGCCGTGCCGCGGTCGGTAATCTGTTCGAGCTCGCGCTCACCGCCATAGCGGCCAACCGCAAGGATCGTCGCCCCATGCATCGCGAACAGCAAGACCGATCCATAAAGGAAGACGATCGAGAGCGCATGGAATGGATTGTAGAACAGGTTCCCATATTGCAGCGAGAAATTGTTGGTCCATTCCAGGTGCGAGAAAATGCCGAACGGCACTGCCTCTGACCAGCTGCCCATGAAGAAGGGCCGAATGAACCCCAACACCAGATAGAGCCAAATCGCCGAGGCAAAGGCCCATGCGACATGCGTCCCCATGCCCAGTGCGCGAGCCCTGCGATAGCTGCGCGCCCACCAACAAAGGATGGACATCGTCAGGAAGAAACCTGCGATGATCCACCAGCCCCCTTTGTCGAGGGGTACGATCGGGCTGAAGCCATATTCAGGCCCCGGGGGGTTGAGCGATAGCCAGAAAAACTGCCGGACAAATTCCATGGGGTTCCAGTTGACCGAGGCGAGCATGTTCAGCCCGATAATCTCGATCGCTATGAAACCGAAGAGCAGCGATGCAACGCCCAGCGTGCCGAGGTAAATCGGCCCGATCTGCGCCTGGCCAAGCTTTCCTGCCCAATAGTTCATGGCCGTCAGCGCGACGCGCCGTTCCTCCGTGGACGGCGATGCGGCTCCCATTTCGGGCATATAAGCCAGCTGAACCTGGCTAAAAATGTTTTGATAACGTGCCATTTATTTAGCCCTTTCGTCTACGACCAGATCGGCATGTTGCGCCACCATTCCCACCATTCGGGCCAGCCGCCAGCGTAAAGCGGGCCAGCAATTACAATACATGCAGCGGACCAGAAACCGGCGTTCAGCGCCAGCAACAGGCCGAGCCGGTGGATGCCGACGGTGCCGATCGAATAGCCGATGAAGTCCCGGAAAAACGTGTCTTCATATTCGGGGGTCTTAACCGTCTCGCCGTTTTTTGGGTTGACGGCCGAAAGGATCAACGCGCCGTGCAGCGCCAGTGCGAGGCAGGTGGTGAAGAAAAACGACACAGCAATCATATGCACCGGGTTGTAGTGGAAATTGACATACATATAACCGGTGTTCGACACCCAATCGAGATGACTGAAAATCCCATAAGGGAAGCCATAACTCCAGGCGCCCATCAGGAATGGGCGGATAATCACCAGCGTTACATAGGCCAGGATGGCAAAGCTGAAGGCTATGGGAACATGATAGCCCATCCCCAGTTTGCGGCATATCTCCACTTCACGCAGCGCCCAAGATATGAAGGCAGTGGTCGCACAGATCGTAATGATCTGCCAGAATCCGCCCTGCTTAAGCGGCGCGAAACCCAATCCGTAGCTAACATCGGGCGGATTGATCGAGATCAGCCATGGGTTCCATGTCGGACCGACGGCAGCGGCATAAAATATCAGCGCGGTTCCCAATATCGCACTAATCGCCGCAATAACGCCGAACAGGCCGACGTAAAAAGGTCCGATCCAGAAATCGAACATATCCCCGCCGAGCAATGTCCCGCCGCGGACACGATATTTTCTTTCAAAGCTTAACAGCGACATAGCACATCCCCTTCCGCCCAAAGGGCAGAGAACCTGGTCACATCAGTTACTGCCCCCGAGGTACATGGCACATTGCATGCGCCACGACCTCTTTGGGGGCTTGGTTCAGGTCAGTTGGTGGGTGCCGCAGCAGGCGCTGCCACCGGGGCCGCTGCTGGTGCCGCAGCTGCTGCCGGTGCCGGTGCCGACGGACCGTTCCACCAGCTCTCAACACCATAACGATCTGTGCTGATCAGAATGAAATGAAGCAGAAATGCCAATGTGAACAAAAATATGGCCAGTGCGACGAGCGTCCGCCGCGGATCAAAAATGAGCCAAAGTCTCCACATTTCGTGTCTCCTAATTGTCAGAAAAACTCATGAACCTGATCGTAAGATTGCGATCAGAACCAGGGCCGCCAAAACCACACCAGCAAATGCGCGACAATCGCGATGCTGGTGAATGTGATGAAGCTGCTCACAAACATTTTGTGAAATTCCTTGGCCTCTTCCGGAGTCAGATAGGCTCCGGGACCATGGCGATCATTATTGCTCATATTCCCTTCTCCATTTTAGCCCCATATGAGCTGCCCCAAAGCGGCTCTCCCGGGCGGTTCCCCGCAGCACAATGCGCGCTGCAAAGGCTCGTGACATCGCGGTGCATCGGCACCCGATGAATTTCGGTGGGGCGGCTCATGCGGCCACTCCCTGCAAAAGGCTCGCCGCCAGCCGGTCGGCCGAGACATGGTCTTCGCCCGCGCGCCGCGCCTCGCGTTCGGCGGCATCGCGCAGATTCTTGGCAGCGGAAATGCGGACCAGCACCGGCTGCGCCTCGACAATGGCGTCGAGCTTGGCCTTGGCCGCGGCGTCCCAACGCAAAGTGGCTTCGCGGCGGGAAGGTGTTGCAGCAGCACCGCCATCCATCTGCGTCGACAGCGGCAGGATGTGGAACAGCGCGTCAAACAAGCCGTTGCAAATTTCCTGCACCAGCCAGATCGCGCCCGAATAGCCCATATAGGGCGTGCCGGTCGCGCGCCGGATGGCAGCACCGGGGAAGCTGGCCGGAATGAAGGACCCGCGCGCGCCAGCCTCCGCCATATACATGCGCTCGTTATAACTGCCGAAAACGACCAGCGGCGGGGTAGCGGCGATGGCGTCGCGTACGGCCTGATTATCCGGCTTCACCCCAGCCTTGCGGCCGAAGGCGAAGGCGCAGGGGAGGCCCATATCGTCTTCAAGGAATTTGCGGATGCCGCGGGCATAAGTGTCGTTGGCAACGATGCCGAAATTGGCGGTGGCGAAGAAATCCTGCGTGACGGAGCGCCAAAGATCCCAGAGCGGTTTGATGGTGGTATGCTTTTCGCGCTCGATAAAGGGTTCGGGGTCTAGCCCGGTAAGGTCACCCAACTGACGCAGGAATTTGGTGGTTGAGTCCAACCCGATCGGCGCCTGCATATAGGGCCGGTCGAGCAGCTCGCACAAATTGCGCCCAAATTCGCGGTACATGCAGATATTGACCGAGGCATGCCCGAGCTTCGCAATATCCGCGATATGGGTGCCGAGCGGGAAGACCATGTTGACCTCGGCACCGATGCCTTCGATCAACCGCCGGATTTCGGCGAGGTCGCTTGGCATGTTGAACATGCCGTAAGAGGGGCCAATGATATTGACCTTGGGCTTCTCACCCTCGGCAAGCACCTTGGGTGCGGTGGCTTTCTTGGGGCCAAATTCGGTCCACAGCCAGCTGAGCGCGCGGTCTTCGGACTGCCACTGATCCTCGTCGATTGTGCGCGGCAGGAAACGTTTGATGTTGGTGCCCTGGGGCGTCACCCCGCCGCCAATCATCTCGGCGATTGAGCCCGTAACGACCACCGCTGGCAAATCGGGATCGAGCGATTTCCACGCCCGCGTCATCGCGGCTTCGGTGCCCGTCTTGCCCAGCTCTTCCTCGCCAAGGCCGGTCACAACAATCGGCAGCTCATGTGGCGGCAGGCCGTCGGTATAATGGAGCACAGAGGTGACCGGCAGGTTTTCACAACCCACCGGTCCGTCGATAATTACTTGCAGGCCCTTGACCGCTGTAAAGGCATAAACTGCGCCCCAATAGCCTCCGGCCCGATCATGATCGAGGATCAGCGTCATGAGCCGATCGCCTCCGCAGCTTTGGCAGCAGCAATGTTCAGCGCTGCATATTTGGCCTTAAATTTGGGCCGGTCGACGGGGGTTTCTTCCCAGATGCCGCTAGCATGGCCGGTGCCGACCCCTTCGAAAAATTCCTTCATCCGGTCGAACCGCGCCTTGTTGCCGATGGCAGCGTTGACCACCTGCGCGAGGCTGCCTGCACCGGCTGGTCCCATCAAGGGCCGCGCCGAAATGAGGTTGGTGAAATAAAGCGCCGGTGTCGCCTTGGCTTTGGCATGCTGCACAACCGGGGTGGTGCCGATGGCCAAATCGGGGCCAAATTCTTCAACGGCAGCGATATCCTGCTCCAGACTGGCGCGGTAGTTGACCCGCACCCCCTTCGCTTCGAGCCATTCGCGGTCGGGATCGGACCACGGCGTCTTCGGGCAGGCAGTGCCGACATAAGGCACATCCGCACCGCTTTCGATCAACAGCCGCGCGACCAGCAATTCGGAGCCTTCATAGCCCGAAACCGTAATGCGGCCCTTGACTGGCTTGGCAGCAAGCGCGCCCTGAATGGCGGGCAGGATTGCGTTTTGGGCAGCGGCGATCCGGTCGGCGCTGGCACCGGTCGCTTCGCCAATGGCCTTGAGCCAGGCCGCTGTGCCATCGCGGCCAACCGGCGCTGAGCCAACAACCTTGCGGCCTGCTGCCTCGAACTCGCGGATGCTGGCGGTGTAGAAAGGATGGATCGCTGCAATCGCTGCGCCATCCAGCGCCGCGTATAACTCCCGCCATTCGCGCGTTGGGACGACAGGGCCTGCGGCCAAGCCAAGCGGCTCAAGCATCAGCCCGATCCCCATCGGGTCCGCCGGGAACATCTCACCCAGCAGCGTCACCGTTGGCCGGTCGGGCAGCGAGGAGGGCGCGGCAACCGGCCCCTGCTCGGCCTCTTCGCGTGCATATTTCAGCATCGCGCCAGCCAGCACATCTTTGGCTTCGGCATGGGTTGGAATGCCGAAGCCTGGCACATCGATGCCAACTATGCGTACCCCATTGATAGCATCCGGCAGCAGCCGCAGCGGGACGCCGCTGGCGGTGGGGACGCACAAATTGGTGACGACGATGGTGTCATATTTTTCAGGGTCGGCCATCAGTTCGACGGCTTCCTTGATGTCTTCGAACAGCTTGCCGGTGACCAAAGTCTCCGAACTGAACGGGACATAGCCCACGCTGCGCCGCGCGCCGTAGAAATGCGAGGTAAAGGTCAGCCCGTAAACGCAACAGGCAGAGCCTGACAGAATCGTCGCTGTCCGCCGCATGCGCAGTCCCACGCGTAGCGAGCCGAAGGCTGGGCACATGCTTTGCGGCTGGTCATGCGGGCCGACAGGGTAGTCGGCGGCGTATTGATCCAGAACTTCACTTTTGCCCGCCTTGCGAGCCGCTTCGCGCATGGTGTCTTTCGACGAGCAACCACCTTCCGGCGCGGCAGCCAGATCGAGGCGATCCGGCGCGCGTTCGGTCAAGGCGGTCGTTTCAGTCACGCATCACACCTCATCATAAATCACCTCAAGCGAGGCTTTGGTTTCATAGGCGCCGCCACGCATGTCGGCTTGGCTGGCCGGCATCAAAGTTATCGCGCCGCCTACATCCTCGGGGGAGAAGAGGCCCAGCAACCCGTCCTGGTCAAGCGGACGGGGCTGGCGCGGCGGCGCGTTGGCGACGTTGGCCGCCAATTCGGAAAACAGGCTGCCCCACTCGCTGTAGGGGGTGCCGATAATCTGGTAATTGGCCGATTTGCGGCGAATATCCTCATTGGCCGGGATCGCCGTTAATACCGGGATATCCACGGCCTTGGCAAAGGCCTGCGCCTCACCCGTGCCGTCATCCTTGTTGATGATCATCCCGGCAACGCCGACATTGCCGCCCATTTTGCGGAAATATTCGACCGCCTTGCAGACATTGTTGGCAACATAGAGCGACTGCAGATCGTTCGATCCGACAACAATCACTTTCTGGCACATATCGCGCGCAATCGGCAGGCCAAAGCCGCCGCAGACCACGTCGCCCAGAAAATCGAGCAGGACATAGTCGAAGCCCCATTCGTGGAAGCCCAATTTCTCCAGCGTCTCGAACCCGTGGATGATCCCACGCCCGCCGCAGCCGCGACCTACTTCGGGCCCACCCAACTCCATCGCAAACACGCCGTCGCGCTGGAAACAGACATCCTCTATGCCGATTTCCTCGCCCGCCAGTTTCTTCTTGGAGGATGTTTCGATGATCGAAGGCGTCGATTTGCCGCCGAACAGCAGGCTGGTCGTGTCGCTCTTCGGATCGCAACCGATGAGCAGCACGCGCTTGCCCTGCTGCGCCATCATATAGGACAGGTTAGCCAGAGCGAATGATTTGCCACTGCCACCCTTGCCGTAAATGGCGATGATCTGCGTTTCTTTCTTTACCTCGCCAGTGTGCACCGGATCGGGTTCGATCGACGCCTCGTTGCGAAGGGTCTCTACGTCGAGCATGCTCATGCGCATTGTCTCCAATCGAGCACCATTTTCAGGCAGGCAGGGTTTTCGAAAGCTTCGGGATAGGCATGCGCGGCGTTGGCCGCAGGTTCGATGGCGGTGATCAGCCCGGACAGATCGAGCGTTCCGCCTTGGACGCTGGCGTGGACTGACGCCAGATCCTCGGGCTGCCATTCCGCCGCAATGCGGATGCGCGCTTCGCGCATGAAGGCCGGGGGGAAAGCGAAACTGATCGGGGCACTATAGAAACCGGCAAGTACCAGTTCACCACCCTTGGCAAGCCGACCGATAAAGGTATCGATAGATTTGGCATCGCCACTGACATCGTAAATCTGCTTATAGTCGGTGCGGCTGTCCTCTTCCGGATGGCAGACCTTGTAGCCGCACGCGCCGTCATGCCGCGACTGGTCCGTGTCCCACACGGTTGGGGGCGCAACCCCTGCGGCGACGGTCAGCCGCGCGAGCAAACGACCAAGGACGCCATGGCCGACAATCAGCTGCGGCAGTTCTCCATGACAAATGGCGTGAAGTGCGGTTGCCGCAAGCGCATAAAGAATACCCTGTTCGGCCAGCGATTCGGCAACCGGCATCGCCCGCGCCGAAGGCACGATGACTCGCCGCGAAGCTCCGCCGAACAGTCCGCGCGCATCGCGGTAGCAGTTTGCCCCGGGAACAAAGACCCATTCGCCGATTCGCTGGCTGCATTCCGCCCCTGCATCGACGATTCGGCCTACCGATTCGTAGCCGGGAACCAGCGGATAACCCATTCCGGGGAAGCTCGGCATCTGTCCGGTCCACAGCAATTTTTCGGTGCCTGTGCTGATGCCGCTATAATGGATTTCGACGAGGACATCGCCCGAATCCATTGGATTCAGCGCGATTTCTCGCATCTGCAGCCGACCTGGCGACTCAAATATGACGGCGGAACTTTGCACTGGGCCCGCTTCTCCTCCGGTCTCCTTGCCCCCGAAATCTATCGGATGGAGACTCCTCGAACTGTCAAACTAACTGAACATAATGATATGTCAAATAAATTGGACAGTCAGTATGTCACTTTGTCGCGACAATGGCGGAGGTGATGATTGGCAAGGCGGTTTTGACGCTTTTTACTCGCGTAAAACCCGCCTTTTTCAGCATATAGCCGATTTCATGGGGCGAGCGTGGACAACCCGAATTCATCGCCCACAGGTACATGCCGAAATAGCCGTCGCCCATCCGTCCCGCTCCGGGACTGTCGGCCATGGGTTCGACGATCAGCAGGCGTCCACTGCGGGGCAGGGCCGCATGGATATTGGACAGAAGCGCTGCAACGACGGGGTCGTCGTGATCGTGCAAGATACGGCTTAGCGTGACCAGGTCGTAGCCGGTTGGAATCGGATCGGCCTTGAAGCTGCCGGGGTGCATCTGTCCAAGCATCGGGTCGGCTTGCGCGATGACGTCGGGCAGGTCGAAAATGCCGAACTTGAGCTTCGGCGCGGCGGCGGCAACTGCGCGGACAAAGGCACCCGACCCCCCGCCAATATCGAGCATGCTCCGATGTTTGGCAAAATCATAGGCATTGATGATCTGCTGCGACACCATCGGCTGGGTGGCAGCCATCAACGCGGAATAGCCTTGCGTATCGCCCCCAGCTTTGGAAGCATAACTCCAGAATCGCGACAGCCCGGTCTCTTCGGCGCGGTTTTTGGCCAGCAAGGCAAGCGGCTCGGCCAGATCGCGATAAAGCAGGTGGTGGTGCCGGATCATTGCCATGGCGCCTTCGTTGCACGACAGCTCGGCGCCCATCTGCCCCAACGTCCAAAGCTCTGCTTGCGACGACTCGCAAAGCTGCAGCGCCGCGCCCGCTTTCAACAACCGGTCTGTTGCCTCCCGTCCCAGACCGATGAAGGCAGCAATATCGGCGGCCGGGCGCAGGTCGGCGCGCAAAAATGCAATCAGCCCGGTGTCGACGAAGACATGCAAAATCTGTGAATAAACGAAACCGGCAACCAGATCGAACTGCTTTGCTGCCCTCCGCTGCGCGACCCAGCGTAAGAGCGGTATTCGCGCCGCCCAAGCCTGAAAGCGCGCGCTGCCGAGCATTGCGTTACGACGCAGCACCCATCGGCTTTTGATGTCGAAATATTCGGACATAATATTATGTCCAAATGATTGGACTTCTGATAGCCTTCGGTCAAACCGGAATTTTTGTGAGGAGCAAGGGCATTCCGGAAAGCGAGCATATCGTCGTGATCGGGGCCGGCATTGGCGGGCTGGTTTCGGCTGCGCTGCTCGCTTCGCGCGGGGAGCGCGTGACGGTGGTCGAAAAAGAGGTTGCATGCGGCGGCAAGGTGCGACAGCTGCCGGTTGCAGACACCATGGTCGATGCCGGACCAACCGTGTTTACGATGCGTGATGTCTTTGATGCGCTGTTCGACGCGTGCGGCGTATCTTTTGACGATTATGTCACGATCAGGCCTGCAACGATATTGGCGCGCCACGCTTGGCCCGATGGCTCGAAGCTCGACCTTCATGCCGACCTGCGGATCAGCGAAGCCAATGTCGGGGCCTTTGCAGGCCCCATCGCAGCGGAAGGATTTCGCCGGTTCGCAAAAGAGGCAAGGCGGCTTCATAATGCGCTGGACCGGCCCTTCTTGCGCGCGTCCAAAACCGATCCAATGACGCTTGGCTGGCGGATGGGCTGGCGCGGCGTTCCCGACTGGCTGACCCTGCGCGCCTACCGCTCCATGTGGTCGGCGCTGGGGGCCTATTTTCCCGACCAGCGGCTGCGCCAGCTGTTCGGGCGCTACACGACCTATTGCGGCTCATCGCCTTTTTTGACTCCCGCCACGCTGATGTTGATTGCGGATGTCGAGGCGCGGGGGGTGTGGGCTATCCAAGGCGGGATGAGCGCGCTGGCAGGGTCGCTGGAGAATCTCGGCAAGGCGAAGGGCGTGAGCTTTCGATATGGCAATGGCGTGTCGCGGATTGAGACCAACAATGGTCGGGTTTCTGGGGTGCGACTTGCGAACGGCGAGTCTATTTCGGCCAGCAAGATCGTCTTCAACGGCGATCCGGCGGCGCTGGGCCAAGGCCTGTTGGGAGCAGGTGTTGCCCGTGCAGTACGCAAGATGCCGCCAAAGGCCCGCTCTCTGTCGGCGATGGTCTGGCTTGCAAAAACCAGCACCGGCGGTTTCGATCTGGATCATCACAATGTGTTTTTTTCCGACGACTATACCGCCGAGTTTCGCGACATCTTACTCGGCAATCCACCCTCAGGTCCGACCGCCTATGTCTGCGCGCTTGATCGCGGGCAGGGCAGGCCGACCGGTCCAGAACGCCTTCAGATCATCGTCAACGCCCCCGCCAATGGGGACACCCACAGCTATTCGCCGGAGGAGAAAGAGCAATGCACCTCGAACATGCTGGAACGCTTGAAGGCTTGCGGACTGGAGCTGGAGGAGCCGCTACCACACCATCTGGTGACGCCAACGGACTTCGCGAGCCTCTTCCCGGCGACGGGTGGAGCCCTTTATGGACGGGCCTCGCACGGCTGGGCGGCAAGCTTCCTCCGGCCAGGGAGCCGGACCAAGATCGCTGGGCTTTACTGCGCGGGCGGGGCGACGCATCCTGGCGCGGGCGTGCCGATGGCCGCCTTATCGGGGAGGTTGGCGAGCGAAGCGCTGCTGTCCGACCTAGCTTCGACGTCGCCGTTCCGCCGCAGGGCTACCATTGGTGGTATCTCGACGCGCTCAGCGATGACGGAAGCTGCGGGCTGACGATCATCGGCTTTATCGGCAGCGTATTTTCGCCTTATTACAAGCGGTCCGGGCGAGGGATCCCGCTGGACCATAGCTGCCTGAATGTTGCGCTTTACGGCAACGGCGCGCGCTGGGTGATGACCGAGCGCGGAGCGGGCGATACGCGGGCCGAAAGCGATGCCCTGTCCATCGGGCCAAGCGCGATGCGTTGGGACAAGGATCGGTTGATCATTGACATCGAGGAGCGCGACATCCGCCTAGGCATCCCGTGGCGGCGCAGAGTGAAGGGGCGGATCGTACTTCATCCGGAAATGCTCAACCGGCGCAGTTTCAAACTTGATCCGCAAGGCCGTCATCATTGGCAGGCGATTGCGCCACGCGCACGGATCGAAGTGCATATGGAAGCGCCTGACCTAAGGTGGAAAGGCAGCGCCTATTTCGACAACAATCATGGCAGCGAGGCGCTGGAGGCAGGCTTCCACAGCTGGCACTGGTCACGCGCGCATTTGGGGAATGAGGTCGCGGTGATCTACGAAGGAACCCGCCGCGACGGCAGCCATTTTGGCAGTGCGCTACGCTTCGACGCAAGCGGCACCCCGCATGAGGAGGAGTTGCCGCTGGTCGCCCCGCTGCCGCGCACTTGGTGGGCCATGGAGCGACAGACGCGGGCCGACCGCGGCCATGCCTCTGTGATCAGAACTTGGGAAGACTCGCCATTTTATGCCCGTTCCACCATCGCCTCGCGCCTATGGGGTCAGCCGATAACAGCCGTGCAAGAGAGCATTTCGCTCAACCGGTTGATTAATCCGGTGGTGCAGCTGATGTTGCCTTACAAAATGCCACGGGAGGTTTAGTCCGCCTCGCCCTGCTTTTCAGCCGCAGCCTTTTCCTTGTCCTTGGCAATCTCCCGGTTCACCGACCAGAGCTGGAAGAAGCCTATGCCCAACGCCACTGCACCGGAAAAGATGATCTCGATGATCCCAAGATTTCCAAGTGGGCCTGTTGACATGACGGTGCCTCCTCCTGACTCTAAACTTACCCCACCAGATGTTTTCGCGCAAATTCTACAATGATCTCTGCGGCGCGAGAAGGATCCTCTTCATGCGCCAGATGACCGAGGCCAGCCATCTCCCACAATTCGCATTTTGGGATCAGGCTGGCTGCCTGCGCAATGTCCGCCTTTGCGATAGCCGCATCTTTTTCGGCGCTGACCAGCAAAACGGGTGCCGCAACCCCGCCCAGCCGGTCGCGCAACGGCTCCAGCCGCCAATTGGCCATCATCCGGATTGCCCCGTCGCAATGGCCCGATTTACCGAACAGCCGACTATAATAAAGCTCGCCCGCTGCATCGATCCGCGAGCCGGTCGCGCGCTTCAGGAACTTCGCTGTTTCGCCCGGCGAGCTTGCCAATCGCGAAAAGATCACACCGACAAAGGGGTTGGTGAACAGGATCTTCGCAAGCGCGGGAAAGAGCCGGGCGGCAAGCCCAGGGAAAGGCATTAGTGCTGGCGTGAAGCCCACGACCGGCACCAACCATTTCCGGTCAAGCACCATTTGCAAGCCGATTGCTGCTCCGGCGCTGTGGCCGGCGATCATATCGGGTTTCGCATTCAACTCGTCGAGCAGAGCCGCAACCGAGCACGCCATGCCATCCAGCGTTGGTTTGCGCGCTGCGCCCATGGTGAACCCATGGCCGGGTAAATCTGGCGCAATGACATGATAATGCTTTGCCAACAAAGGCAGCAGGTCGCGCCAGCTATGCGTGGCCGCACCCGTACCGTGCAGCAACAGGCAGGTCGGACCGTTTCCCATCTGCTGGACATGCCAATTGTAGCTATCGGCACGAACGAAGTTGCTTGTCTCGCGGTTGGGCCAGTCGCGGCCCTCGATTGTCCAGTCGGGATAACGGCTGTTCACAGGCTTTCGATGGCGGCAACCATCGCCGCACTGTGCGCCTGTGGCAACGGCAAATAGCGGCCTTGCAGCGCCTCGGCCAGCTCGGCTGCTTCGGGCCGAGGGCGGGGGGAGATGTCGATGACGATGCTGTTAAGGCCGCTCTGCGCCAACAGCTTTGCGGTTGCTTTCGCTTCGGCCATTGCGCCGTCGCGGCTGGCGCTGCCGTCGATGGCTACATTGGCCTTGCCGTCAGTCAGGATAGCCAGCGTCGGCGATTGCCCGCGCTTCTTAGCCCCATCGGCCAGCCCCTGCGCCGCGAGCAGTCCCGCTGCTAACGGCGTCCCGCCGCCGCCCGGCAAAGCCGACAAGGCCCGCCTTGCGCGTGTCAGCGATCGGGTGGGGGGCAACAGCACCTCCGCCCCCGCTTGACGAAAGGCCACCAGCGCAACCTGCGTTCGTTTCACATAGGCTTCAGCCAGCATCAGCTCGACCGCTCCCTTGGCCTCGGCCAGTCGTGACAGCGCGGACGAACCCGAGGCATCGACGGCAAAGATCGTCAGGCTCTCGCTGCGCTGTTCAAAGGCGCGGACGCGCAAGTCGGATGTGCGGATGTGGATATTGCGAGCGTCGCCGCGCTTGGCGGCAGCGCGCCGGATGGTCTGCCAGGGTGCAGCGGCGCGGAGCGTGTCGATCAAGGTCAGTCGCTTGCCATTTCCCGGCACCCCTGGCCTCGCGCCGAGCGGCCGACCGCGCCGCGCCGATTTTTGCTTCTCGCCAGCACGCCCCGCCGCGCCCTTGGCAGCCCCACGTGAACCCTTTTCGATACGGTCGAGGATGTGCGGCGGGATGGCGGCGACGGCGGCCTCCAGCAATATGTCCTGCAATTCCATGTCGGACAGGTCGCGCTCGCCTGCGCCTTCATTTTGGGCTTCCGCCTGCGGCGGTGTTTCCTGCGGCTGCTCCGGCTGGGCCGTGGGTATGCGCGTTGCGCGTGGGGCGAGCACCAGCCGGATTGCAGCCTCTATATCGGCATCTTTTGCCTTGCGCTTGCCCTGGAGCGCGGCGTGGGCGCGCGCCGTGGTCGACACGAAGATCATGGCGCGTGCTGAAACGATGCCCAGTGCGACGCTCATAACTGCAAGCGTAGCGAGTTGTTGTTCGCTGAGCGGTCCGACGTTGTTCAGTGGCTTGGCCTTTGGCCATTCGACGGGTTCGAATGACCGAAGCTGCGACATATCCACATGAAATGCTGCTCGTTCGAGCAACAATGACGGAGGTGCTTCGTCCGCTTCATGGCCATCATCGAGGAAAATCGCGGCCAACTCTCCTCCATCCATAGCCTGCGCAATATGCGCGGCAATGTCGGGGCGGAGGCGCTCGGCCATCGGGACGATGATCGCGCCGCCTCTGGCCTCATCAAGAAGTCCGGGCCGAGTCACACGTTGGCCTGTGGTCAGGGTTGTTGACAGATCAAGCCCGCCAAGCAAGCGCTCATTGTCGACATTGGCTGGTATCCTGCGCACCTGTCCAATCGCCGCTGCGGCAAATTCAACAATCGCATCACGCACTGGTCCCGGCCCATGCAACACGATGCCGCCCAGGCGATGTGGGTTATGGATGAAAAGCTGCAGCGCCAGTTCCGCGTCGGTCACAGCGGGCGGCTGGCTCACCCGAACAGCTCTTCCAGCGCGCGTTCGATGCGGACGGTCGAGCCAGTTTCGTCGAGCACATTGCGCCGCAGCCGGTGGCGGAGGGCAAGCGGCGCGATCGATTTCAAATGTGCACGCGTGACTTCTTTTTTGCCGTCGAGCGCTGCCAGCGCACGGCTCCCACGCATCACGGTCAGCTCGCCGCGCAGGCCATCGGCACCCACTGTCTTGCATAACGCTGCCATGTCGCTGAGGATTTTTTCCGACGTCTTCACCTTGGGCAGAGCAGCCTTTGCCTTGGCAATCCGCTTCAGGATTTTCTGGTCCTCATCTGCCCAAGCCTCGGCAAAGCCCTTAGAATCGCGTTCGTTCGCGTCGCAGCGGCGCATGATTTCCACGCGCTCCTCAATGGCCTCCGGCGTACGCACCTCGACGGACAGGCCGAAGCGGTCGAGCAGTTGCGGGCGCAACTCGCCTTCTTCCGGATTGCCGCTGCCGACCAGCACAAAGCGGGCGGGATGGCGAATGCTCAAACCATCGCGCTCGACCAGATTCTCCCCTGATGCGGCGACATCGAGCAGCAGGTCGACGACATGGTCTTCGAGCAGGTTGATTTCGTCGATATAGAGAAAACCCCGATGCGCCCTCGCCAGCAGACCCGGCTCAAAGCGCTTTTCGCCATGCGCCAATGCGCGCTCCAGGTCGAGCGTGCCTAGCACCCGGTCTTCTGTCGAACCCAGCGGCAGATCGACAAAGGGCACAGGCGCGTTGACGGTTTTGACCTTTTGGCCTTCGATATAATCGGGGCTAGCGGCAATCTCGTCCGGTGCGCTGTTGAATCGGCAGCCCACGACCATCTTGATCGGCGGGAGGGCGGCGGCGAGCGCGCGGGCGGCGGTGGACTTGCCCGTGCCGCGATCGCCAAAGATCATGACGCCGCCGATGCGCGGATCGACCGCTGCAATCAGCAGCGCGCGCTTCATCTCTTCCTGCCCGACAATGGCGCTGAATGGAAAACTCCCCATGACGCTTAGCTAACAGCAAAAGAGAGGAGGGCAAGGTGGCATCTTTACTCCGCTGCCACTGCTTCTTCATCCTTCTCTGCCTGCTGCCGCGCCCACATTTCCGCATAGAGACCGCGCTTTTGGAGCAGTTCGGCATGACTCCCGCGTTCCGCAACGCGGCCCTGGTCGAGCACGATGATTTCATCGGCATCGACAATGGTCGACAACCGGTGGGCAATCACGATGGTGGTGCGCTTTTCTGCCACCGCCCGCAACGTGTCGAGAATTTCCGCCTCGGTGCGGCTGTCGAGTGCGCTGGTCGCCTCGTCCAAGATCAGGATCGGCGGGTTTTTGAGCAAGGTGCGCGCAATCGCCACGCGCTGTTTCTCGCCGCCTGACAATTTCAGCCCGCGCTCACCCACCGGCGTATCATATTGCTGCGGCTGTGCGGCGATGAAGCGATGGATTTGTGCGCCGCGTGCTGCCTCCTCCACTTCCGCATCGCCCGCGCCCTCCCGGCCATAGGCGATATTGTAACCAATGCTGTCATTGAACAATACGGTATCCTGCGGGACGATGCCGATGGCAGCGCGCAGGCTTACCTGCGTCACTTCGCGGATGTCCTGACCGTCGATGGCGATCCGCCCGCCAGTCACATCGTAAAAGCGGAACAGCAGTCGCGCGATGGTCGATTTTCCCGCACCCGACGGCCCGACGATTGCGGTCGTCTTACCCGACTGCACTGTGAAGCTCAGGCCGTTCAGGACTGGCCGCTCCGCCTCATAGGAAAAGCGCACATCCTCAAAAGCCACTTCGCCGCCACCGACCTGCAAACCGGGCGCTCCGGCTTTGTCCGAAATCTCTGCATCGGTATCGATCAGGTCGAACATCGCGGCCATATCGGTAATCCCTTGGCGCAACGTGCGATACACCATGCCAAGCATGTCCAATGGCCGGAACAACTGCATCAGCATGGTGTTGATGGTGACCACATCGCCCGGTGTAAAGCGACCCTGAGCCCAGCCCCAGACGGTGAAGCCCATCGCGCCTGCCATCAGCAAGTTGGTGATCAGCGACTGGCCGATGTTGAGCGCGGCGAGCGAGTTTTCGGATTTGACCGCGGCGTTCGCCCATTTGCGCACAACGCGACCATATTCCTCTGCCTCACGGGCTTCGGCATTGAAATATTTGACAGTCTCATAGTTCAACAGGCTGTCGACCGAACGCGCAATCGTCGCGGTGTCGAGGTCGTTCATTTCCTGACGCAACTGGTTGCGCCAATCGGTCACTTTTTGTGTGAAGACAATATAGATAACGACCATAACGATGGTGGGCAGCACCAGCACCCACCCAGCCTTCCACCAGAAATAGCCGAGCACAAGCGTCAGCTCGATCACGGTCGGGCCGATGTTGAACAGCATGAAATAGAGCATGATGTCGATGCTCTTGGTACCGCGCTCGATGATCTTGGTCACGGCACCAGTGCGGCGCGAAAGGTGAAAGCGCAACGACAGCCGGTGCAGATGGGAAAAAACATTTTCCGCCAGATGCCGGGTCGACTCCTGCCCGACGCGCTCGAAAATCACGTTGCGGACATTGTCGAACAGCACCCCGCCAAAACGCGCGCCGGTGTAGGCAATGACCAGCCCGATGGCGATCGCGACCCCTTCCTCCATCCCCGGCACCATGCGGTCGATGGCCCAGCCGAAGAGGATGCCCATCGAGAACTGCACCGCCTTGGAAACAGCGACGAGCAGGAAGGAGAGAATAATCCGCAGCCGCAGCCCTGGCGCATCCTTCGGCCACAAATAGGGCAGGAAGCGCGCGAAGGTCGCAGCGAAAGGGGCCTCGACCCCATCATTTTTGCTTTCCCCCAGTGGCGGCATGGCGCCGATATAGGGAAAATGCCGCGTTTAGAAAGTCCCGCTGACGGTCAGGCGGTAAAAGGTGCCATATTGGAATTCGGAACTGCGGGTGAAATCCAATGGCCCGTCGCGGCGGTTAAGATAATAGCGCTCGGTCGATCCTTCGCGTTGCCCGAATGGATTCAGGATCGTTCCCCGCACTTT
>CAZSJE010000011.1:24800-26848 GCA_964606835.1 uncultured Sphingorhabdus sp.
GCGCTGACCGGAATCTGGTCGACCAGATCGCTGATCAGCTCACCATCCAGCTTGAACTTGATGGATCCCGCCTTGCCCAGCGAAAGGTTCGCCTCATTTTCCAAAAGCCAGCTTTGCGGTGGTACCAGCTGCGGGTTGTTGGCGTTGTTGTTTCCGTTTTGCACGTCGACCGAGGCAAGGAAGTCGAAGAAATTCAGCTGCCCGACCTTGCGCTGGAATTTGCTGGAAACGGTGAATGTCGGCGATGCTTTCCATGTCAGCGCAACCGAACCTTTGGGGCGAATGAAGGTACGGGTCAGGCCATTGGCACCGGTCTGGCTCAACTGGCTATACTCGCCGCCGAGGCTCGCCTGCAGCGAGAGCTTTTCGGACAGCGGTCGACCGTAGGTGACAATGCCCTGCGCGCGCTTTTCTTCAACCCGCGCGGTTGCGCCGGTAATGGGCACCGGCTGGTAGCTGCCGCCCGTCAGCCGGAACAACTCTGCCTCGGAATCCAGATAGTTGAGCGCACCTTCCAGCGAGACTTGCCAATCACTCTTACCCGATTTCCAGCGATATTCGCTGCGCAGGACTGACTCGCCTTCGTCGATCACACGGTCAAAGCGCTGGCCGCTGGGCGGGGTGCCGTCGGTGAAGTCGCTGCGGAACTCATTGCTGAACGGGCTATGTTCAAAGCGGTGGAACCCGATCAGCTTAAGCCGCCCCTTGCCCAGCCCAAATTCGTAATCACCCCCCAGTTCGAAATTCCATTCATCCTCGCTGCCGCGTGCCAGTTCGAAAATGTCAGGCTTACCGGGAGTGATGCGTTCGAAATCGCTCTTCCGGCGAAAGCGGAAAAATTCGAGCGCGCCGTTGAAGTTCAGGATGTTGCCATTGTCTGCTTTCAGATTGTAGCTGCCGGCAATGCGCGGCCGGTCGCCAGTGTTGCGTGCGTCGATTTCGCGGGTGTAGAGCAGTTGGCCATTGGGCGCGCGGGTCAATTCTTCTCCCCAACCGCCACCCCGGAAGCCGCCATTATTGTTGACGCCCAGCGTGAAATTGCCCTTGCCTAGCTTGCCCGACAGGTTGACCTCACCCCCGCGCGCGTTGATGCCAATGCGCTCGCGGACCTCGACGCGGTAGGTGAAATTGCCCTTCAGCCCGCCTTCGTTGGCGACGACATTGACGACCTGCCCATTAATCCCGGAGATGTTGAAGACCGAGGCATCAGCCACCTCCAGCCGCACGACCGAGGATACCGGAATGCGCGCCAAGGCGGTTTCGGCATCGTTGCTTTTGCCGGTGACACGTTGACCGTTGATCAGCACATTCTGGCTCGCCTCGCCCAGGCCACGGTCACCGCTGACCTGCGTGATCGAAAAGCCGGGGATTTGCCGCACCATGTCGAGCGCGGTTTGCGGCGCAAAGCGCGTGAACTGCGACGCCTCGTACAGTTGCTTTCCACCTTCGGCCTTTGGCTGGAGCGAGCTCGTATTCGAAGCTGGAGCGGCGTCCTGCGCTTCGGCGGGGAGGGCGATGCTGGCGAGCGCGACGCTGCTCACGGCAAGCCACTGCATGCGCTTTTGCGCTTTGTTGACTGGCACAATACCCTCCCGATCTGGTGAGGGCCGCGCTATGACTACATTTGTGGTCTTGCCAGCCGCTTTCGACAAGCGACTGTGTCATGGGGATAAATGACGCGATCCTATAATTTGTTCGACAACAGCAACCAGGCCGAAAGCGCGTTGAACAAAGTGTACATGACATAGGCCATGACGATCCATCCGGAGCCGCTATAGGCCATCAGCATAGCCCCCGCCAAAATCGCGAACTCCAGTGCATAGCTGCCGTTCCTGCCGAAATAGCGGCCGAAATAGAGCTTGGTGTCCTCAACAAACGGATGGCCCGATTCGACCACAGCCTTGTGCATGGCGAAATTGCCTATTCCTAAGAAGAAGCAGGCAATCAGGTACATCTCAGTTAGCGGGCTTGGCAGCAGGGCCGGGAATGCGTTCGGGCCGCAGGCTGTTACCCGCACGCTCGCCACGCAGTGAGGAGAACCAGGTCAG
>CAZSJE010000012.1:0-6090 GCA_964606835.1 uncultured Sphingorhabdus sp.
CCGAAGCCTCGGCGGATTCCTGCGCTGCCATCGCCGCACATTTGGCGTTGAGCGTGTCAAAGATCGTCTCGACCAGCAGGAAATCGACCCCGCCCTCGACCAAGGCATCGCATTGCTCGCGATAATCGGCTTTCAGCGTGTCGAAATCGACCTCGCGGAAACCGGGGTCGTTGACGTCGGGTGAAAGCGACAAAGTCTTGTTGGTCGGGCCGATAGAGCCTGCGACGAAGCGCTTGATTCCGTCTTTCGCTTCAGCCTTGTCGGCACATGCCCGCGCAAGTTTTGCACTCTCGATATTGATCCGCCCGACCAGATGCTCGCAGCCATAATCCGCCATCGCCACGCGCGTGGAGGAAAAGGTGTTGGTCTCGATCATGTCCGCGCCCGCCGCCAGATAGGCGTCATGGATACCGCCGATGACATCGGGCCGTGTGATCGAAAGCAGGTCATTATTGCCCTTCTGGTCCTTGGTCAGGTCCAGATCGCCGCGATAGTCGGCCTCCTGCAACTTATGCTGCTGGATCGCCGTTCCATAGCCGCCATCGAAGACCAGAATGCGCTCAGCCGCGCGTTTGGTGAACTCTTCGCGCGGGCTCATGCTGCCTGTTCCTTTGCTGCTTCAACCGGCCGTTTGCCCAGCAAATGGCAGATTGCGTAGCTCAGCTCTGCCCGGTTCAATGTGTAGAAATGAAAATGCCGAACACCGCCTGCATAAAGCCTGCGGCACATTTCGGCTGCGATGGTCGCGGCAACCAGTTGACGTGCGGAGGGATGGTCATCCAGCCCGTTGAACAGATGTGCCATCCATTCCGGGACCGCCGTACCGGTCATTTTCGACATGCGCTGGATCGCGGCGAAATTGGACACGGGCATGATACCGGGGACGATTTCGGGGTCGATTCTCGCTGCCGCGACGGCGTCGCGAAAACGGAAAAAGGTTTCGGGTTCAAAAAAGAATTGCGTGATCGCGCGGGTGGCACCGGCATCCAGCTTGCGTTTCAGGAAATCGATGTCCTTTGCAGCAGACAGCGCCTCCGGGTGTGTTTCCGGATAGGCGCTCACCGAAATCTCGAACGGGTGCAACTTGCGCAGCCCCTCTACCAGCTCAGCAGCGCTGGCATAGCCGTCCGGGTGCGGCTCGAACTTGCTATCCGCATTGGGCGGGTCGCCGCGCAGCGCCACGATATGACGCACGCCTGCCTCCCAATAGGCATTGGCGACTTCGGCAATTTCTTCGCGACTGGCCTCGACACAGGTCAGATGTGCTGCCGCCGGAATGCTGGTTTCCTTCGCAATCCGCGCCACCGTATTATGCGTGCGTTCGCGTGTGGAGCCGCCTGCGCCATAGGTGACCGACACGAAACGCGGAGCGAGCGGCTCGAGCGTGACGATCGAGTCCCACAACTGCTCCTCCATCTTCTCGGTCTTTGGCGGGAAGAATTCGAAGCTGATTTCTGCATCGCCGGACAATCCGGCAAAGAGCGGAGTTGCGAGTGCGCGCCGCGATTCGGCCATTTGGTCGAGCGAAAGGATCATGAAACGACTTTCAATTCTGGCCTTGTTCTGGCCGTGTCAGGAAGGCTGGCGATATTGGCGTTCCGCGCACCAAGCCAGATTTTGACGGCAAGCTTGCCGCCTTCGAGGGTTTGCGTCGAGGACAGCGCAAGCCCACTGGCCGCGAAACTGCGCGCTATCATGGCATCGTCAAAGCCAAGCCGCGCATGCGCGTGGACGCTGCGCAATTCCTCGACATCATGGCTGGCGAAATCGACCACCAGCAAGCGGCCATCGGGGGCAAGCACGCGCGTTGCCTCCGATATCGCCCGGTCAGGGTTTTGCGCATAGTGCAAGACCTGGTGGAACAGCACTATGTCAAAGGCGCCATCCTCGAACGGCAGCAGGTTGAAATCGCCAAGCACGATTTCGGTGTGCGCCTGCACCTGAGCGGCATCGGCAAGGCCGGCAAGCTTGGCCCGCGCCAGCCGCAGCATCTCGACGCTGTTATCGAGTGCGACAAAGCGGTCCGCAGCGGGTGCAAACAGTTCGATCATCCGGCCGGTGCCGGTGCCGATATCGAGCACGCGGCCCAGCTCGCCCGAATTCAGGATTGTGCCGATCGCCTGCTCAACCTCGGCTTCGGCAACGTGCAATGTGCGCAGACTGTCCCATTCGGCGGCGTGGGCGGCAAAATAGTCCGCAGCCATCTCGGCACGCGCGGCGCGCACTTCCTCCAGCTTCGCCAGGTCGCGCAGCACCGGTTTCGCTTCGCTGGTGCCCGGCAAAGCGAACAGGGGTTCCAACGTACCGTCTTGCAGACGCGGACCGGCGCGCAGGAACACCCATGCCCCTTCACGCCGCCGCTCGGCAATGCCTGCCTCGTCCAGGATACGAATGTGGCGCGAAACGCGCGGCTGGCTTTGCCCCAATATCTGCACGACTTCGCTGACCGACAGTTCCAATTGCCGGAGCAGAAGCGCGATTCGAAGCCGCGTAGGGTCGGCCAAAGCGCGCATTATGTTGAGCAGAGGGGTCATTGCACAATGATATAAAGAAATCTTTATATGCTGTCAATGCGCGCAAATATGACATTTTTATGGTGCGGCTTATCATAATGGGCGCTATCCATGCACGCTCTGCCGGAACGAAGCGAAAGCCGATTGCAACGCCCAAACCAAATCGGTAGAGAACTGCCCCGCAAGTCCAACAAGCCCGCAAAGCTTGGCAAGCTTGTTTGGTTTGTGAAAGCTTATTTTTAGGGGGATACCCAAATGAAAAAGATTGCTGTTTCTCTTGTTCTCGCGTCGGCTCTGACGCTTGCTGCGTGCGGCCAGGCTGCTGAAGAAGCTGCTCCGGCTGAAGAAGCCACCACCGAAGAAGCTGCTCCTGCTGCTGAAGCTGCTCCGGCTGCCGATGCTGAAGCTGCTCCTGCTGCTGACGCCAAGGCTGGCGAAGCTGCCGCTCCGGCTGCTGACGCCAAGGCTGCTCCCGCCGCTGACGCGATGAAGGAAGAAACCAAGACCGAAGAAAAGAAGTAAGCTTCTTTTCCCAGGTTCCTGGGTGAAAAACGGAGGGTCGCACCGCTAGCGCAGTGCGACCCTTTTTCTTTTGCCATGGCAGTTCGAAACCGCTAGGGGGCCGACTCACAAGCAGACCTGGCGCGCGCCGGGCGCTTGTCCAATTGTCGACAAACATAAGTTAGGGGTTACCCAAATGAAGAAGATTGCTGTATCTCTGGTTCTCGCTTCCGCGATGGCTCTGGCTGCTTGCTCGGGCGCTCAGGAAGCTGGTGAAGAAGCCGCTGAAGCTGGTGCCGAAGCTGCTGAAGCTGGTGCCGACGCCGCCGCTGAAGGCGCTGAAGCCGCTGCTGAAGGCGCTGCTGCTGCTGGTGAAGCCGCTACCGACGCTGCCAAGGAAGGCGCTGCTGCCACCGGTGAAGCCATGAAGGACGGCGCTGCCGCTGCTGGCGACGCTGCCAAGGCTGCTGGCGACAAGGCCGCTGACGTTGCCAAGGCTGGTGCCGACGCGATGAAGGAAGAAGCCAAGAAGTAATTCTTGTCTCGCTTTCAAAAGCGATTTGAAAAGGCCGTCTCGCAATCGCGGGGCGGCCTTTTTCTTTGTCTGGGCGGTATCTGGCCGCTATTGTAACGCGATGGCATCACGGTTGGTCCTGACCTTTTTTGGCGGAGCTTTGCTGCTCACACTTAGCGCTTGCGGCCCTGCCGACAGCGATCCGGGGCCTGGCGGGGTGACCGCTGGCGATGCAGAGGCGCTCGACGAAGCTGCGCAAAAACTGGATGAGCGCGACCAGAGGGCGGCGGAAGCAGAAAAGCCTGCGAAATAGGCGCTGCCTAGCGGTGGACGAACCCGACCGCGCGAGAAACGCCCTGCATCATTTCCATCCGCTGCGGAACCGATGCAGTGGTGTTCCCCATCATCACTGCCAGCGCATAGCGCTTGCCATCGGGTGCGGTCATGATGCCAATATCGTTATAGCCAGTGGAAACGCCTTCCAGCTGCTGCCCTGTTCCGGTCTTGTGCCCAAAGCGCCAGCCTGGCGGAACGCCTGCTTTCAGCCGGTTCGGCCCGCTGGTCGTTCGCTCCATCATTGCCAGCAAGGTCCGCGTCGACGATGGCGACAGCAGTTCGCCTTTGGCCAGCAGGCCCAGTGCCCGCACGATCGCCATGGGGGCGGCGCCGTCGACCGGATCGGCAAGATAGCGGTCGAGCGCTGACTTGCGCTGGTCGTAGGAGAGTTTGGCGCGTGCCTCGGTAAAGCGGTTGCCGATGGCATAATCCTGCTGCCAGCTCATGCCCGCAATTCCGGCCTGCAACTGGCGCTCGCCAGGGCCGAACCGGATCTTGCCCAAATTGTAGCGCTGGATAAAGTCGCGCACGGCCTCCGGGCCACCCACAGTGCGCAACAGGCTGTCATTGGCGGTATTGTCGCTTTTGGTGATTGCCATTTCCAGCAGCGAGGCAATGCTTTCCTGGATTTCGCCATTGGCGATCACCCGGTCGCGGATCGGCTGGTGGAACACCGCCAGGTCGTCGCGGGTGATCCGCACCATCTGGTCGAGCCGCAGCTTGCCGCGATCGACCTGATCGAAAACGGTCATGGCCACCCATAGTTTCGAAACGCTTTGCTGCGGGAACAGCTCGTCGCCGCGCTTGGCCAGCGACCAGCCATCGTCGATGGCCAATATGGCGACGCCGGTTCGCCCTGGAAAATTTCGCCACAATTCATGGATTTGCGGCTCGAGTGCAGGCGGCGGTTCGTCGGCAGCTCGCTTGATTACCGGTGCCGGTGGGCGTTCTGAAGGTTCGGGAAGCGGCATGATGACGGGTTTACTGACCGTCGGGATCGGCTGTGCAACCTGTGGTTTCGAAGGCGCACTGGCACAAGCGGCAAGCAGCATGAAAGCCGCGCCAGCAGGCAGCATGCGGGCGGGTGAATCGAACGAAGGCATGACGAACATCTGCCACTGCCTCTATGAACTGCTACCGAACAGCGAAATCCCGATGGCCTGACTTTTGCGACGAACGATTCGCCCTGTGCGATGAAGCGAGCTTGTGCGTTGATTTGACTTGACCTTGCGTGCCGCGCGTAGTTGTCCTTGGTGCAAAGCGGCAAGATGGGACGGCGTGGAACATGGAAAACGAAAATGGCATTTTTATCGGCGCAACGGCGAAGGCCGATGGTGGCGAGGCGCAATATCTCAACCTGAAGCGCGCGAACCGGCATGGCCTGATCGCGGGTGCTACAGGCACGGGCAAAACAGTGACCTTGCAGGGGCTGGTGGACAGCTTTTCCGCCCTTGGCGTTCCGGTGTTCGTTTCCGACGTAAAGGGCGATCTGGCTGGCCTCGCCATGGCCGGATCGCCTACGGGCAAGCTGCATGACATTTTCACCGCGCGCGCCGCGGAGATCGGTTATGAAGGCTATAGCTATGCCGATAATCCGGTGGTGTTCTGGGACCTGTATGGCGAACAAGGCCATCCGATCCGCACCACGGTTTCGGAAATGGGGCCGCTGCTGCTGTCGCGCATCCTCGATCTGAACGAGACGCAGGAAGGTGTGCTCAACATTGCCTTCCGCGTCGCCGATGATGAAGGAATGCTGCTGCTCAACCTCGCCGATTTGCAGTCGATGCTGGTCTGGTGCGCGGAAAATGCAGCGACCATCGGTACCAAATATGGCAATGTCACCAAGGCTTCCGTCGGATCGATCCAGCGGCAGTTGCTGACGCTGGAAGGACAGGGCGGGGCGCGCTTCTTTGGCGAACCGGCGCTGGAAATCGGCGATTTCCTGAAAGTCGACGACAAGGGTCGCGGAAACGTCAACATCCTTGCCGCTGACAAGCTGATGGCGAGCCCGAAGCTCTATGCAACCTTCCTTCTCTGGTTGCTGTCCGAATTGTTCGAGGCGCTGCCTGAGGTAGGCGATCCCGACCAGCCCAAGCTCGTCTTCTTCTTTGACGAGGCGCATTTGCTCTTTGATGAGGCCCCCGACGCGCTGATGGACAAGGTCGAGCAGGTCGTCCGCCTGATCCGATCCAAAGGCGTCGGCGTCTATTTCATCACGCAAAACCC
>CAZSJE010000012.1:6190-12793 GCA_964606835.1 uncultured Sphingorhabdus sp.
CCGCCGCGTTCACGTGTCGGGCCGTTGGAGCCGAAGGAACGTGCGATCATCCAGTCGATCTCGCCATTCGAGGACAAATATGACCAGGAAGTCGACCGCGAATCGGCTTATGAGGTTCTCCAGCAAAAGGCAGCCGATGCCGCCGCCGTGGCCCAACAGGCCGAGGAGCAGGGCGAGGAAGCCGTGCGTAACCAGGCGCGCCAATCGCCCTCTTTGTGGGAAAAGGCAGGCAAGGCAGCCATCGGCGCCGCGGCAGCCTCTGCGGGCACGATGATCGCGCGAAAAATGACGGGTCGGAAATCCAGCGGCAATATCGGCGCCTCGGCGGCGAGCGCAGTCGCGGGCTCATTGGGCACGGCGCTTGGCGGTGCCGCACTGGGCCGGTTCGCGCGCGGATTGTTGGGTAGTTTGTTGCGATAAGGCTGAAGACGGGGGCTGGGTCGATGAGAAAGATGGTTTTGGCGGCGTTGCTGCTGGCAGCGATGCCTGCGGTGGCAGCCGATTATCCGGAGCTGACCGAATTGCGCGAACAGGCGTGGAATGCCGCCGATGCACAAGACTATGCGCAATCGTTCAAAATTTATCGCCAACTGGCCGATCAGGGCGATCCAGCGGGCTTTGTCGGATTGGCGGCCTCCTATTTCAACGGCCACGGCGTCAAGGAAAATGACAAGGCCGGGCTCGAATGGATGAAAAAGGCCGTCGATCTCGGCTATCCATCCGCCTTTACCGGACTTGCGCTTGCCTATGAAAGCGGTGAGGGCGTGGCCAAGGACCAGGCCAAAGCCAACGCGCTCTTCCGCCAGGGCGCGGAAAAGGGCGATCCGCGCGGCGCGTTCCTGATGGGACTAAACTATGTCGAGGGGCGCGGGCTGGAAAAGGACCCAGCGCTGGCCATCCCCTGGCTGCGCAAATCGGCTGAGGCTGGTTATTCCGAAGCGATGTTCCAACTGGGGTTGCAGCTGGCACGCGGCGAAGGCGTCGAAAAGGACGGTCTGGAGGCGCTTGGCTGGTACACCAAGGCCGCAAGCCAGAACCATGGTGCTTCCGAATTTGCGCTGGGCGCGGCGCATGAATTTGGTGCCGATGTCGCCGAAAATCGGGAAGTTGCGGTCTATTGGTACCGTCGTGCTTCCGACCATGGCTATGTCGATGCGCACAATAATCTGGCACAGGCCTATCTCTATGGCGAGGGTGTCGAAAAGGACGTCGCCAAGGCGCTGGAGCTTTATGAAAAAGGCGCAGAAGGCAATGATCCCTATGCGCTTGCCAATCTGGGCCGGATATTGATTGAGGGCAAGCACCGTGCCGCCGACCCCAAGCGCGGACGGGCGCTGCTGCAACGGGCCGCCGATCAGGACCTTGCCTGGGCAATGACAGAGCTGGGCCTGGCCATGGCGCTGGGCGACGGCGGCAAGATCGACATGGCGGGGGCGGTAAAGCTGTTCCAGCAGGCAGCCGAAGCCGGAGACGCGCGCGGCATGCGATTGCTGGCGCAAAGCTATGCCGACGGTTCGGGGGTTGCCAAGGACAGCGCGCAGGCGAAAAAATGGTATTTGAAGGCAATTGCGGCAGGCGATCCCGACGCAAAGGCCGAGTTGCAAGCGCTGGTCGCGGCGGAAAAAAGCCGCAAAAACTGAAGTCTGGTTGATGACACGGCCCGGAATCGCTTCCGAGCCGTGCCGGTGGCCGCCGTCTGCATATGGGTCGCTTGTGCAATTTTCGGCGGACACCTAGCCCCTGTCTCAACCCGCAACCCTTAGCAAAATGTAAAATGCGAGTCTTTCGCAAAATTGCATAGCGAAAAAATTCGGGAATCCGTGGTCCGAGAATCGTTGCAATCGCCTGTTTAATCGCGCAGTTAAACGCGCGGAGAGGATTTGCGATGAGCGCGCCGACGGCGAACGAACTGGCCGATTTTGAGGCACAATGCAGTGGCTGGTTTGCCGCGAACACTGTGCGCGATCCCGGTTTCATGCTGCCGCTGACCTTCATGGAGGTTTCAACCGACGCGCAGTTCGATTTCCTGCGCGAATGGCAGCGAAAACTGTACGAGGCTGGCTATATCGGGATGAGCTGGCCGTCCGAATATGGCGGCGGTGGGATGCACCCCGCTTTCCAACGCGCAGCGACGCGGATCATGAAGGCGTACGATGCGCCGATCCTGATCAACGCAATTGGCACCGGCTGGGCCGGACCGCTGATCCTCGATGTCGGGACGGAGGCGCAGAAACGGCGCTATATCAAGAACATCCTTTCGGCCGAGGAAATCTGGTGCCAAGGCTTTTCGGAGCCGGAAAATGGCAGCGACTTGGGCAATGCGCAGTTGAAGGCGGTCAGGCAGGGTGAGGGTTATCGCGCCACCGGCTCGAAAATCTGGACCTCGCTTGGCGACCGCGCCGACCAGATGATCCTGCTCGCGCGCACCGGCAGCGACGGGCCCAGCAAATATGCCGGCCTCAGTTTCTTTTTGGCGCCGATGAAGGTTCCGGGCGTCGAAACTCGGCGTATCCGCAAACTGACCGGCGAATATGGCTTTGTGCAATGCTTTTTCGACGGTGCCTTCATCCCCGCCGACTGCCTGATGGGTGAGGAAGGGCAGGGCTGGTCGATGGCCATGAAGACGCTGGAATATGAGCGTGGTACGAAGATCATGCCCGCTGGGGGTTATGTGGCGAAAGAAATGGATGCGCTGTCAGTGCTCGATCTGGCGCGGCGGTCGATGCGCGGTGGCAAGCCTTTGCTTGATGACCCCGTCATGCGCGACCGGCTGGTCGACTATCTGATCGACATTCAGGGCATCAACCTCAATCACCAGCGCCGCGCAATCCCGGCGCTCAATCAGGACCGGCCCGTGGGCTTGCCGCTGATCAACAAGCTGACCCGCACCGAGCTGATCCGCGAACTGACGCAATTTTCGCTCGGTTTTCAGGGGACGCGCGCTGGCTATTATGTCGGCGACGACGAAGCAGTCGATGCTGGCTTCTGGCACCGCGCCTATCTCAACAGCTTCTCCGCCACGATCGGCGGCGGCACATCCGAAATCCAGAAGAACATCATTGCCGAGCATGTGCTTGGCCTTCCCAAAACCCGATAGGAGAGCCCAATGAATGACGCCCTGACCGAAGTCCGCGATGGTGTTTTGATCATCACGATCAACCGCCCCGATGCCAAAAATGCCATGAACAAGGCCGCGTCGGAGCTGATCGCGGCGGCGCTCGACCAGCTGGATGAGGATAATGATCTGCGCGTCGGCATCGTCACCGGTGCTGGCGGTACATTTTGTTCGGGCATGGACCTGAAGGGCTTTTTGCGCGGTGAGACTCCGTTCGTGCCGGGGCGCGGCTTTGGCGGTATTACAGAGAAATCGCCTGCAAAACCTCTGATCGCTGCCGTCGACGGCTACGCGCTGGCGGGTGGGCTTGAAGTTGCCATTGCCTGCGACATGATCGTCGCCAATGAAAATGCCAAATTCGGAATCCCGGAGGTCAAGCGCGGTCTGGCCGCTGCGGCCGGTGGTCTTGTCCGCCTGCCCAAGAAAATTCCGCCGCATATCGCCATGGAGCTGGCGCTGACTGGCGATTTCATTGATGCGAAGCGCGCCTATGAACTGGGCTTGGTCAACCGTGTAACCTCAGGGGCAGCGCTCGATGCCGCGCTTGAGCTTGCGCAGGCCATTGCCGGCAATGGCCCGCTGGCGGTCAAGAAATCGAAGCAGGTCATGGTCGACTCCGCAGAATGGAGCGCCGACGAAATGTGGAAAAAACAAAGTGAAACGCTCGGCAATTTGTTCATGACCAATGATGCGCGCGAAGGCGCTGCTGCCTTTGCCGAAAAGCGCAAGCCCAACTGGACCGGGACCTGAGAGGATAGCCATCATGCACCCGTACATCCACGCCGCTGCAAATGCCGACAAGCCTGCCGTCATCATGGCCGGTTCGGGGCAGACTGTCAGCTATGCCGAGCTCGACGCCAATTCGAACGGTGCTGCCCATTTGTTCCGCTCGTTGGGACTGGGGCATGGCGACACCATTGCCATTTGCATGGAGAACCGCGCCGAATTTTTCGATCTCTGCTGGGGCGCGCAGCGGTCTGGTCTGGTCTATGTGGCCATCAGCAACCGGCTGACCGCATCAGAGATCGACTATATATTGGCAGACAGCGGCGCGCAGGCGCTGTTTGCCTCTCCCTATTTGGGTGAGACGCTCGACCAGCTGCAAAGCCCGGTGAAGCGCTATCTGGTCGGCGGCGAAAAAGCGGGCTGGGAAAGCTTCGAACGGGCCCTGGCCGATATGCCTGCAACGCCCGTTGCGGACGAACGGGCGGGAACCGACATGCTGTATAGCTCCGGCACCACCGGGCGGCCCAAGGGGGTGCGACTGCCGCTGCCTGCCGATCCCGATATTGCTGCTCCCAGCCCGCTGGCGATGATTGCGGCTGCGGCGTTCACCTTTTCGGGTGAGAGCATCTATTTGTCGCCTGCCCCGCTTTACCATGCCGCGCCGCTGCGTTGGTGCATGTCGGTGCATCGTCTGGGCGGCACTGTCGTGGTCATGGAGAAGTTCGATCCCGAAGCAGCGCTGGCCGCAATCGAGAAATATGGCATCACCGACAGCCAATGGGTGCCTACGCATTTCGTTCGGATGCTGAAACTGCCGGAGGAAGTGCGCGGCAAATATGATCACGGCAGCCTGAAATGCGCAGTGCATGCAGCCGCCCCCTGCCCCGTGCCGATCAAGCAGGCGATGATCGAGTGGTGGGGTCCGATCGTGCGCGAATATTATGCCGGGACCGAAGGCAATGGCTTTACCTTCATCTCCAGCGAGGACTGGCTGGCGCATCCAGGCTCGGTCGGACGCGCGCTGAACGCCGTCATCCATATTTGCGATGAAAATGGCGACGAAGTGCCGGTGGGCGAGGAAGGCGTGGTCTACTTCGAAAGCGAATCGCAGTTCAGCTATCATAACGATCCGGTAAAAACCGCCGAGAGCCGCCATCCGAAGCATCCGACATGGTCGATGCTGGGCGATGTCGGGAAGGTCGATGCGGAGGGCTTTCTCTACCTCACCGATCGCAAAAGCTTCATGATCATTTCGGGCGGGGTCAACATCTACCCGCAGGAGATCGAAAACCTGCTGGTCTCGCATCCCAAGGTTGCCGATGCCGCTGTCATCGGTGCACCTGACGACGATATGGGCGAGCGCGTCGTTGCGGTTGTCCAGCCGCTGGATGGGAAGGAGGCAGGCGAAGCGCTGGCCGAGGAACTGAAAGCCTATCTGCGCCCCAGCCTGTCAGGGGTGAAAATGCCCAGGCAGATCGATTTCCGCGATGAGCTTCCGCGTCATGCCACGGGCAAGCTCTACAAGCGGCTGCTGCGTGACGAATATTGGAGCAACCGGGACAGCAAGATCGTCTGAGGAGCAAAGCGATGAGCGAAACCATCCCTACGTTGCGTGGAGCCGATGCGCACAGGGTGATCGACCCGAAACTCTACGGAAACTGGACCGACGCGCTCGATTTTTTCGAAGATTTGCGCCGCAATACGCCTGTGATCCGCGTCGAGAACGACGAGCTGCACGATCCCTTCTGGCTGGTCACGCGCTATGACGATGTGATGCGCATATCGAAGGACAATGCGACCTTCCTCAACAATCCGCGGCCGGTGGTGTTCAGCATCCGCAGTGCCATCGAATTTTCGCGCGCGGTGACGGGCAGCAACATGCTGGTCGATTCGCTGGTGGTCTTCGACGCACCGGTGCACATGAAATATCGCAAGCTGACGCAGTTATGGTTCATGCCCCAGAACCTGAAAACGTTGGAAGGGGACATCCGCGCACTCGCCAAAAAGACCGTTGACCGGTTGTTGGACAACGGCCCGGAAGGCGATTTCGTTCCGCTGGTCGCCGCGCCCTATCCGCTGCATGTGGTGATGCAGATATTGGGCGTGCCGGAGGCCGACGAGCCGCGCATGCTGTTTTTGACTCAGCAGATGTTCGGTGGGCAGGATGAGGACCTCAACAAAAGCGGCACTGCCAATATGAGCGCCGACCAGATCACCCAGCTGGTCGCGGGTGCTGTCAAAAGCTTTGAGGAATATTTTGCGGCGTTGGCAGCGGAAAAACGCGCACGGCCAACCGACGATGTCGCAAGTATCATCGCCAATGCGCTGGTAGACGGCGCGCCGCTCGATGATCGCGCTATGGCCGGTTACTACATCATTCTGGCGGCCGCCGGCCATGACACTACGTCTGCTTCGACGGCAGGGGCGATGCTGGCGCTGGCGCAGGATCCGGACCAGTTCCGTCGGTTGAAGGCCGACCGCTCGCTGCTACCCGGCATCGTCGAGGAAGCGATCCGCTGGACGACCCCGGTGCAGCATTTCATGCGGACCGCGGCGGAGGATGTCGAACTGAGCGGGCAGCGCATCGCCAAGGATGACTGGCTGATGCTGAGTTATGTGAGCGCCAATCACGACGAGAGCGTCTTCCCCAACCCGCGCAAATTCGACGCCGCGCGTTCGCCCAACCGGCATTTGGCCTTTGGTGCAGGCGCGCACCAGTGCCTTGGCCTGCACATGGCGCGGCTGGAAATGCGGATATTGTT
>CAZSJE010000012.1:12893-17492 GCA_964606835.1 uncultured Sphingorhabdus sp.
TCCGACAAGAATAGCGGCCGCAATTTCTGCCTGGTGGTCGCGGCAATCTGCGCGATCCGCCTGTGGATCGGCGGCGGCATTTTCTAAACGGCGGCAGGGCCATAACGGATGACCAACAGCGGATAGACCGTGTCGGGCTGGCCTCGGCCATCGGCGCTTATACCGCATGGGGCTTCATGCCCGTCTTTTTCAAACAGCTCGACAAGGTTCCCGCGCTGGAGATTATCGCGCATCGCGTGATCTGGGCCGTTCCCCTGCTATGGCTGATCATGGCGCTGCGGCGGCAGCTGGGAGAATATGTGAGCGCGCTGGCCAGCTGGCCGCTGCTCCGCTGGATGCTGGCAAGCGCCGCGTTGATTTCGGTCAATTGGCTGATCTATGTCTGGGCGGTCAACAACCAGCACATATTGGCCGCCAGTTTCGGCTATTATCTCAACCCGCTGATGAACATGCTGGTCGGCACGCTGGTCCTGAAGGAGCGGTTGAACCAGACGCAAATCATGGCCGTCGGCATCGCAGCGCTGGGCGTCGCGGTGATGGGCGCGGGCGCGCTCGATACGCTGTGGATCAGCCTGAGCCTTGCCGCCAGTTTCTGCGCCTATGGGCTGGTGCGCAAGATTGCCCCTATAGGGGCTGTGCCGGGGCTTGCAGTGGAGACCAGCCTGATCCTGCCGGTGGCTGTCGCGGGCGCATTCTGGTATGTACTGCAAGGTCCGCACCCGGGCTGGGGCGCGGACACGCGGACGACATGGCTGTTGGCGGCGGGTGGTGCAGTGACGGCGTTTCCGTTGCTGCTGTTTGCCACAGCGGCGCGAAGGATGAGCTATTCCGCGCTGGGATTTGTCCAATATCTGGCCCCGACCCTGCAGTTCCTTTGCGGTGTTCTGCTTTATGGCGAGGCGCTGACAGGCGCGCGGATGGTCAGCTTTGTGTTGATCTGGGCGGCGTTGGCGGTGTTCAGCTGGGACGCGATCCGGCGGATACGGACGGCCTAGCCCTCAAATCGCCAACCAAGCTCTTCGCCTGCGTGGAAGGGAACGACCGGCGTTCCGGCGCATTCAATGCTTTCTGGAACTGGCGCAGAAGCTTTGCGCAGGGTAACAGTGCCTTCGTTAACGGGCAGCTTGTAGAAAGCAGGGCCATGCAGCGAGGCAAAGCCTTCGAACTTGTCGAGCGCGCCTTCCTCTTCGAAAACCGTGACATAGCTTTCCAGCGCATAAGGCGCGTTGAAGATGCCGGCGCATCCACAAGCCGATTCCTTTGCCGAAACAGCATGCGGCGCGCTGTCGGTGCCGAGGAAGAATTTCGGATTGCCCGACGTCGCGGCCTTGCGCAGCGCCAGCCGGTGCAGTTCGCGCTTGGCGACGGGCAGGCAATAGGCGTGCGGACGGATGCCGCCTGCGAACATGGCGTTGCGGTTGATGTGCAAATGCTGCGGAGTGATGGTGGCAGCGATATTCGGCCCGCTTGCGCTCACGAAATCAGCGGCATCCTGCGTCGTGATATGTTCGAAAACGATCCGCAATTCGGGGAAGTCGCGGACGATGCCAGACAATGTGCGCTCGATAAACACTGCTTCGCGGTCGAAAATGTCGACGTGGGTATCGGTGACCTCTCCGTGGATCAGAAGCGGCATGTCGATATCCTGCATGCGCTCCAGCACGCTCCGGATATTGGCGACATCGGTCACGCCATGCGCGCTGCCGGTGGTGGCGTGTGCGGGGTACAGCTTGGCGGCAGTAAACACACCCTCGGCATGGCCTCTTGCAACCTCGTCGGGCGAAAGCGTGTCGGTTAGATAGCAGGTGATCAGCGGCTCGAAGGTCAGCCCCTCCGGCACCGCGGCCAATATACGCTCGCGATAGGCACGGCCTGCCTCCACGCTTGTTACCGGCGGCGACAGGTTGGGCATCACAATCGCACGGGCGAACTGGCGGGCGGTATGGGCAACGACGCCTCTCAGCATGTCACCATCGCGCAGGTGGACATGCCAGTCGTCGGGACGGCGGATAGTGAGGGTGTCGGTCATGGCTTCCCTTTAGCCATGGGCAACCCTATCTGTCACCCATGTCCGCACCCCGATTATTCGACCGCGCCGTCATCCGCCTGTCCGCCACCGAAGAAGGCGAGGATGTGCGCGGCTTTCTGCAAGGTTTGGTGACGCAAGATACGAGCGCGCCAATGCCGCTATGGGCCGGCTTGCTGACCCCGCAGGGCAAGGCGCTGTTCGATTTCATTCTGTGGGACAGTGGTGCCGACATATTGATCGACTGCGAAGCGGAACAGGCCGAGCCTCTGGTGCGGCGGCTGTCGGTCTACCGGTTGCGGCGCAAGATAGCGATTGCCGTCGATCCGGCGTTGGGCGTGTTCTGGGCGATGGCCGCGCCGCAGGGCGTCAGTGATCCGCGGCTGGAAGCACTCGGCGTGCGCTGGATTGCGCCCATCGCCGACGACGATGTCGACATCAGCCCGCTGTACCGCGCCCACCGCCTCTCGCTTGGCGTCACCGAAGGCGCTGCCGAACTGGGCAGCGATGCGACGCTCTGGCTGGAGGCCAATGCCGCCGAACTGCACGGCGTATCCTTCACCAAAGGCTGCTATGTCGGGCAGGAAAATACCGCGCGGATGAACTGGCGGCAAAAGGTGAACCGGCGGCTGGTCGTGGTGCCGGAGGACCGGGCCGATCCAAAGCGATTGCGCATCGCCTATCCCGAACTGGGCCTGTCGGTCGAGCATCGCCGGGTGGAAGATATGGGTCAGCTGGATTTGCCCGAATGGCAGCAGGCAGCGATCAAGACCGAAGCCTAATCGACGATAATCCTGCCCTTCATCCCGAAATCGGCGTGCAGGAATTGCGAGCAGATGACCTTGTACACGCCAGCCTTGGGGGTGAGCGTTACAAGCCGGGTCTGGCCGACGAAAAAGACGAGCTTGCCTTTTTTGCCCACGCGGTCGCGCATGATCTTGTCCATTGTTGCGACCTTGAAAAATTCGGGCGCGGAGAAATTATGATCCTCCCAGCCCTTGTTCGTTAGCACCAGTGTGACCGGCACGTCTGCCTGTAAGCGGATATCGGCCGGGGTCAGGCTGAAATTGGCAAGGACGATATCGACGCGCGGCGGCCTTTCGCTCAGCGGTGCCGATCCAAGCAGCATCGGCAGAAATCCGATTGAGACATAATGGCAGTAGCGGTTCATATGAGTCGCATCCCTCCGTCACGCGAGTAACATCCAGCAGTTCGTTCATGCAACAGCTAGGCTGGGCTGCTAAATGCGGGATGATGTTCACGCTTGCTCTTCTTCTCCTCGCTGCAAATGTTGCCGGTGTCGATGACGACGAACGCGAAGTGCGCTACCAGTCTTTTCTCTCCTGCGCGGCATTCCACACTATAGAGGCAAGCAAGTCGAGCGGCACGGCGGTCGATTCGCAAAAGGCGCTGGCGGTGGACTATGCGCAGGCCGCTGCGGTCTTTGCCGCCGATGGCAAGGTCGAAGCAGCCGATGCCGATCTGCAGCGGATGCTGGAGGATTTCAAAGGCAAGCTGGAAACCGGCGAACCACGCGCCATGGCGGAGCAATGGACCGGACTGGAAAGTGCCTGTGCTGAGCTGTATTTGCTGAAAGACGGCTGGGTGCGTGAGCGCAAGGAAGAGCTGGCGAGTGGCGACAAACCCTAAACGACGGAAGCGCCGATATGAAACCGGCGCTTCCCCAAGCTTTGGCGTTTAATTTCAGTCGGACGCGAGTTTGAGCCGCGCCGCAGCGTTGCGTCCGCGTTGCGCTTTGTATTCGGCGATACGCTGGGTCATTTGCGCATTGGCACCAGCCCATGCGTCCGCTTCGCAGCGTTTGACGTCCTGACGCTCACCGGCATTCCGCGCCACTTTGCTCAGGCAGACCTTGCGCACTGCGCGAGCCACGCGGTCCTGCAGTTCGGCCTGTGCCGACGGGCGGGCGAGGTTGAGGTCGCTGGTGCGAACTTCGATGGTGCGCTCGCCGGCAAAGGCTGCCGGTGCGAATGCAAGTGTGGCTGCTGCTGCAGCCGTCGATATCAGGGCTTTGGAAATAGTCACCGCAATCATCCTTTTTTGTCACATATGGCGGCCTTTTGGCTTCGCCACACAGGGGGAGAGGGTGCAAGCCGGTGGTCGCGAAAGACTGGGGAGCTTTTTTAACTTCCCGGCTTGCACGAACGCTTATGCCGCAACTGTATTATGCGTGCATGACAGTTTCGACCAATTTCCATGACGATCGACCGTTCGACGAACGACGCGACGAAAGACCGATGGGGATAGACGAAGCGCCGAGTTCGCAAATGCCGTTTCGACAAACGACTACGGATGTAGTCAAATAAGTCCAGCCAGCGGGCTGGAGGGATCGGCATACATGCGCCGTCCCATGCGACCCGCCAGATACGCCTCACGCCCCGATTCAACCGCCAGCTTCATAGCGCGGGCCATGCGGACCGGGTCTTTGGCCTCGGCGATGGCTGTGTTCATCAAGATGCCGTCGCAGCCCAGCTCCATGCCCACCGCCGCATCGCTCGCCGTGCCGACACCCGCATCGACCAGCACCGGCACCTTTGCGCCCTCGACGATCA
>CAZSJE010000012.1:17592-20744 GCA_964606835.1 uncultured Sphingorhabdus sp.
GCGACCAGCGCCGCTGCGTTCTGCTCAAAATCCTTATACTTCCCCGTGCCGACAATCAGCCGCGAGGTGAAGGTGCGACCGGCGACGGTCCATTGGTCGGTGCTGCTCATGAACTGGCCCTAGCCGCCGCCGACGAAGTGGACAATCTCCAGTTGGTCGCCATCGGCCAGCATCACGTCGCCATGCGTCGAACGCGGGACGATCTCCATATTGCGCTCGACCGCAACCTTTTTGGGATTAAGGCCGAGTTCGGCGACCAGCCCCTCGACCGACAGCCCCGCTGCCACGCGGCGCGGTTCGCCGTTGATTGTGATCGACAGGCTGGCAAGGGTGGCGGTATCGGTCATTTCGTCTCGCTTTTCGGCTAAACCCCATATAGGGACCGGTCCCAACCCAAGGCAAGCAGTGACAGGGAAGAATCTTGGCCGACCGCCCCATCATCTTCGTCTTGAATGGCCCTAACCTCAACCTGCTCGGCATGCGCGAGCCGGAGATTTACGGGACCGATACGCTGGATGATATTGCCGCAAGGCTGGACGACCAGGCGCAGGCGTTGGGGCTGGATATCGATTTTCGCCAGTCCAACCATGAAGGCCACCTGATCGACTGGCTGCATGAGGCAAAGGCGGTTGGAGCTAAGGCTGTGCTACTCAACGCGGCGGGATATACGCACACTTCGGTTTCGCTGCACGACGCGATCAAGGCCATCGAAATACCAGTGATCGAAGTGCATTTGTCCGATCCACACAAGCGCGAGGCGTTCCGCCATATCAGCTATGTCGGCATGGCCGCGCATAGCTGTATCGCCGGGCATGGCGCGAAAAGCTATGAACTGGCGCTGGACGTAGCGGCGCGACTCTGATTAAAGCCGCTTAACAGGTTTCAGGAGCAACGAAATGAACGGCAAAACCGGCGGGATGCAGGTCGATACCCAATTGGTGCGCGAACTGGCGGAGTTGCTGAACGATACTGGCCTCAGCGAAATCGAGGTCGAGGATGGCGAGCGCAAGATCAAGGTTTCGCGCACGATGACGGCGGTTGCGGCGGCCCCTGTCGCGGTTGCAGCATCTGCACCTGTTGCAGCTCCGGCGGCAACGGCTGCCCCGCCACCCGCAGAAGCTGCGGCTCCGGCCAATGCGCTCAAATCGCCGATGGTGGGTACGGCCTATCTGTCGCCTGAACCCGGTGCCGCGCCCTTTGCATCGGTCGGCGATAAGGTTTCGGCAGGCGACACGCTGCTGATCGTGGAGGCGATGAAGGTCATGAACCCCATCGTCGCGCCCACTGGCGGAACGGTCAAGGCGGTGCTGGTCGAGAGCGGCCAGCCTGTCGAGTTCGACCAGCCCCTCATGGTGATCGAGTAACTTGACCGTGGCCATCGAGAAAATCCTGATCGCCAATCGCGGCGAAATCGCGCTTCGTATCCACCGCGCCGCGCATGAAATGGGCATCAAGACCGTTGCTGTGCACTCAACCGCCGATGCCGATGCGATGCATGTCCGGCTCGCTGATGAAGCCATTTGCATCGGCCCGCCAGCGGCCAAGGACAGCTATCTCAACATCCCCGCGATCATTTCGGCCTGCGAAATCAGCCATGCCGATGCGATCCATCCCGGCTATGGCTTCCTGTCCGAAAACGCACAATTTGCCGAGATAGCCGAGAGCCACAACATCGCCTTCATCGGCCCCAAGCCCGAACATATCCGCACCATGGGCGACAAGGTGATGGCAAAGAAGACCGCGGGTGATCTGGGCCTGCCGCTTGTGCCTGGATCGGACGGGGCGGTCTCCGAAGTCGAGGACGCGAAGAAAATTGCTGAGCAAGTCGGCTATCCGGTGATCATCAAGGCTGCTTCAGGCGGAGGCGGTAGGGGCATGAAAGTGTGCAACAGCCCCGACGACCTCGAAACGCTGATGCAGCAGGCGGGGAGCGAAGCGAAAGCCGCGTTCGGCGATGCCACCGTCTATATCGAAAAATATCTCGGCAATCCGCGCCATATCGAATTCCAGATTTTCGGCGACGGCATGGGCAATGCGATCCATCTGGGCGAGCGCGACTGTTCACTGCAACGCCGCCACCAGAAGGTGTTGGAAGAAGCGCCCTCGCCAGTCATTTCCGCCGAAGAACGCGCGCGCATGGGCGGGATCGTATCCAAGGCAATGGCCGATATGGGCTATCGCGGTGCTGGCACCATCGAGTTCCTGTGGGAAGATGGCGAATTCTATTTCATCGAAATGAACACGCGCATCCAGGTCGAACATCCGGTGACAGAGATGATTACCGGTTTCGACCTTGTCCGTGAACAGATCCGCGTGGCCGAAGGGCGCGGGCTTTCCGTCACGCAGGATATGCTCGAATTTCGGGGGCATGCGATGGAATGCCGGATCAACGCCGAGGATGCGCGCACTTTCGCGCCTTCGCCGGGTCTGGTCAATTACTACCATCCGGCCGGTGGCATGCATGTGCGCGTCGATAGCGGCATGTATGCGGGCTATAGCGTGCCGCCTTATTATGACTCGATGGTCGCCAAGCTGATCACCTATGGCCGGACGCGCGAAAGCTGCATGATGCGGATGCGCCGCGCGCTGGAGGAAATGGTGATTTCCGGGATCAAGACCAACATCCCGCTGCACCAGGCGCTGCTGCGCGACCCCGATGTGATCAATGGCGACTATACGATCAAATGGCTGGAAGAGTGGCTGGCAAAGCAAGCGGATTGAACTGGACGCGGCGCGCGGCTGTGGCATCGCTGCTTGCCGTTCCGCTGCTGTCTTGCAGGGAACAGCCAGTTACAAAGCCCAAATTTGCACCGAAGTTGCGTGCGGAGCATCCCAGCGGACTGGTCGAGCTGGTTAAGCTGGACCCCGGCATCCGTCTCGACATCCGCTACGCCACCACAAACAACTTCACTCGTCGCCAACTTTACGACCAGCCGCGCGCTTTCCTCGTTCGCCCCGCTGCTGAAGCTCTGGTGCGCGCGCATCGGGCAGCAGCGGCGCAGGGCTTTGGCCTTACCATCTACGATGCCTACCGCCCGTGGCGTGTGACGAAGGCGCTTTGGGACGCAACCCCTGCTGGCCCAAAGAAAAACTACGTCGCCAACCCCCAAAAGGGTTCGAAGCATAATCGCGGCTGCGCGGTCGATCTGACG
>CAZSJE010000012.1:20844-25580 GCA_964606835.1 uncultured Sphingorhabdus sp.
TGGCGGCGCGCCTCAATGGCGGCGTCGGCCACGCGGATCATCTCGTCAAGCTGTTCGAACTGCGCCTGACGCCGTGCGGCAGGGGTCATGCCGGACACCGATTTGGCAATTTTTTGCGGGCTGGTGTCTGCGGCCACCATTACCAGCGCGAGGAAGGCTGCGGCAAAACTCAGCGAGGAAAACGCCACCAACATCATACCGCCCGTCATATTGCCCTCCATTGCTTCTGGTGAGTTTGGCGTAGCAAAGGGCGATTAATTTTGCGCAAGCGTGAAGGGTAAAGGGGGCGTTAGGTATGTTTCATTCCGCCGCGATGGCCATCTCCACGCTCTGCGGACCACGGATCAATGTGCCGGGATGAACGCCAAGATATTCTCCGTTGCGGAAGGTGACCTGTCCCGACTTGATTGTCGCAACATAGCCATCGGCCTTTTGCAGCAAGCGCTTGCCGCCAGCTGGCAGGTCGAAAGCGAGCCAAGGCTTGCCGAGTTCAAGCGCCTCGAGATCGATGACATTGATGTCCGCCAGATAGCCGGGCGCGAGTACGCCGCGATCGTTGAGACCATAGAGCCGCGCGGTGTCATGGCATTGCCGTTTGATCGCATGTTCGAGCGAAATCCGCCCGCCGCGTTTGCGATCCCGCACCCAGTGCTGGAGCATGAAGGTGGGCGACGCCGCGTCGCAGATCGTTCCGCAATGCGCGCCGCCGTCGGAGAGCGAATTGACGGTATCGTCGCTTGCCTGCAGGCTTTCGAGGAAATCGAGATTGCCGTCTGCATAGTTCAGGATCGGCAAATAGATAAAGCCGCTGCCGTCGCCTTCGCAGAGTAGGTCATATGCATATTCTTCCGGAGACTTGCCCGCCACAGCGGCGCGGGCCCAGATGCTGGCATCGGCCTGCGGCTCATAATCGAAATCGTCGTCCATCTGGAACTGCATGTTCCAGCCGCCAGCGACGACCATCAGCAAACCGATAATATCCTGCGGCGCTTCTGACAGGTCATGCTGCTCTGCGAGTAGCTGCGCCTTGAACGCAGGATCGGATAGCTTCGCCCACTGCTGCGCCCAAGGCAGTTCGGCAATCGCCATATAGCTCGGTTTGAACCGGAATGGATGCACGGTACCGCGCCACGCCATGATGATGCCGTTGCCGCGCAGCGCAATCTGCGCGACAATGTTGGCGCCATTGTCATTTTCAGCGCGCATCCGCTGGATTTGTTCGTCCAAAGGCATTTCCTTGGCGATAGATTGCAACGCGGCAAAGGTGCAGGGCAGCCCGGTTTCGCGGGACAGCTTGCCCATCCAGCCAAACTCGTCCCATTCGCGCATCATGTCGCTGGCCATTTCGAACACGCCGTGCCCGACCCGCCCCATGGCGCGACCGATCGCGACCAGTTCCTCTGCCGTAGCGGTGGTTCCCGGCACAACCTCTCCATCGACCGATTTGTGCAGGACGGTGCGCGAGGTAGAAAAGCCAAGCGCGCCAGCCCGCACGCCTTCCTCGACGATCTTGGACATTTGCTCGATATCCTGGTCGGTCGGGATCGCCCCCGGCCGTTCGCGGTCCTCCAGCACATAGGCGCGCACTGCGCCATGCGGGACATGGGTGCCGATATCGACAGTGCGTGGCAGCCGCTCCAGCTCATCCAGATATTCCGGGAAGCTCTCCCAGTTCCAGGTCATCCCTTCGGCCAGCGCAGTGCCGGGGATATCCTCGACCCCCTCCATCAGCCCGATCAACCAGCCATGCCGGTCGGGCTTGGCAGGCGCAAAACCGACCCCGCAATTGCCCATGACAACAGTGGTCACGCCGTGCCAGCTCGATGGGGCCATTTCCTGATCCCAGGTCGCCTGGCCGTCATAATGGGTATGGATGTCGACCCAGCCTGGCGCGACGATTTTGCCGCTTGCGTCTATCTCTTCGCGGCCCGATGCCTCGACGTTGCCAACCTGGCTGATCAACCCGCCATCGATGGCGACGTCGCCCGTAAAGCGCGGCTTGCCGCTGCCATCGACAATGGTGCCGCCTCTTATCACCAGATCGTGCATTCCGATTCTCCTCTGTCCTTGGACAGAGAATATCAGACTTAATCGCGCGGTTAAAGGTTGCGCGACAAATCTGCCTTCTCTGCGCACTCTGCGTGAAACAAATTGGTTCGCGCAGAGTGCGCAGAGAACGCAAAGTTTAGGGACACTTATTCGGCCGGCTGGACTTCGCCATCGCGCCGCAGGCGGTTTCCGGCAAGGTTGCGCAGCCGCGCAAAGAAACGTGGGATCGGTGCGTTGCGGTCCATCCATGCGGCATAGGCGGCATAATCGGGGTCGGCCATCAGATGCTTTTCCTCGGTGCGCGCGCGCCAATAATAAATGCCGCTGACCAGCCCCAGCATCACTGTGTTGCGCACGGCATCGGCGGTGCTGCCGGTGGTCACCATGAACGGCATGACCGAAAGCCACCAAAAGGCGTTTTTGCTCATATAGGCAGGGTGCTTGGTCCATGCATAAGGGCCGTGGGTCAGGATGCCGCGATGCGTCAGGTTGGAAAAACGAAGGCCGAACGCCATTGTTGCCCAGGCATAAATGCCGGTCAGAACGACAAGCAGCGCCCCCCAAGCCGCGAGCAAAGCCGGATGGCCGCCGAGCCAATATTGCCAGCTATCGTCGCCCATCGTGCCAATCGAATAGTCGATCAGGCGTCCGTCGTTGACGAGGATGAAGGGCGGATAGCACATCAGCGCTGCGACCCATCCCGCCAGATAGGGGTTGGCGGTGCGGATATGCGCGTCGAGTGGCTTCATCGTCAGCGTGTAGCCGACGGTCGCCAGCTGGACGTCGATCAGGAACATGACCGTGATCAGCATCCCCGTCAGCGCGACCGGATTGTGCAGTGCCTCGCCCAGGTCGAGCTGGACGATATGCGAGAACCCGCCCGGCACGATTGAGATCATGAAGGCCAGGAAAAAGCCCTTCACCGCCCAGGCGCGCAAATGATGGAAAATCTCGGTCCGGTCCCAATCGCCGCGTCCGGCAATCCACGCGCCGAAATGCCAGCTGCCGTCGCGCGGATTGACCAGAAAACGGTCGAGCCAGACGACATAGGGCACCGAAAGCAGGATCAGCGGGATCAGCGCCGCAGAAAGCACGGTCATCGAAAAATCATAGGGCGGCTGCCAGTACCAGCGGCACAGCGCGTAGATTGCGGCAATCAGCGCCCATGTCGCCCATATCCCCGCAATCTTGATAATGCTGGTGTCGAGCACCTCGGCGACCGGGCGTTTCACCGACCAGTCGATGCCGGTCGACGGGCGCAAATGCACTTTGTCGACCAGCAATGACCAGAGCAGCATCGGCGTTCCGCAGAAGAGCAGCCCGATCATCGCTGCATAGGGTCCGCTTGCCCGGTCGGGCCAGGCTTCATAGCCGAACCAGCCCGATGGAATGCCAAACCCGTCTGCCACTGCGCCGAAATTGCGGGCGATCAGCACCCACAGCAGCAACCCGGCAACACCGACCAAACCCACGCCGCTGCTGACTGCGGATTGCGGACGCGGGTCGGATACTGGCGGTTTGGCCGGGCTCATGGCCCTGTCTGATAGCCGCAATTGGTTAAAAAAGCGACGTCAGCGCTGCCTTTGACCGAGCAGCCGCAGCCGCAGTGCATTGAGCTTGATAAAGCCTGCGGCATCCTTCTGGTCATAGGCCCCGGCATCGTCCTCGAAGGTGACGACCTTTTCCGAATAGAGGCTGTTCGGCGATTTGCGTCCGACGACGCTGGCTTGACCCTTATAGAGCTTCACCCGCACGGTGCCTGAGACCTGCGCCTGGCTATGATCGATCGCCGCCTGCAACATCTCCCGCTCGGGCGAGAACCAGAAGCCATTGTAGATCAACTCGGCATATTTGGGCATCAGCTCATCTTTCAGGTGCGCTGCGCCGCGATCCAGAGTTATGCTCTCGATCCCGCGATGCGCGCGCGCGTAGATTTCGCCGCCGGGGGTTTCATACATGCCACGCGACTTCATGCCGACGAAGCGGTTCTCGACCAGGTCGAGCCGCCCAATGCCATGTTTGCGGCCCAGATCGTTGAGCGCGGTTAGCAAAGTCGCGGGCGACATCGCGTTGCCATTCAGCGCCACCCCGTCGCCGCGTTCGAAATCGATGGTGATATATTCCGGAGCGTCGGGCGCATCCTCCGGATTGACCGTGCGTGAATAGACATAGTCCGGGGTTTCTTCCCAGGGATCCTCTAAGCATTTGCCTTCCGACGATGTGTGCAGCAGGTTGGCGTCGGTGCTGAACGGCGACTCTCCACGCTTGTCCTTGGGCACCGGAATCTGGTGTGCTTCGGCCCATTCGATCAGGCGGGTGCGACTGGTCAAATCCCATTCGCGCCACGGGGCGATGACCTTGATATCGGGATTGAGGGCGTAAGCCGACAGTTCGAACCGCACCTGGTCATTCCCTTTGCCAGTCGCGCCATGGGCAATGGCATCGGCCCCCGTCTCCGCTGCAATCTCGATCAGCCGTTTGGAGATCAAGGGCCGCGCTATCGAAGTGCCGAGCAGGTAATCCCCCTCGTACCGCGCATTGGCGCGCATCATCGGGAAAACGAAATCGCGGACAAACTCTTCGCGCAGGTCGTCGATGTAGATGTGGTGATCCGGGATGCCCATCAGCACCGCCTTGGCGCGTGCGGGCTCCAGCTCCTCGCCCTGCCCCAGGTCGGCGGTGAAGGT
>CAZSJE010000013.1:0-19183 GCA_964606835.1 uncultured Sphingorhabdus sp.
ATAAGCAAATGGGCGCGAACGGCAAGTGCCGCTCACGCCCATTTGCGCATTACTCAAAGGTGGTTCGTGGGCTGCCTTGGGCCCACGCGGCGTTTACGCCGCCTTCGGAAGAGCCGCCTTCGCCTGCGCAACGATGGCGCTAAACACCGCACCTTCGTTCATCGCCAGGTCGGCAAGCGCCTTGCGGTCGAGTTCTACGCCCGCCAGCTTCAGCCCGTGCATGAACACGCCGTAGGTCAGGCCTTCGGCGCGGACAGCGGCGTTGATGCGCTGGATCCAGAGAGCCCGGAAATTGCGCTTGTTTACCTTGCGGTCGCGATAGGCATATTGGCCAGCCTTTTCGACGGCCTGCCGCGCGATGCGGATGGTGTTTTTGCGGCGGCCATAATAGCCTTTCGCCTGCTCAAGAATGTTCTTGTGCTTGGCGCGGGTGGTTACACCCCGTTTGACGCGTGCCATGTCCTAGCGCTCCTTATTTCAAGCCATAGGGCGCCCAGAGGCGCACATGGGCTACATCGGAATCGCTCAGCACGTCGGTGCCGCGGTTCTGGCGGATATATTTGCCGGAGTGGCTGATCAGGCGGTGGCGCTTGCCGGCCACGCCGCACTTTACCTTGCCGGTCGCGGTGAATTTGAAGCGTTTCTTCACACCGCTCTTGGTCTTCATCTTGGGCATTTCGGTCTCCTTTTGGATGTCCGTGTCAAGCGAACATGGCAGCCCTTTTGGCCAGCCCGCTTATTCGGAAGGCGCGCGCCTAGGGGGATTCGGCGCTAAATGCAAGTCATTTGCCGCGCGGGGCGTGCAGTCCTTGCAATGGATCGCCCAGCGCTTCCATCCGTGCCATCGCCCCTGCCAGCACAATCGGCTTGTCCAGCTCCAGATATTTTTTCGGCGACATGCCGAAAAAGCGCTGGAAATCCCGGTTGAAATGCGCCTGGTCGTAATATTGCGGGTCGAGGATATCGCCCCATTTTGCCTCCGGCTGGCGCATCAGCGGGGCAAGCGTGCGGAGGAAACGCTGGCGGCGGAGCAGCAATTTTGGCGGGAAACCGAATACCCGTTTCGACAACCGTTCCAGCTGGGTGCCGTTGATATCCAGCCGCTCGGCAATTTCGGCGACACTCGACACTTCGGGATCGAGCAATGCCAGGTGGAGAGCCTCTATCAGCGCGTCTTCATCATCGTCCTTTCTACGGTTTTGCAGCAAGGCCTGCAGCAGTGCGTTGTCGAAAATCGCAGCGATCTCTCCAATATCTTTTGCCGCCGTGACAGCATCAAAAAGGCCGGCAAAATCGGTGCGCGACTTGACCTCAGCCGCATCGACCGAACGGTCGGCAAAGCGCGATGCAGGCAACCCGACGAAACGGTGCCAGCCAAGCGGTAGCAACCCGAAACTGACCACACGCATCGATGCACAGCCAATCCTAGCCGCGCGGCTGCTATGCCCCACCAGCGTCACGGGCGGGACGGGGACCATCGGATCGGGCTGAGCGCTTCCACGCACCGAGCCGCTGCACACATAGCGCACGCTGCCCCATTCGGGGTGCAGCAGGTCGGTTACTTCCTGGCCATCAGCGCTGTTGATCTCGGCAACATAATAGGTCGTGACATAGCGATGCAGGTCTGGGTGCGGCGCTGCAAAGTGCGCGCTGGTAATGCCGTCGATTGACTGCACGGTTTGCGTCCCGATGTTGTTCGCCTCTGACGTTGCAGGGCGATTCCTTTAATTATGTGATTTTGTGACGCATTTTGGTCGTTCGCGCAAGAAGTCTGCGACGATCAGTGATTGCAGGAAAGCCCCTCCAGCACGTCTTCCAACCGTGCCGGATCGCCCAGTGCAATGACATGGCCCTCCGATCCGGCATGCAACGGCTCTCCGTTCCAGTCGCACATCATGCCACCCGCACCTTCTACCACTGGTACCAAGGCCGCAAAGTCATGCAGTTTCAGCCCGGTTTCGACCACCAGGTCGACATGTCCCGACGCCAGCAGGGCGTAATTGTAGCAATCGCCGCCCCATACCGTGCGCCGGTTGGTTTTGGCGGCCAGCGCCATAAAATGTTCGCCGCTATGGTCATCGAAATATTGCGGCCCGCTGCTCGCCAGCACGGCGTCAGCGAGTTGGCGGCAACGCCGCGTGTTGGCGGGCTTGCCGTTCAAGGTCGTTCCATGTCCCGTGGCACCGACCCAGCGCTCGCCCGCCACGCACTGGTCGATGACGCCGAGCACCGGGAAACCATCCTGCAACAGCGCGATCAGCGTGCCGAAGATCGGCCGTCCGGCCATGAAGCTGATCGTGCCGTCGATCGGATCGATCACCCAGCTGCGCCCTGAGGTGCCATCCTTGACGCCATATTCCTCGCCAATGATGGCGTCCGTAGGACATTCGCGGTCGAGGATCGCGCGGATGGCTGCCTCGGCAGCACGGTCGGCTTCGGTGACGGGCGACGCATCGGCTTTGGCCTCATGCGCAAAGTCGGCCCGGAACAACGGACGGATCGCTGCCCCCGCCGCGTCAGCAAGACGATTGGCGAGCGCAAGGTCGGCGTCACGGATCACTGCCGATAGTCCCATTGCGTCGCATTGTCGCCGATGCCTTGACCGAAGGTTATGAGATTGCCGTCGGGATCGCGCACCCAGAATTCGCGCTGCCCGTAAGGATGGTTCTTGGGGCTTCCCCATCTTTCCGCAGGCAAGGTTTCAAGGCGTGGTCGCAATTCGGCGAACAATATATCGACGTCTCGAACGTCGACATAGGCATGGCTGCATCCCGGCGGGTTCAGCGACCCGCTGTCCAGTTCAACCAGCCGGAAAGCAATCAAATCACGCTCGACATAGGCATAGCCGCCTCCGGGCGAAAATACGCTGCATCCCAAAACGTCCCGATAAAAGTTGATTACCCGGTCAAGCGGGCCAGTGCCGAAAAAGGGCGTGACCTGGATGAAGCCCGGTTCGCCCATGATCAATCGAACAAGCTTGACACGCTGCTCTCGTCGGCGATGCGCTTGATCGCCTCGCCCAGCAGGGGGGCGATGGGCAGCTTACGGATTTTGGGGCTGTCCTTTTCCGCGCCATAGGCCAGGATCGAATCGGTGATCACCAGCTTGCGCAGCGACGATGCGTTCACCCGGTTCACTGCCTCGCCGGACAGCACACCATGGGTGATATAGGCGACGACGTCCGATGCGCCTGCGGCCTTCAACGCGTCAGCCGCGTTGCACAGCGTGCCGGCGCTATCGGCGATGTCATCAATCAATATGCAAAAGCGATCCTTCACATCGCCGATGATATTCATCACCTCCGACACACCGGCCTTTTCGCGGCGCTTGTCGACAATGGCGAGCGGGGCATCGTTGATCCGCTTGGAAAGCCCGCGCGCGCGCACCACGCCGCCGACGTCGGGAGAGACCACGGTGATGTCCTTATCGCCATGGCGTTCCAATATGTCGGCGCTCATGACCGGTCCGGCGAAGAGATTGTCGGTCGGGATATCGAAAAAACCCTGAATCTGGCCTGCGTGCAGATCGACCGTCAGCACGCGGTCGGCTCCCGCCTCGGTAATCAAATTCGCCACCAGCTTCGCTGAAATCGGGGTGCGCGGGCCGGGTTTGCGATCCTGCCGTGCGTAACCGAAATAGGGCAGGACCGCCGTGATCCGTTTCGCCGAGGCGCGGCGCAGCGCGTCGATCATGATCAGCAATTCCATCAGATTGTCGTTCGCCGGATGGCTGGTCGACTGAATGACAAACATATCCTCGCCGCGGACATTTTCGTGGATTTCGACGAAAATCTCGTTGTCGGCAAAGCGGCGCACACTGGCATCGGTCAGCGGCAGGCCGAGATAGTCGGCAATGCCCTTAGCGAGCGGCAGGTTCGAATTGCCGGTAATCAGTTTCATAGGCGCGCTTCCCCAATTCCCGCCGTGCGGAGTCGGGGTTCCTCTAGCGGTGCGAATATGGGCTGACAATCGCCTTGCCGCCCTCGATTGTGGACAATAGACAGGCGGGCATGACCGACCGCCTGAAAATCGCAATGTGCCAGTTGAACCAGCGTGTGGGCGACCTGAGGGGCAATGCCGATGCAATGCTCGAATGGCGCCGGAAAGCGGTCGAGGGGGCTAGCGATGTCGACCTCGTGCTTTTCCCCGAACAACAGTTGATCGGTTATCCGGCAGAGGATCTGGTTCTGAAACCGGTCTTTGCGGAAGCGGCGGCGATGGAACTGGAGCGGCTGACGGCAGCAACCGAGGACGGCGGCCCGGCCATGCTGGTCGGCTCGATCCTGCGTGAGGGAGATGCCCTCTTCAACATCGTGGCGCTGCTGGACGGCGGTAAGATTGTTGCCATGCGCAGGAAGCATGAGCTGCCCAATTACGGCACCTTCGACGAAAAGCGTATTTTCAGCAGCGGGCCAATGCCTGAGCCAGTGGCGTTTCGTGGTGTCAGCCTTGGGCTACCAATCTGCGAGGATGGCTGGTTGCCTGCCGTGTCGAAACATTTGGCGGAGCGGGGTGCGGAAATCCTGATTTCGGTCAATGGCAGTCCCTATGAAATCGACAAGGATGACCGCCGACTGGAGCAGGTTTTTGCTGCCCGTGTCGCCGAAACGGGTCTCCCATTGCTGTTCCTGAACCGTGTTGGCGGGCAGGATGAACTGGTCTTCGACGGCTCCTCCTTTGTATTGAATGCGGACGGCGAGGCTGCACACCGCTTGCCCGATTGGGAGGAGCATTTGCGCGTCACCACATGGTCGCGCGGTGCGAACGGCTGGGTTTGTGCGCCGGGCGAACTGGCGGCGTGGGAGGAGCATCCGGCGGACATTTATTCGGCCATGGTGCTCGCGCTGCGCGACTATGTCGACCGCAACCGCTTTCCCGGCGTGGTGCTGGGCCTGTCCGGCGGAATCGACAGCGCCATTTGCGCGGCAATCGCGGCGGATGCGCTGGGGCCGGAGCGGGTGTGGTGCGTGATGCTGCCCAGCCGCTTTACCAGCCAGGAAAGCCTAGACCTCGCCAGCGAATGCGCGAGGATGATTGGCTGCAGGTTGGACACCATCCCGATTTCGCCCGCCGTTGATGCCTTTGACGACATGTTGTCGGGCAGCTTTGCCGACAAGGACGTCGATATCACCGAGGAAAACATCCAGTCGCGCATCCGCGGGGTGACCCTCATGGCGCTGTCCAACAAATTCGGCCACATGCTGCTGACCACCGGCAACAAGAGCGAGATGAGCGTCGGCTATGCAACCATCTACGGCGACATGGCGGGCGGCTACAACCCGCTGAAGGATGCTTACAAGATGACGGTGTTTGCAATCTCGCGCTGGCGCAACGCCAACCGCTGCCGTATCGGTCTCGGCCCTAACGGCCCCGTTATCCCCGAAGCGATCATCACGCGTCCACCGAGTGCCGAACTGCGCCCCGACCAGAAGGACAGCGACTCCCTTCCCGAATATCCGGTGCTCGACGATATCTTGCTCGGCCTCGTCGAACAGGAGCTGTCGGTCGACGAAGTCACCGCGCGCGGCCATCCGCGCGAAGTGGTGCAGCGGATCGAACGGCTGCTCTACATCGCAGAATATAAACGCCGCCAGGCCCCGCCAGGGGTAAAACTCGGCACCCGCAATTTCGGTCGCGACCGGCGCTATCCGATTACCAATGCTTTCCGGAGCGGGTGACGCTTACAGCAATTTGCGGAAGAGCTCGGCTAACCATCCTTCGGACTGACTAACCTCTAATCTAACCGGTACCCCGGCCACTGCCGCACATTCCAGGCAGCGCACTTGCGCACCCTTCGCACCCGCCAACATCCGCAAATCGGCAGCCAAACGATCAAAGGCCATTTGCTGCTGCCACGCCGCGTGGGCGAACAGGTCGGTTGGTGCCTGCGCCGCTGCGGGTTGTGGCAAGAACATGCCCAGCAGCCCGCTGGCAAAATCGGCCTGCGGATCGATATAGCGCGCATGCCATGCACCCTTGTCGAGCTTCGCTAGCCGCGCGGCTTCGGCTAGGGCATCATCTAGATCGCCCATGCGGTCGACGAGCCCAAGTTGCCGGGCGGTGCCACCCGCCCAGACGCGGCCCTGGGCGATGGCATCGACCTGTTCAGGGGTTTTCTTGCGCGATGCGGCAACACGGCCAAGAAAATCGCGATAGCCCTTTTCAATTACGCTTTGCGCCACCCGGTCGAATTCCGGACTGACGCCGCCCAATATGTTGGGCTCTCCCGCAAGAGGGGTGGTGCGCACGCCATCAGTGGTCACACCCCATTTCGCCAACGCCTCGCGGCCAGAGGGCAGAACGCCGAAGATTCCTATCGAGCCGGTGATCGTCGAGGGATCAGCGAAGATCGTGGTAGCAGGGGTGGAAACCCAATAACCACCGCTCGCCGCAAGATTGGCCATAGAAACGACCACAGGAATATTCTTCGCCTTCGCCGCTTCCAGCGCGAGGCGGATTTTCTCCGATGCCGTCACCGAACCGCCAGGCGAGTCGACGCGCAGCACCAGCGCTTTGAGCTGGTCATCCTTCAGCGCCTTGTAGATCAGTTCGGCTATCGTATCGCCCGCCGCGGTTCCCGGCCCGGCTTTGCCGTCGACAATCTCGCCCGCAACCGTCACCACACCAATCGGCGCGCCGCCACTGGGCAGATTATGCGCGGCAAGCAGCGCATCTGGTTTAGACGATGCAAAACCGCCAATGGTGTCTTCGCGGTCCTTGCCGACCTTGGCGGCAACATGCTTGCCAAAGGCCACGCGGTCGCCGAGTTTATCGACCAGGCCGTTGGCCAGTGCCAGCTGCGCCAGATCGCCTTTGGCCGCCTCAGTCGCGCCCGCCGCGTCGGTCAGCAGCGTATCGAGTTTTGCCTTTGGCCGCGCCTTTGCCACGTCGGCACGCCACTGGCCCCAGACTTCGTCATAAAGCGCCTTGGTCGCTTCCTCGGCTTCGGGCGACTGGTCGGCGCGCATATAGGGCTCGACCGCACTCTTGTAGGTGCCGACGCGGTAAATATGCGCCTTGATGCCCAATTGGTCGAGCAGGCCTTTATAATAGGTCCGCGATCCGCCCGGACCAGTGGGCAACACACCACCCAAAGGATCGAGCCAGACTTCGCTCGCGTGTGCGGCCAGCTGGTAGCCATCGTCACTATAACCGGTCGCAAAGGTGTAAACGGGCTTCCCCGCCTTGCGTACCTTGTCCATCCGTTCGCCAATCGCGGCGAGGCTGGTCTGGCCGCCGCCCATGAAGCGATCCAGATCAAGCACCACTGCCTTTACCCGCTGGTCCTTGATCGCCAGATCGAGTGCACGAACGATGTCGCGCTGGCGATGTTCGCGGACTGGCGCACGCTGCGAAATCAGTGCATCGACCGGATCCATTGCAGCGGGCTGTTCCGACACGGTGCCATCAAGCTCGATCAAAAGCGCGCCGTCACGCACAGTACCGGGATTGGGCCCGCTGGAGAGAAAGGCATAAAGCGCCCAGAAAAAGATCAACAGGAACAGCAGCGCCAGCCCGTTCTTGATCTCCACCAATATGCGCCATGCGCTCTTCAAAAATGCCATATGCCGGTGCCTTGTCCTGTCAGCACCTATTTAGGGCGCGACCGGCAACATTCCAGCGGCAATTCAAACGACAGACGATAGAAAGCCGTGGAGCTATTTGTCTGGCAGCGGCGCAGCCTCTGCATCGGAAAGCGCGACACCCAGTTTCGCCGCCAATGTTGGCGCAATCGCCCGCATATCAATCTGGCCAAGGTCGCGGCCCTTGGCGATGCCCGGCCCCATCATCATGAAAGTCGAACGCATTTCCGGATGGTCGGGCGCATAGCCGTGCGTCCCCTTGCTGCCCGATGGCCCAATGAGCGGCACGTCCTTGCCCTTGAAGCCGCCGCCATAGGCGCCAAGCCGAAAATCGATATAAAAGCTCGCCTTGGGATTGCCGCCCATTTTGGCGACTTCGCCCGGCGACATAATGCGCGCAATGCGATTTTTGGGATCGCCCTTAAGCTGTTCGAGCAGCGCGCCGACCCGCCGTATGAGCGCTGCATCATTAGGCTTGGCCAGCATGATGGCCGTCGTCCCGCCTGCATTCCAGGGCGAGGCCTGCCAGTCCTTGATCTTGCCATCGGGGCCGAGCATGATGAGCCCGGCATCGAGGAAGGCGCGAAACAGGTTCACTTCGGTATCGGTCTTCGCAAAGCCATGATCGGAAACGATCGCAATCACGCTGTCGGGATGCGCTTTTAGCTGGGCGGCAACCACTTTGCCGACGATCGCATCGATCCGCTCCAGGATCCGGTGCGCGTCCGCCGTATCGGGCCCCTTGCCATGCTGTTCATGATCGAGCGCGGTGAAATAGGCGGTTAGAAGATCGGGCTTTTCCGCCGCTATCAAAGCCTCGACAAAGCGACCGCGATTTTCATCGCCTTCGATGCTTTCATCGATCCCTTGCGCGTAAAAAACGCCCAGCGAAGCCTCCAGCCGGTCGACCAGTCCCGGCGTCGCCAGCACCTTCATCAGCTTCACATCGTCTTCGTGCCCCGTACGCCAGATTTGCGGCAGGTTGAAGGCGATCGAGGTTTCGCCGACGGTCACCGGCCAATGGACATTGGCAGTCTTCAGCCCCGCCTCGGCCGCCGCGTCCCACAAAGTTGGAACCCTATAGTCGCTCGCATACCAGTACCAGCCGTTCTGGTTGATCTGCATTGGGTCGAAGCCGGTATTGCTGATGATGCCATGTTTTGCCGGGCTGACCCCAGTGACCAACGTCGCATGGCTTGGATAGGTGACGGTGGGCAGCACGCCAGTAACGCCGCTAGCGTAGCTGCCCTCAGCCACGAAGCGTTTCAGGTTCGGAATGGCGATGCCCCGCTTTTCGGCCTCCATCACATCGGCGGGTTGCAGCCCGTCAATCGAGATCAGCAGCACGGGTTCCGCCCCCGCCGCGACCGGGGTGAGCGCGGCCAGGACGAAGAGTAGGCGGGGCAGGAGCCACATCAAAATCCAACCTTCAGCGTTGCGAAGAACTGTTGCGGCGCACCGGCAAGCAGCGTCTGGTTATCGCCGCTGTTACCGAAACCATTGGAACCAATGGTTGAAACATAGCGCTTGTCGAACAGGTTGGTGGCGTTCAGCTGGATTTCCAGCGGCACGCGCCAACCAAGGTCAAACCGGTAACCAAGCGTGGCATCCACCAGCACCCGAGAACCAACCGACTGGTCGTTGGTGTAGGTGAAATAGCGCTTGCTCATATAGTTCGCGCCGAGGCGCCCGAAAAAGCTGTCGCTGTCATAACCAATTTCGCCCTTTAGCAGATGTTTGGGCGTGTCGACCACGGTTTTGCCCTTGATCGGTATCGTCGCGGTTGGAGTGACAACATTGTCCCGATAGGTCGCGTCATTATAGCTGTAGGAGGCAAACAGCGTCAGTCCGCCGCCGAGCCGGACGTCGCCCGCCGCCTCGAAACCCAGCGAGCGGACGCCGCCGACATTTTGCAGGATCGACGGGTTGCCGACAATGCCGGGGCCGGTTGGCACACCGAGCAGGCGATTGCGGAAATTGACCAGATAGACGCCAAGCACGCCGTTGAAGGTCGCGTTGTTGAACCGCGCGCCAACTTCATAGGTATCGGATTCTTCAGGCTTCAACCCGCGCGTCAGCAGCGCATTGAACCCGGCCTGTGTGGTGGAGAACGGCCCGCTGGTTGCCGAGGAAACGAATGCGCGGGTTGCCTGTGTGAAGCCGCCAAAAATTTCCGCATTGCCGCCCAGCTTATAGGCGACACCGGCGTGCGGCTGGAACCAGTCCCGCGTCCCGATATTGCCGCGCGCCAGCGACCCCTGGATGGTCGGATTCGCCTCATTGTCCACCTTGAAGCCCTTCCAGCCGAGATTGACCGTCAGGTCGCCCAGGCTGATCCGGTCCTGCACATAATATTGCAGCGTATTGGTGTTGAAGTTGAACAGCCACTGGGTGAAGAACGGGTAGCGCTGGAATTTGCTATGATCGCGGCCCGGCGTCGTCAGGCTCTGATAAGCGTAGAAGCGCCGCGCCTGGATGAAATCATTATGTTCGTACCACAGGCCGACGGTGATTTCGTTAGAGCCAAGCTCGGCAGTCAACGATCCAAAGACGCCCCCGCGCTTGATATCATATTCGGTCGTGCGCACCGACATCGGTACGCCGTTCGGGCTGGCGACATAGGGTGTGCCCCACGTCCCCTGCCCTTCATTGTCGTGATAATAGCCCTTTACCTGCAACGACACGCTTTCGAACAAAGGTGCGGTGACGCCGACGGCGGCCAGCAGGTCCTTGCGCAGCCCCGATGCATCATAATAGCTGTCGTCCCGGTTGTTGATCGGCGCAACGAAGACACCCTGCGCGGCGCGGATCGCGGTCGCATAATCGGGGAAATAATTGTCATGATCATAGCCAAGGCGGCGGATCATTTCCAATGACAGGTCCTGATAATCCTGCTCGGCGCGATCTGAATAGCTGACATAAGCATCGAACTGGCCATCGCCTGCGGGGATGATCGCTTTGGCATTGATCATCCAGTTTTTCTGGACGCCGCCGCCCTTCCACTTGTCGGCATTGTGATAGGTACCCGATATGAAACCGCGCACGCCGCCTGCTTCGCCCCAGTTGATCCGGCCAAAGCCGCGAATGGTCTCTTCCGAACCATAAGTGAAATTGGCGTCCGCACCGAAGCCGTCATCAGGATCGATCGAGAAAAATTCCAGCGTCCCGCCCAGATTGTTGGTCGCTTGCGTGCCCAGCGATCCCGAACCCTGCGATACGCGGGTGACACCGATATTTTCCGGACTGATGGCGCGGCCGATGTGGAGGCCATTATTGTTGCCATAGGAGGAATCGCCCAGCGGAATGCCGTCGAGTGTATAGCCAAGCTGGTTCTGGTTGAAGCCGCGGATGGTGACGCGGCTCGACCATTCATAGGTGCCAAACGGATCTGCCGACTGGAAATTGACGCTGGGCAGTTTTTCGATTGCCTTCAGCGGGCTGGTGCCGGGGGCAAGGATGGTCAAATCCTCTGTCTTCAGTTCCTGAACCTGCCGCGTTTGCCCCTGGCCGAAGACGACAATCCCCTCCGATTCTTCGGTTTCATCGCCGGGCGCGACATCGTTTTGGGCAAGGGCGGGCTTCGAAGCCAGCACGGCGCAGGAACAGAGAAGAAGAATTGCGATACGCATGGGAGACCTCCGATTGTTATGTGCGGAGGCTGCGTTAGAGACGTTGAATGACACTCTGTTGTGCGTTTGTTGACGGCTCCATATCGGAAACGCGACTGGTACGTGACAAGAAGCAGATTCCGTCATGCAAGCGACATAAATGCGAAAGGGGCCATCCTTGCGGACGACCCCTCTCTAGCATGGGTCAGCAGCCAGGGCAGCCGCTGCCGGGAGTGGTTTCAAGCTGTTACCAGCAGCCGATCCCCCGAACGGAAATGCCCGACCTCTTAACTGAACCATGAGACATCGGATCACCTCCTTTCGACTGTTGAAAACGAATTGCGTATTGCATCGATTTGCCCTCCGCACCGCCAGAGATGAATCATGCGATTCTGCGAAACAAGACTTGTTTTTGATTTTTTTTCTGGCAAATCTAATGCCTCTTGTGCCGGGGTCCGTTCGCGGGCCTTTTTTTGTGCCTGATATCAGGCCCGGCAATCCTCGACCACACGGCCGATTTCCGACCAGACCGGGATGGCGATGTTCGTTACGCTCGCCATTTCCAGCGCTATCCGCCCTCGGCTATAGGCCATTGCGTCCAGCACCGGATCAGTCGGCGCTATCTCTGTCGCCACATAGGCGGGCAGGCCACCGGTTGGCAGCGCGTTCAGGTTTTTTGATGTAGAGCTTGTTCGGACGGTCAAAGTCCCGCCGGTGTTGCCGGTGCGCGACAAGAAAAGCCGACTACCCGCTTTATCGCACCGCAATGTCACCAGAGCATCGCGTCCCGGCATGCCATAAAGCGCAATTGAACCACGATCATCGCGGCGATAGACCCAGCTTCCGGGCTCCATCGTCCATTCGGTCCAATGCCCCTTTGGCTGGGAAACGGTAAATGGAGCATTGGTCGGAGGAGCCGCGACCGGAGCAGTTGGCCTGGGCTGTTGCGGCACGGGTGCACGTTCAGGAGGCGGCGCCACGCAGGAAGCGACAAGCAAAGCCATTGCAACAGGGGTTACCGGAAAACGCATACCGCGCCTTATGGCCAAAAGCGCACACGCGCGCTAGGCCCCAATGCCATGAAGCCGTCCAAAATCAGGATCGATCAATTGCTTGTCGAACGCGGCCTTGCCGAGAGCCGCACGCGCGCGCAGGCGCTGGTGATGGCGGGGCATGTTCTGCTGGGCGACAAACGCGCCGACAAACCGGGGCTGCAGGTCGCCGCCGATGCCCAGATTACGGTCAAGGGGCAGGACCACCCCTGGGTCTCGCGCGGCGGGGTGAAGCTGGCGCACGCGCTGGAGGTTTTCGGCATCGATGTGACGGGCGCTGTAGCAATCGATGTCGGTAGCTCGACCGGCGGCTTTACCGATGTGTTGCTGACGCGGGGCGCGGCCAAGGTCTATGCGGTCGATAGCGGCACCAACCAGTTGGCGTGGAAACTTCGACAGGATGATCGCGTGGTGGTGCACGAACAAACCAGCGCGCGGACATTAAAGGCGGAGCATATCCCCGAACCCGTCGACCTGATCGTCTGCGACGCCAGCTTCATTTCGCTGGCGAAGGTGCTCGAACGCCCGATGAGCTTTGCCCGCGATGGCGCGCAACTGGTTGCGCTGATCAAACCGCAATTCGAGGCAGGCAAAGCAGAGGTCGGCAAAGGCGGCGTGGTCCGCGACACCGCGGTCCATACGCGCGTATGCGCCGAAGTTCAGGATTGGCTGGAAAGCACCGGCTGGCCGGTCAAGGGCCTGACCGAAAGCCCCATTACGGGGCCAAAGGGCAATGTCGAATTTCTGGTTTGGGCGGCTAAGCCCTAATCAAACCCTACAAACACCGCTGCCTCATCCACGCTTTTCCGCTCGCTGACCACCGCATTGGCCGGAAAGCTCTCCTCCGGCCAACCGAGCGCGATGCTTTTCATGATCACCTGGTCGTCGGCAATCCCGGCATGTTCGCGGACCACGGGGGATTGCATGATGCCCTGGCTGTTGATCACGCAGCCGAGGCCGCGTGACCAGGCGGCGTTGACGAGGGCGGTTGCCACTGCGCCGCAATCGAAGGCCGTATCGTCGCTGTCTGCCAGTACCTTGTCATAGGTGATGATCACGCACACCGGCGCGTCGAACTGGCGGAAGCCGCGCAGCACCCAATCCTGCCGCGCGGGTGCATCGTCGCGGGCGATGCCCATCGCGGCGAAGAGTTGCTTGGCGACGCCAATCTGCCGTTCGCGGTGAACGCCTTCGAAGGCTTTGCCGGTGCGGAACTCGCGCGATTGCGGGACGCCCGCGACCATGCGTTCGGTGTTGCCTGCGCGGATACGGTTCAGCGGTTCGCCGGTTATCACATAGAAATTCCACGGCTGCGTGTTCATCGAGGACGGCGCGCGCATGGCGAGGGTCAGGATTTCCTCGATCAGTTTTTTTGGCACCGGATCAGGTTTGTAGCCGCGAATGCTGCGGCGACCCATGATGACTTGGTCGAAATCCATATTCTTGCCCCTGACGGTGTTTCCTGCGCCTATTCCGTCTGTTTGTCCTAAAGTCTATCCCCCTCCCCCTTGTGGGGAAGGGCTAGGGGTGGAGGCGGTGCACGTCTGTGCGCCACTTTTTCTTCGAAGCCAAATGGCACCCTCTGAGTCATTTGCGTCGCAGACGCGACGCGCCCCCGCCCTGTATCCCTCCCCACAAGGGGGAGGGAAGTCGATTGTTCAGGCCAAGTCCAGCCTATGCACATCGACACCAATGGCGAACACCGCCTTGCCGCCACCCGCCTTGGAGATCACGCGGATTTTGTTGACTGCACGGCCGAACTCGATCTTGGCCCAGCTCTTGCCCCCATCCAGCGTCTCAAATCCGCCCTTGGTCGTCCCTACCCATCCGCGCCTTTCGTCGACAAAGCCGATGCCGAATTCGCGCACGCCCGCCTCATCGACCAGAGGCAGTTCTTTCCAGGTCTTGCCGCCATCGACGGTCCTCACAACAACCCGCTTGTTCCCCGCCGCCTCGTCATAGCTTTGCACAGTGGCATATCCGACCTTTCGAGAAGGCCAGCTCATCTTCCACGCATTTTCAAGCTTGCGGTTGGACCGCCACACAGCTTTCCAACTCTTGCCTGCGTCGGTCGTCATCAGGATCAGTGCATCGCCTTGGCCGCTATCGGACACACCCGAAGCGCAAACAAAGCCGGTCTTGGCATCGTGGAATTTGACGTCGAGGATCATCCCGGCATGCGCGGTGAGGTCGATCACTTTCCATGTCGCGCCATCGTCTTCGGAGCGCAGCATCATGGCGTTGCCGCCGACACGCCCTGCTGCGGTCACGATGTGCGACGTGCGCATTTCGCCCTGATAGATGCGTTTGACCGGGACGATGTCGATCCCGCAGATTCCCGCGACTTTCTCAATCCCGGGCGCGGTTACCGGAACCCATGTGAAGCCGCCGTCGCTGGTCTTGTAGAGCGGGTTTTTGTCGGTGACGCCGGGATAATAGTCGGTGCCGACATTGCCCAGATAGCCGGTCTTGTCATCGACAAAGCCCAGTGCTCGGATAAAGGTGCCGGGCTGGTCCCAGACCTTGCTCCAGCTCTCGCCGCCGTCGATGGTACGATATAATTTGCCCTCGCCATTGCCGTACCAGCCGGTGCTGGCGTCGATGAAGCTGATATCGTCCTGCTTGCCCTTGTAAGCGACCGTCGGCAGTTTTTTCCATGTCGACGGCGTTTGCGCAAAGCCGGGCCGCGCCATTGTCGCGACCAAGCCTCCGGCCAGCATCAGACGACGAGAAATTTTGGGCATGTTTATCTCCCCAGCGATGGGGAATGGTTGGAAGGTCTCAAGCCCAGGCAAAAGCCGGTTTCGTTCTCAAGCCGATGTCTTTCGACAAGCGGCGTCAGTCGACCCGATCCTTCTCCGCCTCTATCTCGGCCTCCAGTCGCTCATATTCCGTGCAAGCCTTGTCGTCACCGTCGGCGCACTCCTCACGCGCCTTTTCGGCCTTGCGCGCCAGCTTGCCCAGCCGCTCCTCGCGCTTGCGCATTTCGCGCCCGCGCTTTTCGTCGGCCTCCGACTGGCTGGTGGTCAGCACATCGGCGGTTTTGGAAACAACCTTGATCGGCGCGGTGACGACTTCCTTGACCACCGAAGTCACGCAGCCTCCGAGCAGCAGGGGTAAGGCGAGAAGCGCAAATCTGATCATGCAGCCGCGTTACACGGAATATCCTGCATTGTCGCTGAACAAAAGACGCGCTCGACACGGGCCACATTTCGGGCGAATAGGCGGGCATGTCAGGCCACAAATCCCACCGCCGCAGGGGCGCAGCGCCCACCAGCGGCAATCCCAAATTCTGGGGCAAGCATGCGGTTCTCGCAGCCATCGCCAATCCCGAACGGCGGATCATCAAAATCTGGGGAACGCGCGAGACGCTGAGCCCGATGGAACTGCCGCCGATGCTGCCGATCGTCTATTGCGACGGCGCGGACCTCGCCCGCTTCGTGCCGCGCGACGCGCCGCATCAGGGAATCGTTGCCGAGGTCAGCCCGCTGGAGGACATCTGGCTCGCCGATGTGCTGGACGAACATCAAGACGATGCGCGGCCGATACTGGTCCTCGACCAGGTCACCGATCCGCACAATGTCGGCGCGATTTTCCGCTCTGCTGCGGCCTTCGATGCCATTGCCGTGGTGACGCAGGACCGGCATGCCCCGCCCGAATCGGGCGTACTGGCAAAGTCGGCATCGGGCGCGCTGGAAATCATGCCGTGGATCCGCGTCGTCAACCTGGCCCGGGCGCTCGAGGAAATTGCCGAATATAGCTATTGGCGGATCGGGCTGTCTGGCCATGCCACAGTGACGCTCGACCAGGCACTGGCACCGCGCCGCAACTGCCTGGTGCTTGGGGCGGAAGGCGAGGGCATGCGCCACAATATCGAGGAGCATTGCGACCAGATCGCAAAGCTGCCAATCAGTCACAGGATGGAGAGCCTGAACGTCTCCAACGCCGCCGCCATCGCCCTATACGCGGCAACGGTTTCGACAGGGAAGGACCGATAATGCAGTGGAAGAAATATGCGGCACTTGGCCTGGCCGTTGTTGCGCCGATGAGCCTGTCGGGCTGCCTGCTGCTTCCCGGCGAATTCAATTCGGAAATCACCATATTGAAATCGGGTGAGTTCAGTTTCTCCTACAAAGGCGAAATCCAGCTGGTCGGGCTTGCGAACCTGTTGAACAACGAGCTGGAAGGCGAAGAGCTGGGCAGCACCGAGTTTGAGGCGACCTGCTACGGCGAAGCGCCCGAGGCCAAAACCAAGGAAGAAGAGGCAAAGGAGAAGAAGAAGGAAAGGGCCAAAGCCAAGGCGCAGAGCGAGTCCTTTGCCACAGAGGCAGCGCTGGCGACGATCACTGGCCAGCAGGGTGCAACCGCCGCCTCGCGTACCGCACAGGAGGATGAGACGCTCGCGCAGGACAGCGGTTCGGAAGATGCGGCGGCCGAAGGTGCTGAAGCAGCAGCTGATGCCGCTGCTGCGGCGGCCGACGCCGCCGAAGAAGCGGCAGAAGTGATTGACACAGAATTTGAGGAACGCGACTGCACCGAGACCGAGATTGCAGAACAGCGCAAGGAATGGGACGAGCAGCAGGAACGCCGCAAAAAGGAAAAAGAGCAGACCAAGAAAATGTTCGCAGCGCTGCTGGGCGGTGTCGACCCTGACGATCCGAAGACCATCGAGCGTTTCACCAAGGAGGTCGAACGGCTCGCGGCATGGAACAAGGTCGAGCATAAGGGCAATGGCGTTTTCATGATCGACTATTCAACCAAGGGACAACTGGCCGACGATTTCGCCTTCCCGGTGATCCCGCGCTATGCGCTGGGCAATCCGATGATCCACATCACCCGCTGGGACAATGGCCGGGTGCGGATTGAGGCGCCGACGTTCCACAACGATCCCGACATGTCGATGGCCGCCCTGATGGGTGCCGGCGGAATGATGTCGGGCATGGGAATGAAGGGCAAGGGCATGGAGCCGCTGGAGGTCAAAGGCACCTTCACCATCCGCACCGATACCGGCATTTTGGCCAACAACAGCGAGGAAGGGCCCAGCGAGGAGAGCGGTTTGCAAATCCTCCGCTGGGACATCGGCCCGCGCACCTTTGGCCCACCCATGGCCTTGCTGCGGATGTGAAGCCCGACCTATGGGGCTGAGTGCAGAAAAACTGAACGCGTCGCTCGACGCCCTGGCGAAACGCGACAAGCAATTTGCCAAGGCGTTGCAGGCGACTGGTTATCCCGAGCCGCGCTTGCGCGATCCGGGCTATACTACATTGCTGCGCACCATCGTCGGCCAGCAGGTCAGCGTCGCTGCCGCCGCATCGGTATGGAAAAAGCTGGAAGCCGCATTGGGCGAGGGCTGCGCGCCCGAAAAGCTGATCGTGCAGGATTTCGACGCGCTGCGCGCCTGCGGCCTCAGCCGCCAGAAACAGGGCTATGCCAGGAGCCTTGCCGAACTGGTCATTTCTGGCGCACTGCCGCTCGACGCAATGCCGGAGGATGACGAGGAAGCGATCGCCTATCTGACGCAGGTCAAGGGCATTGGCCGCTGGTCTGCGGAGATCTACTTATTGTTTGCCGAGGGCCGCGGCGACATCTGGCCTGCCGGCGACCTCGCCGTGCAGGAAGGCGTCAAACGCATCCTTGGCCTGCCCGAACGGCCATCCGAAAAAGCCATCCGCGAAATCGCGGAGAGCTGGCGCCCGCACCGGGGCGCAGCGGCAATTTTCACCTGGCATGTCTATGCGGCGGGGTTTGAGGCGATTTGATCGAGCGTCGGGTGCAAAAACTCAACGCTTGCAGCATGAGAGAACTGCGCTTTTTGGCCGCATAGCGCGTAGGGGTTGACCGCATGGGCGTTGCCCTGCTTACACTGCTGCAAATAAGGGCGACTATTAGGGAGAGTGAGCCATGGCCGAGGCGCGCAAGAATATTTTCATAACTGGTGCCGCATCGGGGCTGGGGCGAGAGGTGGCGCGCTACTTTGCCGGTAAAGGCTGGTTTGTCGGGCTAGCCGATGTGAACGATGCCGGGACAGCTGAGACTGCCGCTATGCTGCCTGCGGGGCAAAGCGCGCAATATCATTTGGATGTCACTGATCGCGCGCAATGGCAGGCCGCGATCACCGATTATGCAGCGAAGATGGACGGGACCATATGCGTGCTGTTCAACAATGCCGGGGTGGGTTCGGGCGGGCCGATCCAGGACATGACCGATGCCGAAATCGACCGGCAGATCGCAATCAACTTTACGGGCGTGGTCAATGGCATCCGCGCTGCATTCCCCTATCTGAAACGTGGGTCGTGCGTTTTGAACACCAGCTCGGCGGCCGGGATTTACGGTGTTGGCAACCTTAGCATATATAGCGCAACCAAATTTGCGGTGCGCGGCCTGACCGAATCGCACGATATCGAATGGCGCGAACTGGGGATCAAGTCGCGCTCACTGATGCCCGGTTTCATCGACACCAACATCATCGGCGCGGTTGCCGAGGGCAGCAACCAGACGGGCAAGGAACGGCTGGAGGCAGCTGGCATCATGGTCAGCCCGGTGGAAATCATCGGCCCCGCCGCCTGGGAAGCGGTGCATGGCAACAAGGTGCACACCACCGTCAACAAAATGGCCAAGCAACTGGCCTTTGCCGCGCGCTGGTTCCCTGGACGCCTGCGCAATCAGAAGGCGGGGTTGATCGAGGGATTGGATAGCGTGGTTTCTAGTTAGTTCCCCTCCCGCTTGCGGGAGGGGAGATCACCCAAAACTGTCAATCGCCTTCGCCAAATCGATATCCCGCTGGCTGAGCCCACCCGCATCGTGCGTCGTCAGCAACATTTCCACGCGATTGTAGACGTTCGACCATTCGGGATGGTGATCGGCCTTCTCCGCCAAAATCGCCACCCGCGTCATGAAGGCAAAGGCCTCGGCGAAATCGGTAAAGGATAGGGTGCGGCGGA
>CAZSJE010000013.1:19283-24152 GCA_964606835.1 uncultured Sphingorhabdus sp.
CGCGTCATGAAGGCAAAGGCCTCGGCGAAATCGGTAAAGGATAGGGTGCGGCGGATGCCGCGTGCATCGACATCATATTCCCAGCGGGGCAGGTCGTGCAGCGCCAGCGCGCGGGCCTGATCGTCCAGCATTTCGACAGCCATGTCCTTCACTCCGCTTTGCTTTTTGTGCACGCCGTGCCTATGTCGCGGCATGGGAGACAGTCAAGCCGCAAACCCTGCGATCCAGCTTGCCAGCGCCGCGATCCAGCGCGGCGGGCGACTGGTGCTGCGCGATTTTTCGCTAGTTGCAGAGCGCGGCGAGATCGTCTGGGTACGTGGCGCGAACGGCAGCGGCAAATCGACCTTGCTGCGTGCGGTAGCCGGATTGCTGCCGCTGGCCGCAGGCACGCTGACGGTGGCGGGGCGGATTGCATTGGCCGATGACAATATTGCGCTCGATAGCGAAAGCACGCTGGAGAACGCCTTGCGTTTCTGGGCGCGGTTGGACGGCGTGAGCAATGCCAAGCTTGAACGCGGGCTGGAGGCGCTCGACCTCGTTCCGCTCGCTGAGCTGCCGGTGCGGCTGCTGTCGGCGGGGCAGCGCAAACGCGGCAGTCTTGCAAGGATGATTGCAGGCGACGCGCAAATCTGGCTACTCGATGAGCCCTATAACGGCCTCGATCAGGCCAATGTCGTTCGCCTCGACGAGGCGCTGCGAAGTCATGCGGCAAGCGGGGGCATCGCCCTGGTCGCTTCGCACATCGCGCCAACAATCAATGTGACGCGCAGCATCCAGCTCGACGAGCGGGCGCGCCAATCAACAACAAAGTCAGCGGCATGAGCGGCTTTTTCTCGCTCATCCGCCGAGACGTCCGCTTGGCTTGGACCGGTGGCGGGTTATGGCTGCCGATTGTGTTCTATCTGGCGGTGGCGACGCTGTACCCCTTCGTCGTGGGACCGGACAAGGTACTGTTGGCGCGGACCGGAGGCGGGATGCTGTGGATTGCAGCGTTACTTGCCAGCCTGCTGCCGATCGAACGGCTGATCCTGCCCGACCGGCAGAGCGGCGTGCTGGACCAGCTGGCGCTGCGCGGCTGGTCGGACGAATGGCTGGCGAGCGCCAAGATTGCGGGCCATATTGCCGCGTTCGGATTGCCACTGCTGATCGCGACGCCTGTAGCGCTAGTGCTGATGGGCGTGCCGGAGGCGAAGATGTCCACTTTGTTCTGGGGCCTTGCACTGGCGCTTCCCGCCCTCGCGGGACTGGGCGTTACCATTGCCGCACTGACAGCGGGCTTAAGCGGCGCGGCAGCACTGGGCGGGCTGCTGCTGGTGCCGCTGGCGATCCCGCTGCTGATTTTCGGCGCGGGCACATTGGGAGATAATCCCGGCAATGCCCTGCAATTGCTCGCCGCAACGAGCCTTGCAATGACGGCTTTGTCCCCCTTCGCTGCCGGAGCGGCGCTCAGGGCTGGGCGGGATTAGGCGCTCATTTTCTTGGCATAGCCAGCCGCGACCATCGCTTCCATTGTGTCGAACAGCTTTTCCGGGTCTTGCGCGCGCAGCACCGGGATTTGTGCTTCCATGCCCTCGGCGATCACGATCTCTCGCTTGCCCTCAGCGACCGCATCCCAGATGGTGCGCGCGCAGACATCGGGGTTGATGCCTTCGTCGATCGCCTTGTCGCTGACCCCGCGCACGGAGCCGTCAGCATTGAGCGCGTTGCGCGACACATTGGTCCGAACCGATCCGGGGGCCACGACCAGCACCTTTACCCCCTGCCCCGCCACCTCGGCGCGCAAGGCATCGGCATAGCCGATTAGCCCATGTTTGGCGGCACAATAGGCAGTGCGCATCGGCACACCTGCTTTTCCTGCAACACTGGAGATCATGACCAGTTGCGCTGACCCCTGCGCCACAAGCTGCGGCAATAGCGCCTGTGTCAGCGCTATGGGGGCAAGCAAGTCGACGTCGATTATCCGCTGATACACCGACAAATCGGTATCGATCGCCAGCGAGCGTTGCGAGATCCCGGCATTGTTGACCAGCACATCGATCTGGCCGGTGAAAGCGACGGCCTGCTCGACCATCGCGGAAAGCGCGGCGTAATCTGTGGTTTCAAAGGGTAGGATCAGGCAACGGCTCCTGTCCGCTGCAGCCACCTCGTCCAGCGCCGCGACGTTGCGGCCCGACAGGACGCAAGAGCCGCCATCGGCCAGCCAAGCCTTTGCCAAGGCCGCGCCGATGCCCGACGACGCCCCGGTGATCCATGCCGTTTTGCCTGCCATCTCAGCTCCTCTCTTTGCTTGACCGATGCCGGTCGGGCTTTCCCCCTGTCAAGCAAAAGCAGCTTGCGAATTCGGTGCCGCAGCCCCACATTCCGCCTATGCTGATCGAAACCGAAACCACACCCAACCCCGCCACGCTCAAATTCCTGCCCGGACAGGTGGTGATGCCAAGCGGCACGCGCGATTTTGCCGATGCAGATGAAGCGGAGGCGTCGCCGCTGGCCGAGGCATTATTTGGGCTGGGCGATGTGACGGGGGTGTTTTTCGGCCACAGCTTTATTTCGGTGACAGCGGCTCCCGGCGTGAACTGGTCCGACCTGAAGCCCGATGTGCTTTCGATACTGCTCGACCATTTCAGCGCCAACATGCCGCTGTTCAAACCTGCAACCGCCGGTTTCTCGGTGCCTTCAGCGGATGAAGAATATCCGCTCGATGACCCAGCCGACGAAGAAATCGTCGACCAGATCAAGGAATTGATCGAAACCCGCGTCCGCCCCGCAGTCGCCAATGATGGCGGCGATATCGTCTATCGCGGATTCCAGCGCGGCGTGGTCTATTTGCAAATGCAGGGAGCCTGTTCAGGCTGTCCCTCTTCCAGTGCGACGCTGAAAAACGGGATCGAGCAATTGCTCAAACATTATGTTCCCGAGGTGACCGAAGTGCGCGCCGCCTGATTTCGCTCTCCCAGATCAGAAAGTCCCTAATCATGCCTGTGAACCAGCCGCTCGGCGATGCCGCGCTTGACCAGATTTTCCGCACCGCCCGCACCTATAATGGCTATCTCGACACGCCCGTTTCGAACGAGCAGTTGGACGCGGTGTGGGAGCTGATGAAATATGGCCCCACCTCTGCCAATTGCCTGCCCGCGCGGATCATCTGGTGCGTGAGCCAGGAATCGAAGGAAAAGCTTGCCGCGCTTTCCATGCCTGCCAATGGCACCAAGATCCTCTCCGCGCCCGCAACCGCGATCATCGGCATGGATATGGAGTTTTATGAGCAGCTCCCCGAACTGTTCCCCCACACCGATGCGCGGAGCTGGTTTGTCGGCAATGATGCGCTGATCGAAAGCACCGCGTTCCGCAATTCGAGCCTGCAGGGCGCTTATTTCATCATCGCCGCGCGCGCGCTGGGCCTCGATACCGGGCCGATGTCGGGCTTCAACAATGCCGCCGTCGATGAGGCCTTTTTTGCCGGAACGAAGGTGAAATCGAACTTCATCTCCACCATTGGCTATGGCGATCCCTCGACCATCTTTGAGCGCAGCCCGCGTCCCGGATTTGAACGCTTTAACAAGATCATCTGATCGTCTACGCGGCGACGCGTGAGACGGTTAGTCATCGACACGGCAACGGCAGCCTGTTCTGTCGCTTTATTCGACGGCGACGGCTGCCTTGCGTCTTTTCATGAGGAAATCGGTCGCGGCCATGCCGAGCGGCTGGTACCGATGATCGCGCAATTGCCAGACAAGGGACGAGCGGACGCCGTCCATGTCAATGTCGGCCCGGGCAGCTTTACCGGCATTCGTGTTGGCGTGTCGGCGGCGCGCGCGCTGGCGCTAGCGTGGAAGGCGGAGTGCCATGGCTATGGCTGTCTGAACCTGATCGCTGCCATTGCCTGCGAGCAGAGCGGAGTCAGCGCGGTCGATGTCATCATTACAGGCGGACATGGCGAATATTATTTCCAGCGCTTCGATCAGTATGGGGCTGCGCTGTCCAATGCACAGTCGCTGCCGCTGGCCGCCGCCATTGCACTGTCGCAAGCGGATGTTGTTGCAGGCGATGCTGCTGTGCGACTGGTTGAGCAGCGCGGTTCGGGTCAGGCCGTTGTCGCGGAACCCAATGCAAAGCACTGGCCATTGATCGCCGAACATCCGCCGCTTGCCGCGTCCCCGCTTTATGTACGCGGCCCCGACGCCAAGCTGCCAGGAGGGATCGTGCCATGATCGAGATCGTGGCAGGCCAAGGCGACGACGTGGCAGCCATCATGCCCGTCATGGACGCGGCCTTTCACCCCGGTTTCGGCGAGGCATGGACGGCAGCGCAGTGCCTGTCGACGCTTGCCATGCCCGGCAGCCACCTCTGGCTTGCCCGCCACAGCAGCGATGTCGCGGGATTTGCCCTAAGCAGAGCTGCTGGAGATGAAGAGGAATTGCTGCTGATCGGCGTTGCCCATGAGGCGCGGCGCAGCGGTGTTGGCCGCATGCTGGTCGAAGCTCTGGCCGACAATGCTCGCCGCGATGGCCGATCGATCTTGTTTCTGGAAGTGCGCGATGGCAATCCGGCCTATTATTTCTATCGGCACTTCGGCTTTGAACCCCTTGGTCGCCGCCCCAATTATTATAAGGGCAATGACGGATCGCGGCATGACTCGATTACCATGTCCTTGCGACTTTAATTGATACGGTTCGATATTTGTCCAAGGCATCAATTGACGCCTCCTAGATGTATCGATAAGCTAAAAATTGCCGAATAGCCGAAACGGCAGCGGTAAGGGTCGCCTAACAATGAACGTCAAGGGGAATCAATGACGATGGAAAATTCAGACAACAACGATATGCTGATCACATTGACTGCGGATATTGTCGCAGCCCATGTCAGCAA
>CAZSJE010000013.1:24252-25466 GCA_964606835.1 uncultured Sphingorhabdus sp.
AAATAAGCCTTTTGGCGGTGATTTCGAAGGGACCGGTCGGAAACGACTGGCCCTTTTCATTGACGAATCCCTGCATGCGACTAAATATCGTTGCACATGGAAACCCGGATCGACCTTGAGGCGCTTTGTCATGAGCGCGGCCTTCGCATAACCGACCAGCGCCGCGTTATTGCGCGGGTCATTTCGGATGCCGACGATCATCCCGATGTCGAGGAACTGTATCGCCGCGCCTCGGCGATCGACAACAAGATTTCGATTGCGACGGTCTATCGCACCGTGCGGCTGTTCGAGGAAGCAGGCATTCTCGACCGCCACGATTTCGGCGATGGCCGCGCGCGCTATGAGGCCGCACCCGAGGCGCATCACGACCATCTGATCGATGTCGAAACCGGCAAGGTCGTCGAATTTGTCGACCCCGAGCTTGAGGCGCTGCAAAAGGTGATTGCCGAAAAGCTTGGCTATCGCCTGGTCGACCACCGCATGGAACTGTACGGCGTTGCCCTTAGCCGCGACGATTGAAAGGCGTAACCCGCTTGCCCTGATCTTTGGGCAAGTCATGTTCGTTGCGCGCCTGCTGCTGATGGCCGCTTCGCTGATCGTCGGCATCATCCTGCATAATATCTGGCGACTGTTTCGCCTACCCTCGCCTTGGCCCCGTCTGTTCCTGCTGTCGATCAGCTGGACTGCGGGCATTGCAACGGCGACCAGCGGCACGCGCATCCGCAAGAATGTCTTCTATGCGTCGAACCATCATAGCTGGGTCGACATCCCGGTGCTGTCGGGCGTCACGGGTTGCACCTTTGTCGCCAATGACGGGATCGAGAAATGGCCGCTGATCGGCTGGCTGTGCACGCTAAATAACACCATCTTCGTGTCCCGCGAAAACAAGCTGTCGGTGGGCGACCAGGTCGACGATCTGCGCGAGGCAATGGCGGGCGAGCAACCGGTGACAATTTTCCCCGAAGGCACAACGCATGACGGCAGCGGCCTGCTGCCATTCAAACCGTCGCTTTTTGCCGCACTTGTGCCACCGCCGTCAGGCATGCTTGTCCAGCCGGTATTCCTGACCTATGGCCGCCATACGCGCCGCGTCAGCTGGGTCGGCGACGAAAAGGTCACCGAAAATTTCTGGCGGCTGCTGAGCTATATCAAGCCGATCACCGCGACGATGCACTTCCTGGAGCCTTTCGACCCCGCGCACTATCCCGACCGCA
>CAZSJE010000014.1:0-24191 GCA_964606835.1 uncultured Sphingorhabdus sp.
CCATGTCGCCAGCGGTTTCTTCCAGCGCCTTTTTGGCGTCCATCATGCCAGCGCCCGAACGCTCGCGCAGTTCCTTGACGGCAGAGGCAGTAATTGCAGACATTGTTTGTCCTTTCATATGGGTTTGGGCGAGGACATTTAGTCCCCGCCCGATGTCATCTTGATGTCAGATCCGGCGTGGCCGGAACGAAAAGCGATTACGCTTCGGGAGCCGCTTCTTCGCCAGTGTCGGCAGCCGGAGCTGCTTCAGCAGCGGCTTCCTCTGCTACTGGCTCAGCAACCGACGCTTCTTCAGCTACAGGTGCTTCTTCCGCCACCGGAGCAGCTTCCTCGACAAGCACCGGCTCAGCTACGGGCTCGACTTCCGCACCCAGATCGACGCCCGCGTCGCGCTTGGCACCCGTATTGCCCTTGCTCGCCGCTTCGGCAATCGCGTCGCAATACAGCCGGATCGCGCGCGCCGCATCGTCATTCGCCGGAACCGGGAAAGCGATGCCATCAGGCGAAACGTTCGAATCGAGGATGGCAACGACCGGGATACCCAGCACATTGGCTTCCTTGATCGCCAGCTCTTCCTTGTTGGCGTCGATCACGAACATCACGTCGGGAACGCCGCCCATGTCGCGGATGCCGCCCAGGCTCATTTCCAGCTTGTCACGCTCGCGCGTCATCTGGAGGATTTCCTTTTTGGTGAAGCCCGACGTGTCGCCAGACAGCTGTTCTTCCAGCGTCTTCAGCTTCTTGATCGAGTTCGACACCGTCTTCCAGTTGGTGAGCATGCCGCCCAGCCAGCGGTGGTTGACGAAATGCTGGCCCGAAGCGCGAGCAGCGTCCGAAATCGGCGCTTGCGCCTGACGCTTGGTGCCAACGAACAGCACCTTGCCGCCCGACTGCACCGTCGAAGCGACAAAGTCGAGCGCGCGCGCGAACAGCGGCACGGTCTGCGACAGGTCGAGGATGTGAACGCCGTTGCGAGCCCCGAAAATATAGGGCTTCATCTTGGGGTTCCAGCGGTGGGTCTGGTGGCCGAAATGTGCTCCGGCCTCAAGCAATGCGTGCATGGTGACGACAGGTGCCGCCATAGTCTTTCTCCTTCCGGTTGAGCCTCTGGGAAACAAGAACCTCACCCCAGCCCGAAAGCGTGGGGATCAGCACCGGTATGTGCGTTTCCCATGTGGAATGCGCGAGCCGTTAGCGGGGCGTGCAGGAAAGGTCAAGGGGGGCTTAGTCGGGAAATGTGACAGACTGCACCTGTGGCAGCCGAACGATCACCTCGCCCAGTTTGTTCCTTCCGGTGAAGGAAAAAGCATAAAGCCCAGACGTCATCCGTCCTTCGACCCGCGTGCCGTCACGCGTGGTCAGCACGACCTCGACATGGTCGTCAGCCTGGGTGATGTCGGTGATGTCGATCCGCTTGAGCAACGCGACGTCGACCGACTGGCCGCTTTGCAGGTCGAGTTTCTGTCCCGTTTGCAGGTGCTTGAAGCTCTCAGCAAAAACGGTGTTGCGTGTGCCATCGCGCAGGATGATTTCGGTCATGGGCTTGGTGGGTGTGGCGGCCGGTGACGGTGCGGTTGCGGGGGCAGCCAAAGGCGCAGCTTGCACGCCGGCAATCGCCGGTTTGTCCGTAGGTCCTTCGTCGGGCTTCGGATTAAGCCAACCAAATTGCCCTATCGCAGCGAGCAGGCCGGCAACAGCCGTCACGAGCGCGGCAATGCCGGTCAATATCCCGGGCATGGTGCTCCACCAACTGCCCGCTTTCGGCTCATTGTCGGTCATGGGCCCTCCGTTATGAGGCAATATATCAGGATGGAGCGCGAACCATAAGGACTTTCGGACAAGCGTTTTCCTCAGAGTTTTCCATCCGCAAAAATATTTCTTGACAAGAAAGAACATATAGTGAACATTATTGAAATTCCGAGATTTCTGGAGGTTCAAATGGCCCTGTTTTCCACTATCCTTTTCTTCGCCGCCCTGCTCGCCGCCTTCGCAGCCATCGGCACTTCCGTGGCGCGGGCCCTTCCGCGAATCGATGCAGTGATCGCTTCGCGTGGGCAGGCCATCGAGCGCACCATTCGCGTCGGTGCGCCGCGGCAGGGGTTCAATCTCGCCTGACGCTCGACCAGACCCTGTCGGGTTGTCAGGACAAACGAAAAGGGCCGCGCTGTCGCACGGCCCTTTCGCATTAAAAAAACGGAGCAGTGGCTCCGCTTTTCCCAAAAATCAGTTCACTGCGTCTTTCAGCGCCTTGCCAGCCTTGAACTTGGGCTGGTTCGATGCCGGAATCTTCATTTCTTCGCCGGTGCGCGGGTTGCGGCCGGTCGAGGCCTTGCGCTTTGCAACGGCAAATGTACCGAAACCAACGAGACGGACTTCGCCGCCCTTTTTGAGTGCGCCGGTGATGGCATCGAAAGTGGCTTCGACTGCCTTGCCCGCGTCGGTCTTGCTGAGGCCGCTTGCATCGGCGACGGCGCCTACGAGATCGTTCTTATTCATGGTATCGGGATCCCCCTCATTTAATTGGTTATCAAACGATTCCCTTTAGGGAATCACGGCTCAGGCCGGTGCCGGACAAGAGAACAGAAAGCAAAAGCTGTCAAAGGAAAAATCGGCGAAAAACCGCGCTTTTACGCATTTATCCACCGACTTGTCGTTGTGCGATGCAGCAATTGGCTATCAGTGTGTTACGGTGGCCCCCGACTCGACCGAAGCAATGTGCGGTTGCAACGCTGCCAGTTCATCCGCCTCGGTCCATTCCACCGGTGCCAATGGCTCGGACAGTGCCCGCGCCAGCACCTGATCGACATGGTTAACCGCAATGATTTCCAGCCCTTCCTTGATATTGGCGGGGATCTCGGCGAGGTCTTTTTCATTCTCCTGCGGGATCAGCACGGTCTTGATGCCGCCACGAAGTGCCGCGAGCAGCTTTTCCTTGAGCCCCCCGATCGGCAACACGCGCCCACGCAAGGTCACCTCGCCTGTCATCGCCACGTCGCGGTGCACGGCAATCCCGGTCAAGGTCGAGACGATCGCAGTGACCATGCCAATACCTGCTGAGGGTCCGTCCTTGGGCACGGCGCCTTCTGGCAAGTGGATATGGACATCCTTGCGGTTGAAGATCGAGGGCTTGATGCCATAGCTTGGCGCGCGCGCCTTGACATAGGACAGCGCAGCCTGAATCGACTCCGACATCACTTCGCCCAGCTTGCCGGTGGTCCTGATCTGTCCCTTGCCGCCAACCGTGACGGCTTCGATGGTCAGCAATTCACCGCCCACCTCGGTCCAGGCAAGCCCGGTCACTGCACCAATCTGGTTTTCATCCTCGCCGATACCATGGCGGTATTTGCGAACGCCCGAATAATCGGCAAGATTGTCCGGCGTGATCGTGACGCTCGTTTCCTTGCGCTCAAGGATACGGCGCAGTGCCTTCCGCGCCAGCTTGGCGATTTCGCGCTCCAGCGTGCGCACGCCAGCTTCGCGCGTATAATAGCGGATCAGGTCGCGCAGGCCGTCTTCGGTTAGCGCAAACTCGCCCGCCTTCAGGCCATGCGCCTTGATCTGCTTGTCAACCAGGTGCCGCTTGGCGATTTCCAGCTTCTCATCCTCGGTATAGCCCTCCAGCCGGATGATCTCCATACGATCGAGCAAAGCTTGCGGCAGGTTCATGCTGTTCGCGGTGGTAACGAACATGACGTCCGAGAGGTCAAGGTCGATTTCCAGATAATGGTCGTTGAACTTGTTATTCTGTTCGGGGTCGAGCACTTCAAGTAAGGCCGATGCCGGATCGCCGCGGAAATCCTGCCCCAGCTTGTCGATCTCGTCGAGCAGGAACAGCGGGTTCATCGTGCCCGCTTTTTTGAGGTTTGCGGCGATCTTGCCCGGCATCGAGCCGATATAGGTCCGCCGGTGGCCGCGTATTTCGGCCTCATCGCGCACCCCGCCGAGCGACTGGCGAATGAATTCGCGCCCCGTCGCCTTGGCAATCGACTTGCCGAGCGATGTCTTGCCCACACCAGGAGGGCCGACGAGGCAGAGGATCGGTCCCTTCAGCTTGTTGGTCCGCGCCTGCACCGCCAGATATTCGACGATGCGGTCTTTAACCTTTTCCAGCGCGAAATGATCGGCATCGAGCACATCCTGCGCCTTCGCAATATCGCGTTTCAGCTTCGATTTCTTGCCCCAGGGAATACCGAGCAGTGTATCGAGATAGTTGCGCACCACCGTGGCTTCGGCCGACATCGGCGCCATGCTGCGCAGCTTTTTCATTTCGTTTTGCGCGCGCGTCTTCGCTTCCTTGGAAAGCTTCAACGTGTCGATCTTGGTCTGAAGCTCAGCGATATCGTCGCCGCCTTCGCCCTCTTCGTTGCCCAACTCGCGCTGGATCGCCTTCAGCTGCTCGTTCAGATAATATTCGCGCTGCGACTTCTCCATCTGCCGCTTGACCCGGCCGCGAATCTTCTTTTCGACCTGCAGCACGCCAAGCTCGCCCTCCATGAAGGCAAAGGCCATTTCGAGCCGTTTCAGCGGATCGGCCTCGACCAGCAGCGACTGCTTGTCGGCAACCTTCAGGTTCAGATTGGCGGCAACCGCATCTGCCAGCGCTGCGGCGTCATCCAACTCGGCCAGCTGCACTGCCGTTTCCGAGGGCATTTTCTTGTTGAGCTTTGAATAATTCTCGAACTGCTCGACAACCGAACGCATCAGCGCGGTTGCTTCAGGACCTTGAGCAATCTGCTCTTCAATCGGATCGGTTTCGGCTTCGACATAGTCGCCTTCGCGGGTGTGCAGCCGGATCAGGTTCGCCCTATCCTGCCCCTCGACCAGAACACGAACAGTGCCATCGGGCAGCTTGAGCAATTGCATGATCGTGGCAGTAACGCCGACATTGTATAGATCGTCATAATCGGGATCGTCCTCCGCCGGGTCGAGCTGTGCGACGAGGAAAATCTCTTTGTCCGCGGCCATCGCCTTTTCCAGCGCGACCACCGATTTGTCGCGGCCCACAAATAGCGGGACGATCATTCCCGGAAAAACGACAATGTCGCGCAGCGGCAACAAGGGCAGTAATTGCGTCATAGCTACTCCGAAACGGCGCGAAGGATGCGCCGAGTTGAGCGGAATATGAGAGCAATTGCCGCGCTTTCAATGGAAAAGCGTCGGGACGCGCCGATTAGCTGGGGAAAAGCGGCATCAGAACGGAAGTTTGAACCCCGCAGGCAGCGGCAATCCGGCAGACATTTTGCTCATTTCAGCGCCGCTAGCGGCATCGGCCTTTTCGCGTGCGTCGTTGAAGGCAGCGATCACCAAATCCTCCAGCATTTGCTTGTCGGCAGGCACGATCAGGCTGTCATCAATAGCCAGGGTAATGATCCGCCCCTTGGCAGAGGCGCGCACTTTGACGAGGCCGCCGCCGGACACGCCCTCCACCTCGATCTTGTCGAGCGTGGTCTGCGCTTCTTCCATCTGCTTCTGGATATTCTGGGCCGCTTCCTGCGCAGCCTTTATCATATCTTCCATGCTTTTCATGCCGTTGCACTCCGTTTTTGTGTCTCTTCCTCAATAGGAAGAACCTCCGCATCGGGGAAGGCAGCCAGCGCCGCCTTCACCAGAGGGGAATCCAGTATCTCCTGCCGCTCCGCCTCGGCGACCGCGCGCTGTGCCTCCAGCATGGAGGGCGGCGCGTCGCCTTCGCGTGCTTCCAGTTCCCAGCCCTGTCCGGTCACATCCTTGAGTGCCTCACGCCATTGCTCCTCGAAACCGGGCATAACGGGTCCTGCAAGCTGATAGGCGATTTTCGGCGGGGCATAGTCCACGACCCGCACCACATCGTGCAGCGTCGACTCGAGCAAGACATGCCCCTTTACGCCAAGCAGTTTTAGCAAAGCGGCGAAATCGGCGGGAAGCTGGTTTACAGCGGCACCGGTTGGAGCGCTGGCAGGTGCGGACATTGGAACCGAAGCGCCGAGTGGCGCGCCCTCGGCCAGCAAGCGTGCCAGCTCGCCAGGATCAGGCATGCTAGCGCCGTGCAGCACACGCAGCAGAGCCATATCGCAGCTTTCCAGCGGCAGCGTCGCGCGGCTGACCTCTTCATGTCCCTTCAAAAGCAATTGCCACAGGCGATGGAGCAAGGGGAAGCTCAGCTGGTCGGACCAGCTTTCGATCAGCGCGCGCGCCTCTTCGGGCAAGGCCGGATCGTGCGGGCTGCCAAGTTTGGCGAGTGTCACCAGATGAACCTCGCGCAGCAATCCCGCCAACGTCGCGGCAGGCTCAACCCCCAGCGCATATTGCGCGCGCGCCTCCGCCAGCACATTTTGCGCGTCCCCTTCTAGCAGCATGCCGAACAGCCGCCGCACTGCCGCGCGGTCGGAAAGGCCCAGCATCGATCGCAGCTGTGCTGCGGTCACCTGTCCGTTGCCGTCCATGTCGGCATGGGCAATCGCCTGATCGAGGATCGAAAGCCCATCGCGCGCTGACCCTTCTGCCGCCTGGGCGACCAGCATCAGCGCCTCCGGCTCTGCTTGCACGCCCTCCTTGGCGCATACCTCGCCAAAGTGCGCGGCGAGAAGTTCGGCGGGGATCCGCTTAAGATCGAACCGCTGGCAGCGCGACAGCACGGTCACCGGCACCTTGTTCACTTCGGTTGTAGCAAACAGGAATTTCACATGCGCCGGCGGCTCTTCAAGCGTCTTCAACAGCGCGTTGAAGGCGTTTTTGGACAGCATGTGCACTTCGTCGATGATGTAGATTTTGTAGCGCGCGGATACTGCCGCATAGCGCACGGCTTCGATGATCTCGCGGACATCGTCGACGCCGGTATGGCTGGCGGCATCCATTTCGATCACATCGATATGCCGCCCCTCGGCAATGGCGGCACAAGGCTCGCATAGGCCGCAGGGGTTGATGGTCGGCCCGCCCTGCCCGTCCGGGCCTATGCAATTGAGCGCTTTGGCAATCAGCCGCGCAGTCGAGGTTTTGCCGACGCCGCGCACCCCGGTCATCAGGAACGCATGCGCCAGCCGGTCCCGCTTTATGGCATTGCCCAGCGTCTGGACCATTGCGTCCTGCCCTATCAGTTCGGCAAAATTTTGCGGACGATATTTGCGCGCGAGCACGCGATAGGGCGTGCCGGTAGCGGGCGTTGATACAACTGGTGCCAGCCCAAGCCCCAGCGCATCGTCAGGCATATCGGGATCGCGCCCCGCGCCTTCCATTGGCAGTGAATCATCCATTGGATGGCTGTTAGGCCGATCCGCCGTTTTTGTCGAAGGCTGTTTGCTTTTCCCGCGTCAGTTGAGGGCGACGCGGCGGGCGAAATGCGCCTGGATCGCGCTCGATACCGAACGGGCAATTTTTTGGCGGCCTGATGCACTGGTCAAAAAGGCGGCATCCTCCGCGTTGGAGATATATCCGGTTTCGAACAGTACCGACGGCGTATCCGGAGCCTTCAGCACGACGAACGACGCAAAATGATGGCCGGTGCTGCGCAATGTCATATTGGGGGCCGCCTCGCGCAGCAGCAGCTTGGCAAATCCGGCGGAGACATTCATCGTCTCGCGCTGAGTCAGGTCGATCAGGATCGAAGAAACATTGACGTCTGCCCCGCCAAGATCGACGCCGTTGATGATGTTTGACTTGTTCTCGCGGGCCGCAAGCCGTTGCGCCTCCCGGTCGGAGGCGACTTCGGACAGCGTGTAAACGCTGCCGCCGCGCGCCGACTGGTTTTCGGCGCTATCGGCGTGGATCGACATGAACAGGTCGGCCTTCAGCTTGCGTGCTATGCCATAGCGGTCCTGCAAGGCAATGAAGCTGTCATTGTCGCGGGTCAACGCCACGCGCACCCGGCCTGTTTTCAGCAGCTCGTCGCGCACTGCCTTGGCGAGAGCCAGCGTCACATCCTTTTCACGCGCGCCGCCATGCGGGCTGATTGCGCCGGGGTCATGCCCGCCATGTCCAGCGTCCAGTACCACCAAGGGCAGCCGCGCATCGGCTGGGCCATAAATGGTCGGCAAACCGCGCGCACCGGCCTTGCCTATGGGCGCGGTCACTTCATATTTGCTGACTTTTTTGGAACGATAGGCTTCCGGCGGTGTCACCTCTTTGCGGCCCAGCCCCAGCCAATCGAGAAAGCCAGCCGCAGTGGTCGACACCATCGACAGCGTCAAGGTCTTGCCATCGGCGCTAAAGCTTCCGCCGCTGACCTTGGCCGGATAGTCGAGATCGAGCACCAGCCGCGCAGTATCGGCGGCAAACTGACCCTGACGGACATTTTTGAACGCGCCGACTGCCGAAGATGAAGAGCCGATCGTTGCACCCATCACATCGATTGCGATTCGATTGGGGCCGGCAAGGCCAAAAACCGACGCCTTGTTCACGACATCGTCAAATTCGATTACAACTTTGTCGTGATCGGTCGTTACCGATTTGATCGTCCCTGCATCGGCAGCCCCGCCGAACAATAAGGAAGCAAGGAAAAATGCCGAGCTGAGCATGACCGGTTTATGAAACTTTTGCGCGGACTTGGTCCAGAATTTTTTCGCAACCACCGGAAACACTCCACCGTGATGATGAAGCGGCAATTAAGGATGCACAGGTAAAGCCGCGTATCGAGACGCGGTTAATGGCGCATTAGGCATGTTTTGAGCGGGCCAGACAACCTTGGACCGGCAGTTGAAGGATTTATGACGCCACTACCCTTGCCGATAGCGGCTTTGGGTGCTAGCACACGCATCCGACAGCTATTGCTAATTTGCAGGCCGTCCATTTGCCAAGGATAGCAACTTCGGCGCAGTTACAGGTTGATGCTTCATGGTGCATGAAATTCCCTCTACCACCGTCCCCATCGGGTCCGGTGCGTCGGCGGTGAATTACGCCCGCGATATTTTCGCCCGCGGTGCTCATGATGCAGACACATTCGCAAAACCAATCGGTAGTGCAAGTGGCGCGACGCGCCGGGGCCTGCACAGCCGCCAACCCTTTACCATCATGAATCGCGGCCCCGCGCTGCCACCTGCAGCGCGACTATCCGCGCGGAGTATAACTAATGACCACGCGTATGCTAATCGATGCGCGGCACCGGGAGGAAACCCGGGTCGCGATCGTCACAGGAAACCGGATCGAGGAGTTTGATTTCGAATCTGCCGAGCACAAGCAGCTCAAGGGCAATATCTATCTCGCCAAAGTCACCCGCGTAGAACCGTCGCTGCAGGCAGCATTTGTCGATTATGGTGGCAATCGCCACGGCTTCCTCGCCTTTAGCGAAATCCATCCCGACTATTATCAGATCCCCAAGGAGGATCGTGAGCGCCTGCTCCGCGAGGAGGCTGAGGCCGCCGCCGAGGAAGCCGCACTGCGCGAGCAGGAAGAAGAAGAGGATGACGAGCCCGCCGAGATCATGCAGGGTTCCGAGGAACGCGAAGACGACGTTTCCGACCTGATCGAGGTCGACAGCGACGACCGGGTCGACACCATCGATGTGTCCGAAGGCGAAGAACCCGATCTGGATGCCAATGGCGACGCGGAGCATGGCGACGACGAAGATGAGGCCTCCGAAGCCGCGAACGATGATGGCGAGGAAGAGGAAGGCCGTGGCCGGCGCGGCAACCGCCGTCGCCGCGGCAAAGGCGGACGTGGCAATGCGCCAAAGGCAAGTGACGAAGCGCGCGCCAAGCGGATGAACATCCGCCGCCGCTACAAGATCCAGGACGTCATCCATCGTCGTCAGGTGCTCCTTGTGCAGGTCGTCAAGGAAGAGCGCGGCAATAAGGGTGCAGCGCTGACCACCTATCTGAGCCTTGCAGGTCGCTATTGCGTGCTAATGCCCAACACCAGCCATGGCGGCGGGATCAGCCGGAAAATCCATAGCGCAGCTGACCGTAAGCGACTGAAATCGATCGTGTCGGATTTGAACCTGCCTGCGACCATGGGCTGCATCGTTCGTACCGCCGGGCTTGCCCGCACCAAACCCGAGATCAAGCGCGATTTCGACTATCTCGCCCGACTGTGGGACGAAGTGCGCGAAAATACCCTGAAGGGCAGCGCGCCGATGCTGATCCATTCGGACAGCGATCTGATCAAGCGCGCGATCCGCGATATCTATAACAAGGATATCGACGAAGTGATCGTCGAAGGCGGCGATGGGTACAAGCTGGCCAAGGATTTTATGAAGCTGCTGATGCCCAGCCACAGTAAGCGCGTGCAGCATTATGCCGACCCGGTTTCACTGTTCCAGCGCTATGGCGTCGAGGACCAGTTGAACGCGATGTACCAGCCGGTTGTGCAGCTGAAATCAGGCGGTTACATCGTAATCAACCCGACCGAGGCGCTGGTTTCGATCGATATCAACTCGGGCCGTTCAACCAAGGAACATGGTATCGAGCAGACGGCGCTTTCAACCAATCTGGAAGCCGCGCGTGAGATTGCTCGTCAACTCCGCCTGCGCGACATGGCCGGGCTGGTGGTGATTGACTTTATCGACATGGATCACCATTCAAACGCCCGCAAGGTCGAGCGCGCGATGAAGGAAGCACTGAAGCACGATCGCGCGCGCATCCAGGTGGGCCGCATCTCCAGCTTTGGCCTGATGGAAATGAGCCGACAGCGGCTGCGCACCGGCGTGCTCGAAGCCTCCACGCGCCAGTGCCCGCATTGCGAGGGCACGGGGCTGGTGCGCACGGCATCGTCCTCCGCACTGTCGGCATTGCGATTGATCGAGGAAGAGGCTGCGCGCGGCCATGGCAGCCAGATCACGTTGCAGGCTAGCCAGGAAGCGACGATCTATATCCTCAACAACAAGCGTACCGAGATCACCGAGATCGAGGAGCGTTACCATGTCGAGGTGGCAGTCCTCCCCAATGGCGAGGTCGAAGGCGCGAAGATGACCGTAACGGCGGCTGGCCCCCGTCCGGAACGTCCTGCGATCATGGCACCGATCATCGACGAGTATGACGACGAGGAGATCGAGGACGAAATTTACGAAGACGACGAGGCAGAGGAGGAAGCCCGTGACGCCCGTCCCAATCGTGAGCGTGGCCGTGAAAAGAGCCGTGAGCGTGAGGATGGCGATGGCCGCCGCAAGCGCCGCCGCCGTGGCCGTCGCGGTGGTCGCGGACGCGAGCGTGAGGAAGGCCAGGAAACAGAAGGCGATGTCGTAGAGACACAGCCCGCTGAGGTGGAAGCTAACGCCGAGGCTCCGTCCGACGATGGCGAAAAGCCCCGCAAGGGCCGTCGCCCGCGTCGCGGTGGCAAGAAGGATGAGGCCGAAGCGGTAGAGGTTGAAGCTGCACCCGAACCAGTTGAAGCCGAGGCCGAAGAGGCGCCCAAGCCGAAACGGCGCGGCAAGGCCAAGACTGCCGAAGCCGAAGCGCCGGCAGAGATTGCTAGCGAAGGAGCACCCGTCGCAAAACCGAAGGGGCGCGCTCGCAAGCCAAAGGCCGAGGAAGCCGCTCCAGAGACTGAGGTTGCGCCGGAACCGGAAGTCAAACCCAAAGGCCGCCGCAAAAAGACAGATACCGAGGCTGAAGCTGCACCTGTTGAAACGGCAGAACCCGCCAATGACGGTCCGCCACGCTCCGGCTGGTGGCAGCGGACATTTGGCTAAGTCTTTCAAACCCTCTCCCTGTGGGGAGAGGGTTTGCGACAATTTCTTCATTGCGCGTTCAGGCGCGAGGCGTCATGCCGCCCGTATGGCCATAACCACTTCCGTCGGCACGTTGCTGCGCCGCCTGCTGGCGCTCGTCGTCGCCTCCGCACTCATTGTCCAGCCTGCCGCTGCCCAGTCCATCCTGCGCGATGCGGAGACCGAGGCGTTTTTCAAGGAAATCTCCGAGCCGCTGATCCGCGCGGCAAAGCTCGATCCGGCCAACGTCGAGATTGTCCTGATCAACGACCGGTCTATCAACGCGTTCGTCGCGGGCGGGCAGACCGTCTATATCCATACCGGCCTGATCCAGGCCGCAGAAACCGCCAACGAAGTGCAGGGCGTGATCGCACATGAACTGGGCCATATCGAGGGCGGGCACGTAATCCGCTATTCGGACGGCGCGGCAGCAGCGAGCAACATCTCGATCCTTAGCCTGGTCCTGGCCGCAGCGGCGATTGCCGCAGGTGCAGGGGAAGCGGGAATGGGAATCATGGCTGCTGGCCAGCAGGCGGCTATGGGCAAATTCTTGGCCTTCAGCCGGGTGCAGGAAAGTGTCGCAGATGCTTCGGGTGCTCGCTATCTTTCAGCATCCGGCATCACGGGGCGGGGCTCGATCAGCTTTTTCAAGAAGCTGCAAAATTACGAATTCCGGCTGGGTATCCCGCAGACCGACAGCTACGATCGCACCCACCCGCTTTCAGGCGAGCGCATCACCGTGCTGGAGGACACTTACAAGGCCGATCCCGCCTGGGACGCCCCGCTTAACCAGAAATGGGAGGCCGATTTCAGGCGGATAAAGGCGAAACTGTCTGGCTTTATCGCTGAACCCAAGGACACACTTCGCGACTACCCCGAAAGCGACAAGGGCATCCCGGCCACCTACGCGCGCGCCTATGCCTGGCACAAGGCGGCATATCCGCAAAAGGCGCTCGATGAAGCCAATGCCCTGGTCGCGAAGAACCCCAACGATCCCTATTTCCTGGAGCTGCAAGGACAGATTTTGCTCGAATCCGGCAATCCCGACGATGCCATTGCGCCGCTCCGAAAGGCAGTGGAACTGACCGGAAACCAGCCGTTGATTGCCGGAATCTTCGGCCATGCCCTGATCGCGTCGGACGAGAAGGCGAATCTTCCAGAGGCCGAACGTGTGCTGAAAGCGGCCGTGACCAGGGACAACCGCAACCCGTTTGCCTGGTATCAGTTGGGCGTCGTCTATGAGGATAAGGGCGACCGCCCGCGTGCCGCGCTCGCCAATGCGGAGCGCTATTTGATGGAAGGCGCACCGCAGCTGGCCCTGCCCAATGCAGCCGAGGCAATGGCCGGCCTGCCTGAATATTCGCAGGACTGGATCCGTGCGCAGGACATCAAGCTGGTCGCAGAGGCCGAAATTGCGAAGCTGCGTGACAAACGCCGTTAGCCGCGCCAGAAGCCCAAGATGAACGATAACGCCCCCAAAAATAATTTTGTCCTGCTTGCCATCATTAGCGCGCTCGCGCTGCTGCTGGCGGTGGGCGGCTATTTCTTTTACCAACGCGCCGATGCGCCTGCCGATGTGGCTGCGGAAAGAGCCATTGCCGCCGCCGGGATGAGCGATGCCGAGCGCAAGGCGACCGAAGCAGTCGTGCGCGCATATATATTGGAGCATCCCGAGATACTGACCGAGGCAGCACAAATCCTGCAGCAGCGCGAAACAGTGAAGCGGCTGACCGCTGCCGGCGATGCGCTGATCAAGCCCTTCGCTGGAGCGATTGCAGGCAATCCCGGTGGCGATGTTACGTTGGTCGAATTCACCGATTACAGCTGCGGCTTCTGCCGTGCGAGCGTGCCCGATGTGCAACGGCTGATCGACAGCGACTCCGGCGTGCGCGTGGTCTATCGCGAAGTGCCGATACTGAGCCCGGCAAGCCGGGAAGCCGCCAAATGGGCGCTGGCTGCTGCCAAACAGGGCAAGCACAAGGCATTCCACGATGCGATGTTTGCAGGCGAAAAGCCGAGCGACGTGTCGATCCGCGCGGCGGCGCAAAAGGCCGGCCTCGACATGGCTCGCGCGGCGGTCGATGCAGAAAGCGAAGCGGTCGCGACCGAAATCGAGACCAATCTGGCGCTCATGCAAAAAGTCGGCTTTGGCGGCACCCCGACCTTTATCGTTGGCGACCAGATACTGGAAGGTGCGCTGGGCCACGATGCGCTGAAAGAGGCGGTAGCAAAAGCGCGCAAAAAGGCGTAACAGGACAAATGCAGCCGCGGAATGCGGCGCCAAACCGGGTCGACGCTCCAAAATTCCCCTGAAGGAGAAGAACCGTGTCCCTGCCCAAAATCTTCGACGAGCAGTTGCAAGACGCGCTTCATGCCCGCGCGGTCTGGATGCCCGGAAAGCCGATCCAGATCGGCGACATCATGGTCCGCCGTGACGACAGCTTTCACAAGGTCGGCCACATCGCCGATTTCGGCGCGACCATCCGTTCCAGCCCTCATTCCGACAAGAGCCTGGACCTTGTCACCAGCAAAGTGAAACAGCGGCTGATCCAGGGCGGGGTGGAACTGCCAAGCACTGCAGGACTCGATCTCGCGGCCGAGGCAAGCGTTTCCTATAGCTTTGCCGGGAAAAGCCAGTTCATCCTGAAAACACCCAATCTGAAAGGGCTTTCCATCGACAACATGCTGATGATCGCCGGTCAGCTAGCGAAACTGCCTGCATGGAAGCACGACAAATTCTTCATCGTCGAGGAAACCTATGGTGCCGAAATGTGGTCGTTCCTCGGCACCAAGGAAAGCGCCACGGATGTTCAACTGTCTGGCAAGGGATCGGCGATCCTTTCCTTCCTGAGCGCCGGCCTTTCCGCAGGCCTCAAAAGCAGCGGCAATATCGACGTCAAAATGCTGGGCAGCGGCGGGATGCTGGCGATGAACCTGGTCCGCATCCGCAAGGACGGATCGACCAACCATGGCGATTAGGTTTCGGCCGCGCCGTCATATTTGAGTTCGAGATAGCGTCCGCGCACTGCGAGTTTATCGAGTTCGCCGCGCGCGATCTGGCCGGTCATCGTCTCGATCTCGCGGTCGATCAGCTTGAGCCCGTCGACCAATTGGGCTTCGGGCGTTTTGCCGTTATGCTCCTGCCGCTTCAGCGGTTCGGGAATGCGTTTGTAGCTGTTGATGAGTTCGGGCAGATGCTCGCCCACCAGCTTGCGCACTTCGCGTGAGGCGGGATCGTTCTCACCCAATGTCTGCAATTGCGGCGCAAGCTGATCGAGCCGGACGCCGATATCTTGGACCACCTGCACCGCTGGCGCGGGCAGCATTGCGCGCTGCGATTCGAGCCAGATTTCGGTTTTTCCGGCCAGCGTGCCAAGGTCGGTCTGCCGCAATGTTTCGGGGGTTGGCATTGGCATTTCAGGATAACGCAGCAGCACATAGGCCGCCGCAGCGCCCAGCACTCCGGTGATCATCACCCCCCAAAAACCGATGCCATCAATGATCGCGCCGACCACGCCCGCACCGATGGTCAGCACGCCAAAAGCAATTGCAGCACGCGCGATCTTGTTGGCCCAATGCTGCCGCCTTAGCGCGCGCGATTTCAGCCCGATAGGCGGCCCCATGCGTACACGCGAAAGCGAACGCCGCGCGTCATCAAGGATTTCATCGGACTGGTTGGCTGCGCTCATGGTGCGGCTTTCAGCCCTCCAGCGCCGAGAGCAGGCCAGTTTCCTGTGCGTCGCTCGCGGCCTGGTTCTGCCCCTCGGCGCGCGCGATATAGCCCTTCGACTTCTGAACCTCTTTATCCAGCGCCTCGCTGGTCGCCTTCATGCTGTCGAGTGCTTTCAGCTTGAAGGTGTCGATGGCATCCATCGTGTCGTAAATATTCTGGAACGCGCGGCTGAGCGTTTCGAGCGGGATGGCCGAGCTGACCGCTTGTTCGTGGATGCGCGCTGTGTTTTCGCGTAGCATCTTGCCAGTGCCGTCGATGATGCCGGCTGTTGTCGTGTTTAGCGCCGTGATCTGGTCGAGGACCAGCCGTTGGTTGGTCATTGCCTGCGCGACTGTCACCGCAGTGCGTAGCGCGCCAACGGTGGTGGTTGAAGCGCGGTCCACGCCTTTGACAAGCTCGACGTTGTTCTTCTTGACCAGATCAAGCGCAAGATAGCCCTGCACGGTCACTGCCATCTGCGTCTGCAAATCCTGCGTCCGTTGCCGGACATAGAACAGGGCTGACTCCTTGATCGCCTTGGCTTTCGCCGGATCGGACAGTTCAAGCTCCGCCGCCTTGGCCTCCAGCCGCTGGTCGAGCGTCTTGGAAATATGGACCATCTGCTCCAGCTTGCCCATTGCTTTCCACATATTCTGCCGTTCGACATCGACTGCGGCATTGTCCATCAGCAGCTCGTCCTTGCCATTGGCCAGCCGCCCCAGGATCGCGCTGATATGGCTTTGCGAGCTTTGGTAGCTGTCGAAATAATTGCGCATCTTGTTACCAAAGGGGATGATGCCGAACAGCTTTTTCTTGCTGAACATATCGCCGCGTTTTGACGGATCGAGATCCTCAACGGTTCGGCGCAGTTCGGCGAGATCGGCACCAACGCCCGACTGGTCGTCCATCTGCCGGATCGGGCGATCAAGAAAGCGGTTCGATTGCCCCGCCGCTTCCATAATCTCCTTACGACCCATATTGGTCAGCTGATCGACGCGCTTGCCGAATTCGGGGCTGTTCACATCCTGCGCGATCAGGTCGTTGATATAGCCCTCTACCCGCGCATCGAGCTGCGTCTTCTGATCGTCGGAAACCGGAACCAGCCCAATAGCCTGTGTTGGTGCTATTGGCGGCACCGGATCGGGCGGCGTCAGCTTCAGCGCTGGCTCTTCGGTAGCAGTAATGGTTTCGGTAGACATGGTCGGTCTTCCTTCGGTCATGGCATTGGCGGCAAGATGGATTGCAAGCGATTCGATTTCAAGCGAATTGGGTTTTGGTGTGTTATTTTTTTAATACACCTTGCGGCTGGTCGCGCAGTTCGGCTTCGACCAACGGACCAAGCTTTTCCACCACCTTCGCCACGCCCTTGGCATTGGGGTGAATGCCGTCTGGGAGCATCAGCGCTTTGTCGGTGACCACGCCGTCGAGGAAAAATGGCATCAGCGGCGCGTTATAGGCCTTGGCCAGATCGCGAAAAATCGGCTCAAAACCCCTGGCATAATCCGGCCCCAAATTGGGTGCTGCAAGCATCCCCGTCAGGACCACATCGATGTTCCGCTTCTTTAGCTCCTCCATCATGGCGGTCAGGTTGGCCCGGGTTTCGGAAGGCTGGATACCGCGCAGCATGTCGTTGCCGCCGAGGCCCAGCACGACCAGGTCGGGCGTGCGCTCCAGATTGTCGAGCACGAAGGCCAGCCGTTGCTTGCCCGCTGCAGTGGTATCGCCGGACACACCCGCATTGTGGACGCGAGTGCTGATCCCGGCCTTGGCGAGCGCTGCCTGCAATTGCGGCGCCAGCCCTTCCGTCGGGCCCAAACGGTACCCTGCGTAGAGGCTGTCGCCGAAGGCAACGACGAGCTTGTCATATTGCGCTTGCTCTGCCGCTTTGTCAGTTTTGGCGGGTGCCTCAGCTACAGGCGATTGCCCGCATGCGCTTAAGCCTTGGATTATCGCAAAGGAGGCCCCATATCTGGCCAAAGATTTCAGCATAAAGGTCTCTCCCTTGCACGCACCGGTTAGCGCCAATGCGGATATGGCAATCCGCGCGTCGAATGTCACCCTCACGCTTGGTGCCAGCGACGCAGCCGTCGAAATTTTGCGCGGGGTCGATCTGGAGGTCCCTTATGGCAAGAGCGTTGCGCTGCTTGGACCTTCGGGTTCGGGCAAAAGCTCGCTGATGGCAGTGCTCGCCGGGCTGGAGCGGGCAAGTGGCGGTTCGGTGAGCGTTGACGGGCTGGACTTTACCAAGCTGGACGAGGATGAACTGGCCCGGGCGCGCCGGGGCCGGATCGGGATTGTGTTGCAGGCTTTTCATTTGCTGCCAACGATGACCGCGTTGGAAAATGTCGCGGTGCCAATGGAGCTGGCGGGGATTGACAACGCCTTTGGCCGCGCATCGAAGGAATTGGAAGCAGTGGGCCTAGGCCACCGGTTGACGCATTATCCGTCGCAGCTTTCAGGCGGTGAGCAGCAGCGCGTGGCGATTGCGCGCGCAATGGCGGCTTCACCGAAGATCATCTTTGCAGATGAACCCACTGGGAATCTCGACGGCGCGACGGGTTCGGCAATTATCGACCTGCTGTTCGAGCGCCGCGCTGCAATGGGGGCAACGCTGCTGATCATTACCCACGATCCTGCGCTGGCGGCACGCTGCGACCGGGTGGTCGCGATGCAGGATGGGTATGTGGTGGAGCACGGAGCTTGAACCTCGCCACCCTTTGGCGCATCGCGCGGCGAGACCTGTCGGCGCGGATCAGGGGTTTGCGGCTGCTTGCGGTCTGCCTGTTCCTGGGCGTGGCCACGCTTGCTGCGATTGGCAGCCTGACCGCGAGCATCGCGGAGGAACTTTCCAATCGCGGGCAGAGCCTGCTGGGCGGCGACATACAGATCGCGATTGCCCAGCGCGAGGCGAGCGAAGCGGAGAAGTCGGCATTTCGCAAGGCGGGAGCACTCTCCGAAACTGTACGGATGCGCGCGATGGCGATCGGGCGGGAAAGCGTGCTGGCCGAATTGAAGGCCGTCGACGACGTCTACCCGCATTATGGTGCGCTGACCCTCGACCGCGCAGGCATAGCGAAGGCTCCGCCGCCCGGGCAAATCTATATCGGCCCTTCGCTTGCCAACCGGCTGGAATTAAAGACCGGCGACACCGTTCGCTTTGGCGAAGCAAATTTTCGCATCTCGGGCATCATCAAAGAAGAACCTGACCGATTGGGCGAAGGCTTTACAGTTGGCCCCGTGGCCATCATCGGCATCCCGTCGCTCCCCTCCACCGGCCTGATCCAGCCTGGCAGCATGTTCGAGAGCAAGTATCGCATCAAGCTGCGCGCGGATGAAGACCCTTCCGCCGTCGCCAAATCGCTCGAAGCTGCATTCCCCAGCGCAGGCTGGGAAGTAACCGACCGCTCCAACGGTGCACCCGGAACGCGGCGTTTTATCGAGCGCATGGGGCAGTTCCTGACGCTCGTTGGCCTGGCGGCATTGGTTATTGCCGGGATTGGCGTCGGCAATGGCGTCGGCAGCTATCTGGAAAGCAAGCGCGCCAGTATCGCGACGCTAAAGGTCACGGGCGCAGACTCAGGCACGATTTTCCGCATCTACATGCTGCAAATATTGGCGGTGGCAATTGTCGCCATCCTGCTGGGCCTCGCAGTCGGCAGCCTGTTACCGCAAGTGATTGGCTGGATTGCAGGCGACGTCTTGCCGGTGCCTCCCGGCTTCTCTTTCCATCCCGTACCGTTGGCGGTCAGTGCCGTTTATGGCCTGCTGATTGCGCTTGCCTTTGCCCTGCCCCCGCTCGCCCGCGCGCGGACAGTGCCAGCGGCGGGGCTATTCCGCGCCGTGGTCGAGCGGCGGATTGGGATGGATAAACGCACGGCAATTTTCGTCACCGCGGCGATCCTCGCAATCGTTGCGCTCGCCGTCGGCACCGCGCGCGAACCGATGTTCTCGCTGGCCTTTATCGGTGCGGCATTCGGGCTGTTGCTGATGCTCGCGCTGTTGGCATGGGGGCTGGGCAAGATTGCCGAGCGGCTTCCGCGACCCAAGGCCCCCTTGCCCCGGCTGGCGCTTGCCAACCTGCACCGCCCCGGCGCGCAGACGCAGGCGCTGGTCGTCGCCTTGGGGCTTGGGTTGACGCTGTTCGTCACGCTTGCTGCGATCCAGACCAGCATCGACAATGAAATCCGCCAGCAGGTGCCCGAAAAGGCACCCAGTTTCTTCGTGCTCGATATCCCCCGCGACCGCACGACCGAGTTTGGCCAGATGGTCAGCGCCGCCGATCCGAAAGGCCAGATAAATATGATCCCTGCACTGCGCGGGACCATCGTCGAATTTGGTGGGCAGAGGGTCGACCAGCTCGCCGAACTGCCCGAAGGCGCGTGGGTGCTGCGCGGCGACCGGGGGCTGACCTATAGCGGCGTCGTTCCGCAGGGCAGCGACGTAATTGCAGGCCAATGGTGGGCAGCCGACTATAGGGGGCCGCCGCTCGTCTCGCTCGACCAGCGTGTGGCCGAATCACTTGGCGTCGGCGTGGGCGACAGCCTGACCGTCAGCGTACTTGGCGTCGAGGTCCCTGCCAAAATCGCTGCGCTGCGCGAAGTGAAATGGGAGAATTTCGGATTGAACTATGCGCTGGTCTTCTCGCCAGGCAGCTTCGACGCCGCGCCGCATAACATGGTCGCCACAGTCACAGTGAACAAGGCCGCCGAACGCGCGCTCGCCCGATCAATCCCCCCCGCCTTCCCCTCCGCCTCGCTGATCGAGGTCGGCGAAGTGGTCGGACAGGTATCCAACCTGCTTACGCAAATGGCGCAGGCGATTGCGGCTGCCGCCTCGATTGCCATCCTCGCCGGGATCGCGGTGCTGGTCGGCGCCATTGCCGCCGCGCGCCAGTCGCGCATTTACGACAGCGTGATCATGAAACTGCTCGGCTCCACCCGCCGCCAGATATTGGGGGCGCAGGCGATGGAATATGGGCTGCTGGCGGTGGTGCTGGGCGTGGTAGCACTTGCGCTGGGGCTGGGCGCGGCATGGTATGTGGTAGTGCAAATCTTCGACTTCAGCTTTGCACCCGATCCGGCAGTGCTGGCGTTGACGCTGGTGGGCGGAGCGGGCCTGACCTTCCTGCTGGGCATCGCCGGGTCGCTGCCGATCCTGGCGGCACGACCCGCTGAAGCGCTCAGGAGCCTTTAGCCAGCCTTGCCGCCAGCGGCGCAGAAATCAGCAACTGCGCCATATGGTACAGGATTGTCGGCAGCAGGAGCAGCCCCGCCGCGCTGCCAAACAGGATCGCCGCCATCGGCGCACCGGTGACGATGCTCTTGTGCGCGCCCGCAAAAACCAGGCTCGCCCGGTCCGCCCGGCTGAAGCCCAGTACGGCACCCGCACCCCATGCCCCGGCAAAGGCAAGCGCGAGCAACAGGCCAAGGATCGCGCACAACAGGGCAAGCGTCATCAGGTCCAGTGACGAAAGGCTGCCGGAAGCAACCGCCCCGGAAAAAGCAACATACACCGCGATCAGGATCACCAGCCGGTCGAAAAAGGACAGCGGAGCCTTTTGCCGCCGCGCCCATTCGCCCAACCAGCGCTGCGCCGCCTGCCCCAGCACAAAGGGCAGCAACAGCATCGTAGCGATGCGGATCACGGTATCGCTGCCCAGCGACACACCCGCCGCCGCTCCAATGACGAGCGTGACCAGCGCAGGCGTCAGGACAATCCCGGCCAGGCTGGACACCGCCGCTCCGACGACCGATGCGGCAACATTGCCACCCGCCATCGCCGAATAGCTGATCGCCGACTGCACCGTCGAAGGCAGCACCGCACAAAACAGGATGCCCGTCACCAGTGCAGCGGGCAGCATCCAGCCCAGCGTTTTTGCCAGCAACAATCCGGTAAGCGGCATGGCAACAAAGCTGAACCCCAACATCGCAGACTGCAGTTTCCAGCTTTTGAATGCGTCCAATACTTCCTGACGTGGCAGACGCAATCCGTGGAGGAAGAACAGCGCGAAGATGCTCGCGGTGCTGATCTGGTGCGCGATATCCAGCGCGCGGCCTTGCACAGGCAACAACCAGCCGAGCAGCACGGCACCAAGCAACAACAACAGGAAACGATCAGGGATCAGGCGCGCAATCATCGCTGCCTGATGGCGCACCTCACTGTGCGTGGCAACCTTTGCACTTGGACTGCAAAGATGATAATCTTGTGTCCGATAGCGGGGCTGTGAGGAGATTGGCATGACACGCATTTCAACCCGGACATTGCTGGCATCGGTTGCGGCACTCTCGCTTTTGGCCCTACCCCCCCTCCTCGCCGCAGGCAGCGGCGGCGGCGGGGGTGGCGGATCGCCCAGCAGTTCGGCCCCGGCCTATGATCCGGCGGTCGATTATCAGAAAGGCACTGCTGCTTTCAAAGCGGGCGACTATGCGACCGCTGCCAAGCACTTCAAAAAGGTCGCAGGTGCAGTGCCAAAGGATGCAGCGGCGCAATACCTACTTGGTGCGTCCTATATGGGAATGAACGATTTCAAAAAGGCGGACAAGCCGCTTAGCCTTGCGGTCAAGTATAATGGCAAGATGGTCGAGGCGCAGCGTGACTTCGGGATTGTGCAGGCCAAGCTTGGCAAGGCGGACAAGGCAGCGGCGCAACTGGCCGCGCTGAAGGCGATGCAGGCAAGCTGCAGTGATACTTGCGCTGATAAGGCCAAGCTGGCCGATGGCGTGGCCAAGCTGGAGGCAGCCATTGCTGCCGGCAAACAAGCATCGGTGGACGCGCCGAATGTGAAACTGGCCGAAGCGAAAGCAGCAGACGAAACCTATGTCACCGCCGTCAGCATGATCAACGAGCATCGCTATGAAGAAGCTATCGCTTATCTGAACGACGCGCGCTGGGCTGCGGGGCCGCATCCCGACATCCTGACCTATCTGGGCTTTGCCAACCGCAAGCTGAAACGCTATGATGTGGCCGAAAGCTATTACCAGACTGCGCTCGGCATTTATCCCGCCCACCGAGGCGCACTGGAATATTATGGCGAGCTGAAGCTGGAACGTGGCGATGTTGCCGGGGCCAAAGCGCATCTGGCGAAACTGGAGGCGATTTGCGGCTTTGGCTGCAACGAAGCCGACGAACTGCGCCGCTGGATATCGGAGAAAGTGCCATCGGCAAGCTGATCGCTTGCATTTTGGCAGGCGGGATGGCGGCGCTGGCCTTTACCGCCATCCCGCCGCTGTTCGAAACGCTGCGCTGGACCGCGCCCGGTGCAGAACTGGAAGCCATGTCAAGCCAGCCATCGGCTTGCCTCGCTGACGATCCGCACACCACAACGCTGGTGCGGGCGGGCGAGGCTTTATTCAACACCCCAGCGCTGCTTGGCGGGCAAGCCGCGAAGGCGGGCCTCAACTGTGCAAGCTGCCATGTCAACGGCCGTAACAATCCTCATTTTGCGCTGGCGGGCGTCTCCGACAAGCCCGGCACTGCCGACGTCACCAACAGCTTTTTCAGCGCCGCGCGCGGCAATGGCAGGTTCGATCCTGTAATGATCCCCGACCTCGCCGCCCCCGGCAAAATCTCGCACGATCCGTCGGCCAAGGCGCTTGAACCCTTTATCCGCACGCTGATCGTGGACGAATTTGGCGGGCGCGAACCCAGCCCCGCGACGCTCGACGCCCTCGCGGCCTATGTCCGCGCCATCCGCAGTTGTCCCGGCGGCGACAAGATGCAGGCCCCGCGAAAACTGGACGACCAGCTGACACTGATTCAAGCGGGCGTAATGGGCGCCGTAGAAATGCAGGCACGCGGCGACCGGCAAGCCAGCCTGCTTTTGATCGCTGCGGCCCGGCACCAGCTGGGTTTGCTGTCGGAACGTTATGCAGGACCAAGCCTGGAACGCGAACGCGCGGAACTGCTTAAGGCTTCGCGCCAGTTGCAGGATTTGGCGAACGCCCCTGCAACACTGCCAGAATTTTCAAAAAGGGCCGCGGACTGGATGACTGGTTTTGACAAAAATGTTGGCGAGCGGCTGGTGCGGAGGAACACAGTTTCACTCTACAACAGCGAGCTGCTGGCGAAGGCTTTGCCGCAGCGAAGCGTTGCGTCATCAAACCCCTAGCCACTCCAAACCACTTGGCAGGGCACCGCTAGCATAATCGACCTGCAACACGCGCCGCCGCCTTGGCAGATACGCCACTTCCGAGGCGTGTAATACCGGCGTCGAATAGGCCCAGATGTCGCCGCGCTGCGCAAGACTGCTATGGATTTCCGATTGATCGACAACCCCCGCGATGTCAGCTTCGGCTATCCTGCCAAGCCGATGCGACCCTTTTGCAGCGAGCAAAGGCGCATTGCTTTCATCGACATCGTCCAGATGCAGTCGCAATGTGACCATCGCTTCCAATATACCGATGGGCGGCGAAACGTGCAGCAACCCGCTTTTGACTGTCCACGGCCCAAAACCTGCAACGTCAATGCGTTTCTTCACAACGATGGTCCGGTCCTGATGCCAGGCGAGGCTCCAGTTGGTTTCTGCTGTTTTGTCAAACAGGATGGCCCGCACCGGTTTTGCGTCGCTTTCGAGCAGTGCGGTTGCCACCGCGCCGACTGGACCAGTTGAGGCCAAAGCTGGATATAGACCTGCGACGCCGTGCAGCCTGACGCCCGCGCCCGCGTCAAACAAATTGCCAAGTGCCAACTCGATCCGACTAAGCTCGACTTCGTCGCAGGCGCCAGCAAACAACCGCAAACCGTCTTTCCTGAAATCAAGCATGCGACCAGATAGCAATCCTTGCCGCAGTGCACAAATTAAGCTATGTGCCCGCGCAATAAGGGCGCGGCTGCGCCTCACTCCCATAAGGCTATACAAATGTCCCT
>CAZSJE010000015.1:0-23473 GCA_964606835.1 uncultured Sphingorhabdus sp.
ATGGCGATGCTGGCCTTACCGGCCGCAAGATCATTGTCGACACCTATGGCGGTGCCGCTCCGCATGGTGGTGGCGCGTTTTCCGGCAAAGACCCGACCAAGGTAGATCGCTCGGCCGCCTACATCACGCGCTATCTGGCCAAGAATATCGTCGCTGCGGGCCTTGCCACGCGCTGCACGATCCAGCTGGCCTATGCCATTGGCGTGTCAAAGCCGCTGTCGCTTTATGTCGATACGCATGAAACCGGCACGGTGGGCGACGATGCGATCGAGCGCGCGATCATGGGGATCGAAAAGCTTGGCGGACTTACCCCGCGCAGCATCCGCACGCATCTGGGCCTCAACAAGCCGATCTATCGCAACACCGCTGCCTATGGCCATTTCGGCCGCAAGGCGGAAGGCGACCTGTTCCCCTGGGAGCGGATCGATCTGGTGACCGACCTGAAGGCTGCGCTGGGCTAAACCGCGTCGGACATCCGTGCCCGGAGTTTTTGCAGCGCTGCTTTCTTGATTTGGCAGACGCGCGCGGCGCCAACGCCCAAAATCTGGCCGATTTCGTCGAGGTTCATTTCCTCGACGAAGAAGAGCTGCAGGATCATGCCTTCGCGCTTGGGCAAATCGGCGATTGAGGCTGCAAGCAATTGCTGCATTTGCGCCTGTTCGATCCGTTCGTCGGCGGGCGTTTCGGGGTCGGCGAACCAGGGATCGTGGTCCGAATACAACTCATCGACGCTTTCGCTTTCTGCTGGAACGACGCTGAGCAATAGGCCGTTATAGGCCTCGACATCCAGCCCCATCGCTTCTGCCATCTCCTCAGCATCGGGCGCGCGCATATATTGCTGCTCCAGCCTGCTGCGCGTTTCGGTGAGCTTTCGCCGCCCCGCAATGGCAGAGCGCGTCATCCGCGCCTCCTTGCGCAACTGGTCGATCATGGCCCCGCGAATCCGCGTCGAGGCATAGGTCGCAAAGGCAAAGCCGCGATCCTCATAGGTGCGCGCGCATTCGATCAGCGCCATCAGCCCGACCTGGATCAAATCCTCCAGATCGATCGCCGAGGACATGCGCGAATGGACGTGCCAGGCAATGCGGCGGACCAGCTCACTGTGCTGACCCAACAGCTCGTCCTGGCTTTGCGCGACGCTGCGATAGCCCTGCTGCGCCGCTTGCGCGCGCGGTGCCGGGCCGGTTTGAACGTGAAGCATAATCAATCTTCCTTTGCTGGTTCGCTGCTATCGGAAATCAGGACGGGGCTTTGTTTGCCGCCGATGGTGGCGATGATATCGACCGCCTTGCTTTCGGGGATTTCGAGGAAGGAGAGCACAGCGACATCGGCAAATTGCGCGCGCAGCAACCGCGAAACCGCAGCGCGACAGAGCGGAGAAGTGATCACCGCAAAGCTGCGCGCGGCCAGCAATAGCGGCTGCACCGCTTCGCCAATCGCCGCGATGATCCGCCGGGCAAGTTCGGGTTCGAACGGCCATGCAGCTTGCGGCCCGGTACGCACTGCCTGCGTCAACAGCGCCTCAAGTTCGGGATCGAAGGTAATTGCGGGCAGCGGCATCTTGACGGGCACGATGGTCTGGACGATCAAAGCGCCGATCCGCTGCCGCACCGCCTCGACCAGTTCGGCAGGTGACAAATCCTGCCCGCCAATCTCGACCAGCGCCTCGGCAATACGGCGAAAATCGCGCAAGGGAACGCGCTCGATCAATAGCGCGCGGCACAAGGCGGTGATCGCGGCGAGCGAGTAGGGGGCGGGCGTCAATCCCTGCACCAGTTGCGGGAAACCTGCCTTCAACGTCTCGACCACGGCCTGCGCATCGTCGAGCCCGAATAGTTCGGCAGCCCCGCCCGCGACGATCCGGTTCAAATGCGTTGCAACGACCGTCGGCGCATCGACCACGGTATAGCCCGCCGCAATGGCATCGGCGCGCGCGGAAGCAGCGATCCACATTGCGTCGAGACCGAAGCTTGGATCCTTGCAGGCGCGGCCAGTGACGCCGTCAAGGCAATCGCCGCCGTCGAGCGCGAGCAGTTCATTGGGCCAAACTTCATCCTCGCCTTGGATCGCGCCCGCCACGCGGATTCGATAGGCATTGCCGGGCAGCGACAGGTCGTCGCTGACCTTCACCAGCGGCAATACAAAGCCAAGCTCGCGCGACAATTGGCGCCGCACGCCCGTAATCCGCGCCATCAGCGGCGCACCTTTGCGGTCGTCGACCAGATCGACGAGCGCATAGCCGATTTCGAGCGTGATCGGCGCAGTCTCGGAAACCTCATCCCACTGAATGACATGCGGCTCGCTGGGCGGGATCGGCACGGTGACCGGGATTGCGGCGAGTTGATCGCGTTGGCGCAAACGCCACCAGATCGTACCGGCGACCGCTGCAGCAGGGAGGACCACAAGCTGCGGCATGGCAGGAACCAGCCCAAGCAACGTCAGGATGATCGTCACCGGCGCCCAGGCTTTGGCAAGACCGAACTGGCTGCCAATCTGCCCGGACAGGTCCATCGGCGAAGTGACTCGCGTGACGATGGCAGCAGCGGCAATCGAAAGCAGCAGCGCGGGGACCTGCGCCACCAGTGCATCGCCGATAGCCAAGGTGATATAGATCTTGGCCGCTTCGCCGAGCGACAGATCGTGGCTGACCACGCCCAAGATCAGTCCGCCGAAAATATTGACGAAGAGAATGAGGAGGCCAGCGACCGCATCGCCCTTCACAAATTTGGAGGCACCGTCCATCGAGCCGTAGAAATCGGCCTCGGTCGCGACCTCCTGCCGCCGCGCCTTGGCTTCTTCGGGGGTGAGTAGTCCGGCATTCAGATCGGCATCAATCGCCATCTGCTTGCCCGGCAAAGCGTCCAATGTGAAGCGGGCCGAAACCTCCGAAACGCGACCCGCGCCCTTGGTGATGACCACCAGATTGATGATCATCAGCACTGCAAAGACGAACAGTCCGACGATATAATCGCCGCCGATCAGGAAGGCCCCGAACGCCTCGATCACATGCCCGGCCGCAGCCGGGCCCTGATGCCCGTCGACCAGCACAACGCGGGTAGAGGCGACATTGAGCGAGAGGCGGAACAGGGTAGTAAGCAGCAGCACCGTCGGGAAAGCGGAGAAATCGAGCGGTTTCGCCGCAGACAGCGCGATCATCAGCACCGCGAGGCTGATCAGAATATTGGCGATAAAGCCGATATCGAGCACAAGCGCCGGGATCGGCACGACCATAAGCATGACAACGATCAGGATCGCAAATGGTAGCGCGCCGCCAACAGCGACCGATGTCCAGATGCGGCGGAGCATGCCGTCCATCAGCCTTGCCCACCAAGCGCCGCAAGGCGGCTATAGGCCGAGCGGGCAAAATCGATCGACAGCCGCTGAGGCATCGGTTCGATGGCACGCAGCGTCGGCGGCGGCGCAGCGCGCGAATTTGTTGCGACCGCTATGCGCGACTGCGTTACCGGCTGTGCATAGTCACCGCCCATCTTTGCGCGAAAACGTTCGCGAATGTCGTGCAGGCTGCGCGGGCCGTTCGGGCCGTAGAAGATCGCCTGATTGGCTGCGGCGGCTTTCGGGAAGAGCGGCGCAGCGGCTTGACCGGGATTTGCTGTCCATTCCTTCAGAAACTTGGATGCGCCACCAACACCCAGGAAATGCGCCAGATACAGATCGACCGCTTCTGGTTCACGGCCGAGCGAAGCACCAAGCGTCTCGCCATTGTCAGCGGCAAATTCCGCCGCCATCAGCGAGGCGATTTCGGGCTGGCTGCGAAGATCGAGGATTTGCGCGCGCAGGCCGGCATCACTGACCGAATAGCTACCATTGCCATCGGCGCTGATCGCGTCCGCCGCCCAGCCGAGCCCATGCTGCGCTCCATGCTGCTTCACCGTTGCCAGCCAAGTCTGCCGGGTAAACTGAAACAGCCCTGTGGCGCTTGAGGTGCTTGCGCGAGCATCGGCGCGAAAGCCGCTTTCGACGCGCGCCTGGTTCATTAGATAGTCGAAATCGACCCCGGTCCGCTCGGCGGCAACGCCGATGGCGCGGGTTACGCGCTGCATCGCACTGTCGGGCTGGCTGGCAATATCGTACCGGCTCATTGTCCATTCCGCCTTGGCCCCGGCAGGATGCAGGGGCCTTCGCAAATGGAACAGCAAGCGCTATGCCAGTTATCCGATGCCCGATATTATTTGTTCAAAAACCGTATGTTAGTGTCTGTTTAGACAATGTTCCGCCGCGCAGTTCGGCGATCCTGCCAATTCTCTGACGCGTCCAATGGGCCAGCATATTGACCCGGATCGTTGCTGCCTGGCTCTGCTGCAGCGCCTCGCCGATCCGCTCCGGGAGCGCGTTATCGGCGGGGCCAGCGGGCGCATTTTTGCACAGGGCGACCGCCGCAGCCAAAGCCTCGGTCGCGCTGGTGATCGCCAAAGCGTCCTGTGTATCGAGCGCGGCGATCAGTTCGGACTGCCGTGCCATGATCGCGTCGATGTGTGAAAGATTCATGGCTAGCCGAGATGGTAATGGCGCTGCATCGCATCGGCGATCGCCTGCGCATCGACCTTGTAGCTGCCAAGTGAGATCGCCTGGCTGACCTGTGCGATACGCGCATAATCAACCGGTGGTCCGGCGGCCGCCAGATCACGTGCGAGCGCAGTCAGCTTGCTCAGCGGCACCGAGGGCACGGCCTGCTCGGCTGCTCTGGGGCGGGGTGCACCCTCCTTGCGCGGAGCAATCGCCGTGCGTTCCTCGATCGGGCGAAGCGGCCCGAATTTGACCGGGTTCACCATGGCTAAGGCCTCCATCATGTGCCTGTCGGTTTTTCGACATGCTTCTGACGGGGGTTAACGGCAGCGCGCGCCGCCGGTTTAGTCCGCCATTTGAACTTTGCCCGGCCCAGTCACGGTAGCGGCAAAGAATGCCCCATTTGTCGAGAATTTGACGCGGATCGATTTGCCAACTGCACCTTCGTCCATCGCAACCGCATCATAGCTGACGCTGAAAGCATCGCCAACGATTTCCACCGCGACGCTTTGTCCGCGGCGGATGATGGGTTCGGCCATTTGAGAGACGACAATGGACGCGGAAACAGGCACACGCAGCCGCCAGCCAAGCGAGGCACAGCGCACTGCGATCATTCCGCTCGCCCCCGTGTCGAGGCTCGCAGCCTCCGGGCAGCGCGGCAGTTTGATCCGCCGGTCGATGGCCTCAGCCGTGGTTCCAAGCACGCCGGATGCATCGGCAATGCGCCGGTCGAGCGCGTCCAGATCCTCATATTGCTGCGCGTGCGCCGGGGCAGCGAGCAGCGCGGCGGCGAGACAAAATACATATCGGTTCATTGTCGGTCCTTTTCCGCGGCAAGGCACCATGCCCGCCGCTTCGCGCGAACCAATCTGCAAAGCCCATGCCAATGGCTGTTTTCCGGGAGCGTATAACTATACTGTCGGCTTTCCGACGCGCGGCGGATCGCTCCGTCGCAAACAACGAAAAAACAACGATAAATCGAAACTGGCACGCCAATTGCTGCTCATTCCCTGTCGCGGCGCGAGCCGGGCAGGAAAGGAGCAATCGCATGGCTTTCGACAATATCTTTGGCATCCACGCCACCGCGCTTTCGCTGCGCAACCAGCGGATGGGCATGCTTGCCTCCAACATCGCCAATGCAGCGACACCCAATTACAAGGCGCGCGATCTGGATTTCTCGAAAGCGCTTAGCCTTGCAGAGGGCGGCCAGTCGGTCGACGACGCCATCGCCTTTCGCGTTCCGGTGCAGCCTTCGCTCGACGGCAATACGGTAGAGCTTGCGACCGAGCAGACCGCCTTTGCCGAAAATGCCCTCGCCTATCGGTCGAGCCTCGCTTTTCTCAATGGGCGCATCTCGACGCTGACCCGCGCGCTGAAGGGAGAATGACGATGGCCGATAACCTGTCGATCTTTGACATTAGCGGGCGGGCGATGGCGGCGCAGCTGGTGCGGCTAAACACCACCGCGTCCAACCTTGCCAATGCGGGCACGGTGGCGGGCAGCGAGGGCCAGGCCTTTCGCGCAATGAAGCCGGTGTTCCGTACGATCATGGGCGACAACGGGACGGCCACGGTCGCGGTTGATCGTGTTACGCAATCAACCGCCAATCCGGTCAAACGGCACGAACCCGACCATCCGCTCGCCGATGCCAATGGCGACGTTTGGGAAGCTGCGGTCGATAGCGCCGCCGAGCTGGTCGAGATGGTCGAAACCGCCCGCCATTACCAGAACAACGTCCAGGTCCTGTCCACCGCAAAGGGCCTGATCAGCGAAACCTTGCGGTTAGGACAATGACAATGGCCATTCAAAGCGTAAACGCAAACAGCTTGCCGGTCATGCCAAAGGGCAGCGCCGAAAAGCAGTTGGGACAAAATGATTTCCTTCGGCTGATGACAACGCAGCTGAAGGAGCAGGACCCGTTCGATCCCGTCGATAACCAGGCGATGGTCGCGCAAATGGCGCAGTTTTCGAGCGTCAGCGGGATTTCCGAAATGAACATCTCGTTGAAGGGCATCGCCGAACAGATTGCAGCGCAGACGCAAATGCTCAGCGACATTCGCGCTGCCTCCACCCCCCCAACAACAGGAGCCTAAACCATGTCCTTCTACACCTCGCTCTCCGGCCTGAAGGGCGCACAGACCGACCTTTCGGTCATATCGAACAACCTCGCCAATGTCGGCTCAACCGGTTTCAAGCGGAGCCGCGCTCAGTTTGGCGACCTGTTCGCCAGCGCTCCCACGCAAACGACCAAGATGATTGCCGGACAAGGCACGCGCCTCAACGGTGTCGTGCAGCAATTCACTCAAGGCACGCTGGAAGCAAGCGACAAGACGCTCGATCTTGCGGTTGCTGGTGAAGGCTTTTTCGTCGTCCGTGGCGACCCACCCCGGCAGGCGGTCACCTATACGCGCAACGGCGCGTTTCAGGTGAATGCCAACCGGCAGGTGGTCGATACCACAGGGTCGACTCTGCAGCTCTTGCCGGTCGATGCAAATGGCAACGTCACCGGCAACACCTTGAACGACGCTTTCGATTTCGTCCTCCCGACCAATGCGCCCGGCAACCCCACCGTCGCCTTGGTCAATGTTTCCGTCGGCATAGACGGCCTGGTCACCGCAACCTATGCCGACGGATCATCTGAAGCCTTGGGCAAAGTCGCCATGGCGAGCTTTACCGCGCAGGAAGGATTGCGTCCCGTCGGCGACAGCCATTGGCAATCGACTGGCGACAGCGGCCCACCCACTATCGATGCCGCGACCAACGGCCCGTTGGGAACAATCCGGTCAGGCGCGCTTGAACGCGCCAATGTCGATGTGACCGAGGAACTGGTCGCCCTGATCAGCGCGCAGCGCAATTTCCAGGCCAATGCCAAGGCGATCGAGACCGCGTCGAACATGACGCAGGCGATTGTGAACATCAACTAGGGGCCTGACCCATGGACCGCTTGATCTACACCAGCCTGACCGCGCTGCGCGGATCGATGGCGCGGCAGACCGCGACGGCGAACAATCTCGCCAATGCGCAAACGCCCGGCTTTCGCGCCGAAATTGCCGAGGCGCAGTCGCTATGGCTGCGAGGCGAAAGCAATCCGACGCGGGCCTTTGCCTCCGAACAGGTCGTCGCTGCCGATATGCGCAGCGGCACTGTAACCTACAGCGGCCGCGATCTGGATGTCGCACTGGCAGGCGATGCGATGCTGGTGGTGCAGGCCCCTGATGGCGAGGAAGCTTATACAAGGCGGGGCGACCTGCAAGTGTCGGCGAGCGGCCTGCTTACCACCGGCGACGGCCATCCAGTGCAAGGGGCGAGCGGGCCGATCACGCTGCCTTCTGTAGACAGCATTTCAATCGACGGCGAGGGGCGCATACAGATCGTCCCAGCTGGCGGCGATCCGCAAAACCCGCAGGAGGTCGACCGCCTCCGTCTCGCCTCGCCCACCGGCGTCGATATCGCCAAGGGGCTGGACGGGCTGTTCCGCGTCAAGGGCGGTGGCATCCTGCCCGACGATCCCGATGCGCGAGTGATCACCCGCTCCATCGAAGGATCGAACGTCAACGCCACCACCGCGCTGGTCGAGATGATCGAGGCAAGCCGGGGGTGGGACACGCAGCTCAAGCTTGTCGGCGACGCGCGCGATCTCGACGCGGCGACCACCGAGTTGATGCAATTGCCGCAGTAAGGAGAATGGATCATGGGTATCGGCGCACTTCATGTCGCTCGTACAGGGCTCGACGCACAGAATTTCCGTATGCAGGTGATCGCCAACAACCTGGCGAATGTGAACACCACCGGCTTCAAACGCGACCGGGCGAGTTTCGAAACGCTGGCCTATCAGGCCGTGACCACACCCGGCGCCCCGGCGTCAGGGCAGACGCGCTATGCCATTGGCTTTAACCTGGGCACCGGTGTGCAGATGACCGGCACCGCGCGGATCGACACGCAAGGGACGTTGACCACCACCGGCAGCGCAATGGACGTCGCCATCGAAGGCGCAGGCTATTTCCAGGTGCAGATGCCCGATGGCCGCACCGGCTATACCCGCGCGGGCGATTTCAGCATCTCCGCCGATGGCACGCTGGTGACGAGCGACGGCATGGCGATTCAACCGCAAATACAGATCCCCGATGGCGCAACCGCGATTTCGGTCGGCGCGGATGGCACGGTTTCGGCAAGCGTTGCTGGGCAGGCTGAGGCGACCGAGCTGGGCCGAATCGAAACTGCGCGCTTTGCCAATTCTTCCGGGCTGCAGGCGATCGGAAACAACCTCCTTGTCGAAACCGCCGCATCGGGTGCGCCGCAGGTCGGTGCGCCGGGCGAAGAAGGGCGCGGCAGCCTGCGTTCGGGCGCACTGGAGGCGTCGAATGTCAATGTGGTCGAGGAGCTGGTCGACATGATCGAGACCCAGCGCGCCTATGAGGTGAATTCAAAGATGATCCAGGCAACCGATGAAATGATGCGCAATGCGACACAGAATCTCTAAGGCGCTGCTGCTCATACTCGCGCTGTCGGCGGTGCAGGCGCAGGCGAAGAAAAAGCGTGCGCCTGACGCCTTTGCCCCAACCGCCCCGGTCGCGCCACCCGCGCCTGCGGCCAACGGCGCGATTTTCCAGAACTCAGGCTATGCGCCGCTCACGTCGGGTACCAAGGCAGCGGCAGTGGGCGACATCGTCACCATCGTCCTTGTCGAGCGCATGGCCGCGTCGAAAAGCAACTCGGCGAGCACCGAGCGCGGCGGCGATGTCGGGCTGACGCCACCCGCGACGGGTCCGTTAAGCCTCTTCACCCCCGGCGATATAAATATGGGCGGTGATCAGTCGTTTAAGGGAAAGGGCGAAACTGCCCAGGCCAACAGCCTGTCCGGAGAAATCAGCGTGACCATAGCAGCAGCCTATCCCAATGGCACCTTTTTGGTGAAGGGCGAGAAGATGATCACGCTCAATCGCGGCGATGAAGCGGTGCAGCTTTCGGGCCTGATCCGCGCTGCCGACATAAGCGCGGACAACCGCATCGCCTCGACCAAAGTCGCCGACGCACAGATCCTCTATACCGGCAAGGGCGAGATCGCCCGCGCCAGCAAGCAAGGGTGGCTGCAAAAATTCTTCTCGATGATCAGTCCGTTTTGATCATGCGCTGGCTGTTAATCCTCCTCGCCTTCCTCGCCTTTGCCGCTCCGGCGCATGCAGAGCGGATAAAGGACCTTGGCCAGTTCCAGGGGCTGCGGTCGAACCAGTTGACGGGTTACGGCGTCGTCGTTGGTCTTGCCGGGACCGGCGACGACAGTCTCGATTATGCGACGCAAGGGGTAAAGGGCGCGGTATCGCGTTTCGGCCTTTCGCTGCCGCCGGGGATCAACCCCTCGCTGAAAAACGCCGCAGCAGTGATGATCACCGCAGAGCTCCCCGCTTTTGCCAAGCCCGGCCAGCGGCTCGACATCACGGTTTCGGCACTCGGCAAGGCCAAATCGTTACGCGGCGGCACTTTGGTGCTGGCCCCGCTTTACGGCGCCGATGGCCAGATTTACGCGATGGCGCAGGGCAATCTGGTGATTGGCGGATTGGGTGTCGAAGGTGCGGATGGATCCAAACTCTCGGTGAACATCCCCTCCGCCGGTCGCATCGGCGGCGGTGCTACGGTTGAGCGCTCGGTCGATACCGGCTTCACGCAAAGCGACCATATGCTCTTCAACCTCCACAGTTTCGACGCCACCAACGCGGGGCGCGTTGCTGATGCGATCGATGCGTTGTTTGGCAAAAACACCGCAAGCGTCGTCGATGGCGCAACGGTGCGCATCCAGGCAGCAAGCGGCGGCGACGCACGCATCCGCATGATGGCGCTGATCGAAAATCTCTCCATCACCCGCGCCGAACCGCCCGCTCGCGTGATCGTCAACGCCCGCACGGGAACTGTTGTGATCAATGGCGCGGTGCGCGTCAGCCCGGCGGTGGTGAGCCACGGCAAGCTGACCGTCCGCATCAACGAGGCACCTAGGATCGTTCAGCCTGCACCGCTCAGCCGTGGCCAAACCGCCGTCGAGGAAGCGAGCGACATCGATGTCGCCGAGGAGACCAATCCCGCATTCCTGATGCCGCGCGGTACCTCGCTATCGGAGATTGTCGATGCCATCAACCGTATCCGCGTGCCGCCCGGCGATTTGGTCGCCATATTGGAGGCGCTCAGCCAAGCAGGCGCGCTGACCGCAGAGCTGGTGGTGATATGATCCGCCCGGTCGCACCGTCCGCTATCGCGCCGCAACACGACCCCGAACTGCGCAAGGCAGCCGAGGCGTTCGAGGCGGTTATCCTGCGCCAGCTGATCGGAACGATGCGCAGCGCCAAGCTGGCAGACGAGATGTTCGGATCGAACGCCACGAGCCAGTTCCGCGAACTTGCCGACGCACGCACGGCCGATGCCATGGCGCAAATGCGCGCCTTTGGCATCGCCGACATGGTCGAGGCGCAGCTGACGAAAAGGCCGCCAACATGACTGACCTGATGAACATCGGCGCATCGGGTCTGCGCGCTTATTCAAAGGCGCTTAGCACGGTCGGCGACAATATCGCCAATGCGCAGACCCCCGGTTATGCGCGCCGCACGGTGCAGCTGCGCGAGGCTCCGGCTGCGGGCGATATCGTCTTGTCGCGCAACAGCATCCGTCCTGGCGGGGTGGAGATTAGCGGCCTGTCGCGTTCGGTCGATAGCTGGCTGGTGGATGATGCAAGGATTTCGTCCGGCGATGCCGGGCAAGCCTCGACCCGGCTGCGCTGGATCGAAGCCGCCGAACGGGCAGTGTCGGACGATGGCAGCGGTATTGGTAAGCGGCTGACCGCAATCTTTACCACCGCCGATGAGCTTGCAAGCAATCCCGCGAGCGATACGCTGCGCCGCCAATTCCTGCTCGCCGTCGACGACGCGGCTGCCGCCTTTCGGCAGACAGCAGGTGCACTGGACAATCAGGCAAGCGCCCTGGGCGCGGCGGCCCAGGGCGAGGTCGGGCAGCTCAATACCGACCTGACCGCGCTGGAACGGGTCAATGCCGGGCTGCGCCGCTCAAGGGCGGGGTCGTCGAACGAGGCAACCCTGCTCGACGAGCGCGACCGGTTGATCGATTCGATCTCAACCCGCTTACCCGTCACAGCTAGCTTTGACGCGCGCGGAGCGGCCACGCTGCGCGTCGCCGGAAGCGGCGATCCGCTGGTGGAAAATGGTGTAGTTTCCTCCATTGCCATGACATTGGCAGCGGATGGCCGGGTGGGTTTTGCCCTGACTTCGCCGCTTGCCGCCAGCCTTTCGCCCGCTTCCGGCTCGCTTGCCGGATTGACCGATGGCGCAAACCATATCGCCGATCTGCGCGGCGAGCTCGATGGGCTTGCTGCACGCGTTGCGGGCGATATCAACGCCGCCCATGCGGCTGGCTTCGATGCCAATGGCAATCCGGGCACCGCGCTTTTCGCCTTCGGCGGCGGTGCGGCCTCGCTGGTCGCCGTATCGCTTGATCCTGCTCAGATAGCCGCCGCCGATGGGGCCAGCGCCAATGGCAATATGCTGGGCCTTTCCGCCCTACGTGGGCCATCGGGCGTTGAGGCTGCATGGACCGCAATTGCCAATGCACAGGCACAGAACACTGCCTCTGCCCGCGCGCAAGATGCCGCCGCGAACACCCGCCATGACGGTGCGGCGGCGGCACGCGAGGCAATCAGCGAAGTCGATCTCGACCGCGAAGCCGCAGACCTGCTGCGCTTTCAACAAGCCTATGAAGCCGCAGCACGAACCATTCAGGTTGCGCGCGAAACGATGCAATCCGTCCTCAACATTTTCTGATCGGATCGGCCATGATCAACGCAACCGGCAACAGCATGTCCCGCGAGATTCAGCGCCAGTCGCGGCTCGCCAGCGAGCTTGCCGAAACGCAGGTTCAGATTTCGTCCGGCAAGCGCATCCAGCGCGCTTCCGACGATCCGGTGGCCTCCGCGCGCGTAGCGGGAATATCGACCAGCCAAGCAAACAATGCCAGCTGGGCGCGCAATGTAACGCTTGGCACCGCGCTCGCCGAACAGGCGGATAGCGTGCTCGGTACTGTCTCCGACCTGCTCACCCGCGGACAGGAACTGGCGCTTGCCGCCGCCAACCCAAGCGCCAACGCCGCTGACCGCGCGACGATCACCATTGAGATTGCAGCGCTCGCCGATGAGATCGATGCACTTGCGGCAAGCAGTTCGGTGCTGGGCCAGCCGCTTTTCGCTTCGGGCAGCCCACTTGAAATGCGCTTTGGCGTGGAATCGCAATTCGCCCCTGTAGGCTCGCGCGCTTCGACCTTCGAAACAGGCGGCATCTCGGCGGCGCAGCATTTGCGCAACGCCAACGCCGCGATCCTGTCGGGCAATGCGGCGCAGATGGACGCCGCACGCACCAATGTTGCCGCATCGGTCGATCACATCGCCGATGCGCGCGCACAGGTCGGAATTGCTGCGGCGCGGCTAGACCGCCTGCGCGAAAGCCAGGCTAACCAAGATATCACGCTCAGCGCCGAACGCTCAACGCTGGAGGATACCGACCTCACCACTGCCATCGCGAAGCTCAATGCGCAAACGATCACGCTGGAGGCGGCTCAGGCCGCGTTCGCGCGCATCAACCGGCGGACATTGTTCGACATTTTGGGCTGATCGCCCGCAATTTTCCAGGCATCCCGCCGTTAACCCTAAAGGCAGCCGCGCGGCTGACGCGTGTTTGCATATCAGAGAAGGATAAGCATGTTTCCCGCCATCGGCATCCTAGTTCTGATCGTGATGGTGTTCGGCGGCTTTGCGTTGACCGGCGGCAATCTGGAGCCGGTGCTGCACGCGTTGCCGCATGAGATGCTGATTATCGGCGGCGCGGGGATCGGCGCCTTGATCATCGGCAATTCGGGAAAGGAGTTGAAGGCGCTGGGAGGCGGGCTCGCCAAGGTGTTCAAGGGGCCGCAATATGCCAAACAGGATTATCTCGACTGCATCTTCCTGGTTTCCAAATTGATGAAGCTGCTGCGCACCGATGGGCCGGTGGCGGTCGAGCCGCATATCGAAAACCCCGCTGAATCGGCACTGTTTGGTGAGTATCCCAAATTGCTGAAGGACCAAGTACTGGTCCATCTGATCTGCGACACATTGCGGCTGGTGGTTGTTTCCTCAGGCACGCTTGATCCGCACGCGGTGGAGGATGTGATGGATAATGCCATCAAGAACCACCACCATCATAGCGTCAAGCCCGCCGAGGGGCTGCAGGGACTTGCTGACGCGCTGCCCGCCTTGGGCATCGTCGCGGCGGTTCTCGGTGTTGTGAAGACCATGGGCTCGATCGATAAGCCGCCGGAAATATTGGGCGCGATGATAGGTTCGGCGCTGGTCGGAACCTTTTTGGGTGTGCTGCTCGCTTATGGCCTGGTTGGGCCGTTTGCCAACCGTGCCAAACAAATCATCGATAGCGATGCCGCGATCTACCAGACGGTGAAGCAGATCATCATCGCCTCGCTGCATGGCCATCCGCAACCGTTGGTGATCGAAGCCGCGCGGTCGGGGATCGAACATTCGAACCAGCCTAGCTTTGCAGAAGTATTCGACGGAATGCGGGGTCGCTAATGCCAGCCAAATCCAACGAACCGCCACGCCCGATCATCGTCAAGAAGATCATTGCCGAGGCGCATGGCGGGCATCATGGCGGCGCGTGGAAAGTGGCCTATGCCGACTTCGTCACTGCAATGATGGCCTTTTTTCTGCTGATGTGGCTGCTCGGCGCGACCACCGAGAAGCAGCGCAAGGCGCTTGCCGATTATTTCGCTCCCACATTGGTTCAGACCAAGCAGGAAAGTGCAGGGTCTAACGGCTTTTTCGGTGGTGATTCGATTGTGTCGGTCGACGACTATCCCAACCGTGCAGGACAGACAGGGACCCGCGCTATCACAATTCCGCGTGACGCGACCGGTGGCCCCAAGGAAGCATCGGGCCTCGAAAAGGATCAGGCCAAATTCGCGCAGCTGAAAAAGGAGATTGAGGCGCGACTGAAATCGAGCAAAGAATTGCGGCGCTTTGCCAAAAATGTGCGCTTCACTGATACGCGGCAGGGTCTGCGTATAGATCTGGTCGATGAGGCCGATTTCACCATGTTTGTATCAGGCACCAGCCGCATGACCCCCGATGCCATCAACCTGATGACACAGGTGGCGCTGCTGGTCGCCACAACCGAACATGGCCTGATCGTGCGCGGCCATACCGACGCGGCACAATATGCACGCGACAAGAATATGAACAACTGGCGGCTCTCTGCAGACCGGGCAGAGGCGACGCGCGCCTTCCTGGTCGGGCGCGGTGTCGGCAATGGCCGCTTCATGCGGATCGAGGGCGTCGCCGACCGCGAACCCTATAATCCCAAGGACCCCTATGATGCGCGCAACCGGCGGATGTCGATTACGCTGGGCTATGGTAGCCGTTAGGAAAAAACGGTCATTATCCCTCCATAGCGGATGCATTAAAAGATCCACGACTGCAGACTAGCTCCATATTGGATTTAATAGCGTTTTTTCAGATACTTGGATTAATCTTCTCAATGTCTTGTTAACCAAATCCGTCAATCCTCTGCCCATCGAAATCAACAGGGGCACCTTGGCAGTGACGGATAAAATCAATCTCGAAACGCTGATCATCGGGCATAGCGAAGCGACACAGCGGCTGCGCGCGATGATCGCTCGTGTTGCCTCTTCGGATGTCTCGGTGCTGCTCGCGGGGCCGTCGGGATCGGGCAAGGAACTGGTCGCACAGGCCATCCATCAGGCAAGCCAGCGCGCCGCCCAGCCCTTTGTTGCGGTCAATTGCGGAGCAATCCCGAACGAGCTGATTGAGTCCGAGCTGTTCGGCCATGAAAAGGGCTCCTTCACCGGAGCGCATGCCCGGCGGACTGGCCATTTCGAAAATGCTGACAAGGGCACGATATTGCTCGACGAAATCGGCGACATGCGCTTCGACATGCAGGTAAAGCTGCTGCGCGTGCTGGAGGAGCGCAAGGTCACCCGCGTCGGCGCGTCGAGCGCGACCCCAGTCGATCTGCGGATCATTTCGGCGACTCATCAGGATATCGATCAGGCGATGGCCAACGGCCAGTTTCGCGAGGATCTGTTCTTCCGCCTCGGCGTCGTCATCGTCCGCGTCCCCGACCTTGCCAGCCGTGCCGAGGATATCCCGGCGCTGATCCGCCATTTCCAGCGCGGCAAACCGGCTGGCGTGATTGCAAGCTTTGACGCCAGCGGCATTGCCCGGTTACAGATGCACGGCTGGCCAGGCAATGTCCGCGAGCTGCGTAACTTTATCGAGCGTGCAGGCGTGCTGATGGGCGGCGAGACGCTCGACGCTGACGCGGTCGAGCAGTTGCTCAACAATGCAATGCCAAAGTCGGTGCTGGCCAAGCCAACGCCGCAAGCTTCGCCCGAACGCGGGCAGCCAATTGACCTCAAACAGGAAATCGAGAGCATTGAATTGATGCGCATCCACAATGCGCTGGAGCTGGCCGACGGGATCATCTCCGAAGCCGCGCGGCTGCTGACGCTCAAACGGACCACCTTGATCGAAAAGATGCGCAAATACGGACTTCAGTCGGCAGCCTAGTGTCGGGTCATGTCGGCCCGCCTCATAAGAAAAGGGCGGCCCCGCAGGACCGCCCCTTCTTGCATGTCGATGCTTTGGTCCGGTTCAGCCGCCCTTGCGGTCGGCCTTCCCGAACACCTGGTAATTTTCGTTGCCGACAAAGCCGAACTTGGAAATCTTGCTTTTCTTCACAACCGCGAGGGTCATGTCGACGATTTCATAAGGCGCGTTCGGCGCAGGCTGGAACTGCAGCTCGGGCTCGGGGTTCATCGAGCGCGTTTGCGCCAAATAGCCCGTAACCTGGTCCAGCGTTACCGGTGTCCCGTTCCACTGCACTTCTGCATTTTCCATGATCACGATCTTGTTGATCACCGGATCAATCAGATCGGGCGGCGGTGGTTCGTTGGTTGCAACCGGCAGGTCGATGTCGACCGCGTGGGTTACCGGGGGGACAGTGATCATCAGCATGATAAGGAGAACGAGCATGACGTCGATCAACGGCGTCGTGTTCATTTCCATCATCGGCTGGCCATCATCGGTGCCGCCACTCATTGCCATAATAGTTACTCCTTAAGCAGGAAGCCGGATCAGCGGCTCGCGCTGGTGATTTCCATGGGCGACGATACGAAACCGATGCGAACGAAACCGGCGCGTTGCATGGCGTAGATCACGCCACCGATGCACCGATAGGGCGTGTTCACGTCACCGCGAATATGCGCCTCGGGCAGGTCTTCGGGTTTGAAATCAGGAGATTTCAGCACCTCTTCGCCACCCAAAATTTCGATCTGGTCCTTCATATGCTTGGTCGAACGTTCAACCAATTCTTCCGAGCTGATCGGCGTGACGTTCCAATAGACGCGACACTCACCGCCGGGATTCGCGCCCTGGAAATTGTCTGCGCCTGGATCGACGCCATTCACATCAGTCGTCGTGACCGACAACAGAATATTCTCGCGCTTTGCCTTCACCGGTTCATATTGAACGACCGGAATGTCCATTTTGACGGTTTGAATCGTCACCGGGATGGCGATAAGGAAAACGATTAGGAGCACCAGCATAACGTCGACCAGCGGCGTTGTGTTGATGTCCGACATCGGTTTCGGCTCAGGACCGCCTCCGCCCATACTCATTGCCATTGGCTATACCTCTCTAACTCGCAAGGCAGTTTGCGGGACGATTTGCCCGCAAGGTCTGCCGGGGCCTCGCGACCCCGGCCGAACCAAGCTTACTTCTTGACGGCAGCAGCGGCAGCCGGAGCTGCGGGTGCAGGCTTTCCGGCGGCAGCGGTAACGGCAGGCTTCACGCGACCTCCCGAAGTGATGTAGCCGAGAACTTCGTTGGTAAAGCCCGACAGACTGCGTGCGATTGTCTTGTTGCGAGCCTGCAGCCAGTTATAGGCAAGCACCGCAGGTACCGCGACCATCAGGCCGATTGCGGTCATGATCAGCGCTTCACCGACCGGACCAGCGATCTTGCCAATGTCGGCCTGACCGGCAATGCCGATTTCGATGAGCGCGCGGTAAATGCCGATAACCGTACCGAGCAGACCGATGAAGGGAGCGGTTGCGCCGACGGTTGCCAGGAACGACAGGCCGCCGGTCAGCTTGTTGTTGATCGCTTCTTCCGAACGGGTCATTGCGCCATGTAGCCAGTCATGCGCCTCGACCGGGTCGGTCAGCAGGCCGTGCTGCTTTTGCGCTTCGATGCCGTCGTCGACGAGCTGGCGGAACGCGCTATTCTTCTCAAGCTTCGAGGCACCTTCTTCCAACGTGTTCGCTTTCCAGAAATTCGCCTTCACAGCCGCAGCCTGCTTCATGACCTTGTTCTGGTCGATCAGCTTCGTGAACAATATGTAGAAAGAGAAAATCGACATCACCACCATGATGATGAAGATCGACCAGCTGAGCGCGCCGCCGTGGTTGAGCGCTTCAACAAGGCCGAATTGCCGGGCGGCCTCGGAGGCCTTGGCAGCGTCGGCGGTATTCAAGATTAGCATCGACATTTTTACTTCCTCTCAGATAACTGAAAATTCAAACTCATGCAAAAGTGCCCGGAGCAAAGGCTCCCCTGAACCGGGCGATTATTCCTTCGGTATGCGCCACGTGACGCGGTTCGAATAGGCCCCACCGGTTGGGTTGCCGTCCTTGTCGAGACCGGGTTCAAAACGGGCGCGACGTTTGACGTTGCTGCATGTTGCGGCATCAAGGTCGGCATGGCCACTCGACGAAGTGATTTGACAATCGGTTACCTTGCCACTGGCATCATAGGTTACACGGAATCCGGTTGTGCCTTCGCGCTCTTGTGACAGGGCACGCGAGGGATAATCGTTGGTGGTGGCCCAGCTGCCCGGATTATTTCTCGGCTTGCCGGCACGCGATTTATCGACCGTTGGCGGCGGAGGCGGTGCCGGTGCCGGTGTCGGCGGTGCTGGTGCCGGGTTGAACGGCACCTGTTCGCGCGGCGGCGGCGGGGGCGGCATCTGATTGTTGGTTGGAGGCGCGAAGGGCGGCGGCGGTGCGGTTACCGGCGGCGGCTCCATCGGCTTGTCTTCGGGTGGCGGCGGAAGCTCTTCCTCAGGCGGCTTTTCCTCCTTCACGTCGACGACTTCCATCCGCTCTTTCATCTTTTTCACCGCCTCATAAGCGAGACCGGAGACCAGAGCGAAACCAATACCGGCGTGGAGAAGCACGACGAGGATGATCGCGATCATCCGGTTGGTGCTCATTCCTTGTTGGTCAGCATATGCCATGCGGAAACGACTCTCCTAACTTTCCCCATAAAGGCGCAGGTCATCGGTCATGGCAAAAAATGTTACGCCAACCCCAACAACCCAACGCAGTCTGAAACTGTCTTTTGGCTGATTCCTCCCACGCTTTAGCGAGGCGATTTTCCACAGGCAATCCGATTCTGCGTTTGCCTTGCGGATTCATCTGGTTGACAGCATCGAGCGGGCATAAGGAATAGCGATGCACCCGCGCAATTGTGCGAAACTTGGTAAATGGAGACGTCATGACGCAAGGTTCGATTGGCTGGCTTTTGGGCATTGCGGCGATGCTTTTTGCAGGCTCTGCACAGGCCCAGACAACGCCTGTGCCGGGTGGAGGATTCGCGATTCCCGCTGCCAATAGCAGCTATGCCGACATTGCCGATCTGGTGACGATATCGCCTCTGATCGTTGATGCGACAGTGAAGAAGGTCACCAAGCTTCCGCCCGAACAGACCGTTGGCGTTCCGGCCACTATTCAAAGGTTGCTGATCGAGGCCGACGTCGGCGCGCTAATCCGCGGCAATGACGGCATTGCCAGCCAGGTCCGGTTCCTGCTCGACGTACCGAAAGACGCGAGGGGGCGAATCCCCAAGCTTAAGAAAATGCGCTATCTTCTGCTGGGCCAGAAAGCACCCGGGCTGCCGGGGACGATCCGGCTGTCCCGTCCCGACGCCGTTATCGAATGGAGCGTTGGCAACGACGCGATGCTGCGCGCCATTACCAAGGAAGCCGTGATCATTGACGCACCGCAGCCCATTGTTTCGCTGACTAGCGCCTTTCACAGCCCGGGCACCATCATCGGCGAAGGCGAGACGCAGATTTTCGTGGAAGCGCGCAACAACCAGATTTATTCGCTGTCGGTGTTGAGTCGTCCCGGCGAGGCCAAACGCTGGATGGTATCGACCGGCGAGGTAATCGACGAATCGGCAATGGCTCCGCCGAAAAATACGCTATTGTGGTATCGACTGGCCTGCGGCCTGCCGCGCACGCTCGACGCCAAACTGATCGAAACACCGGAGGCCGAAAATGTCGCGCGCGCGCAAGCAGACTATCGGTTCATTCTCGATTCGCTTGGGCAATGCGACCGGAGAAGGCGCGCATCCTAGCGCGAAGCGCCGGGCACCCACAGCACATCGCCGCCCTGCCCCTTGGCGATCAGGCGGCACAGCACGAACAAATAGTCCGACAGCCGGTTGATATAGGCGAGCGCCAGCGGGTTCAGGCTTTCCCGCTCCGCTGCTGCCACCATCGAGCGTTCGGCCCGCCGAGTGATCGCCCGGGCAAGGTGCATGGATGAAGCTGCGACGCCACCACCGGGAAGGATAAAGCTGGTGAGCGGATCGAGTTGCTCGTTGGCCCGGTCGATCGCTGCTTCCAGCCAGTCGACTTGCGACTGGACAATACGCAGGCTCATTTCGCCGGGAGCAAAATCCTCTCCTGGCGTAGCGATATCGGCACCGAGATCGAACAGGTCGTTCTGGATACGCACCAGATTGGCAACGGCGCCATCACTGCTGTCAAGCGCGGCAATCGCTACCCCGATCGCACTGTTCGCTTCATCGACATCGCCAATCGCCTGCATGCGCAAATCGGCCTTGGACCGGCGCGATCCGTCTACCAGACCGGTGCTGCCGTCGTCGCCGGTGCGCGTGTAAATCTTATTGAGTTTGACCATATTTTAGTTGGTCGCGGCCTTGCCAAGCAACAGGATGACAATCAGCGCAACGGCGATAGCCTGCCATTTCACCCGCGCGAACATCATCTTGTTTTGCATATTGAGCGATTTGGGGACGCCATTATCGTCAAGCTCGTCGGGCTTCATATTGGCAAAGGCATAGAGGCCGCGGATCACCGCCCAGACGACCAGGCCCATTGCGACCAGCAACAGCACTATCAACAGGATATTCATGAAAAGCCTCATATCCCCCGCAACCGCGCGATAGCGATACGGGCATGAACCCTATCTAGGCGGACGACCGCGATATTCCAAGGGGCAGCACTCCATTACGCAATTGCGCAATCAGCATGGAGCCATCCACTCCATTTAGGCGAAGTGCCGCCAATGGTTCGGACAGTCGGCTTTTCGCCAGCTTTTCGCCATTGTCATCGAGCAGCAAAGGGTGGTGCCAATAGACCGGTTCCGGCAAATCCAGCATCACGTGCAACAGCCTATGGATCGCTGTGTATGCGAACAGGTCCTGCCCGCGCACCACATGGCTGATCCCGTCGGCGGCATCATCTAGCGTTGCAGCGAGATGATAGCTGGCCGGCGCATCCTTTCGCCACAGCACGATGTCGCCGAACTGGGCCGGATCGGCAACCTGTGGGCCTGCGGCCAGATCGATCCATCCCAATGGCCCCGCCTTCTCCATCGACTTTGCCATGTCGAGCCGCCAGCAATGCGCGCCGATCCCATGCCGGCCCTTGCAGGTCCCAGGATAGATCGGCCCATCGGGTCCATGCACCACTGGCTGCCGTTTCAACGTTGCCGCAATGTCGCTGCGCGTGCACCAGCAGCGATAGACAAGGCCCAGCGCCTTCAACCGCTCCAGCGCCTCGGTATAGCGGGCAATCCGCTGCGACTGGAACACCGGCTCACCGTCCCAATAGAGGCCCAACCACCGCATGTCGGCAAAAATTCCCTCGACGTGCTCCGGACGGCTGCGCGTCCCGTCTATATCCTCGATACGCAGCAGGAACTTGCCACCGAAGCCCCTTGCAAAATCATGCGCACATAGCGCCGAGAAGGCATGGCCCACATGCAGCTGCCCGTTGGGGCTGGGTGCAAAGCGCGTCGCCGTCACAGACTGTGACGCAAAATCCACGCCCGGAAAGTTTTCCCCGAAAAATACCATATCTGGTGGTCGATGCCCTCTTGACGTCAATTTGTGCGCAAATAGGTTGGCAATTGTCAAATAGCTGTCACGCGCACGAATAAAAGGCGTTACAACAGCACGGGGGAGAATGAAGCGGCATGTATCATGCAGGTACCCTTGAAGCGGCGGGCCGCGCCAGGCATCCGGAAAATTGTCCGGCGCTGGTGCTGAACGCCGATTACACGCCGCTCAGCTACTATCCGCTCAGCCTGTGGCCATGGCAGACCGCGATCAAGGCAGTGTTCCTCGACAAGGTCGATATCGTCGCAAGCTATGACCGCGAAGTGCACAGCCCCAGCCTGGAGATGAAAATCCCCAGCGTCATCGCGCTGCGGCAATATGTGAAGCCCGGCGAATATCCGGCCTTCACCCGCTTCAACCTGTTCCTGCGCGACAAGTTTGAATGCCAATATTGCGGGTCGGGCGATCAGTTGACCTTTGACCATATCGTCCCGCGCCGTCTGGGCGGGCGGACGAGTTGGGAGAATGTCACCACAGCCTGCCTGCCGTGCAACCTGAAAAAAGGCGGACGCACGCCCAAACAGGCCCACATGTCCCTACGCATGGCGGCGATCCGCCCAACGAGCTGGCAACTGCAGGACCGCGGCCGCAGCTTCCCGCCCAACTACCTCCACGAAAGCTGGATGGACTGGCTCTATTGGGATATCGAGCTGGAGCAGTAGTTCGCTGGGCCAGAACCTCCCATTGGGCGCAAGGCGGTTTTCAATTGATGCCTTGCCACTGTTGTAACATCATTCTGTTGCGAACCACCAATTGGTAGGCCACAGTCGATGGCAGGAAATTTTGGGGGCCGGTATGACAAGCGACCTATGGGCCTTATTTGCGGCGCTTTTGTTGGCTTCTATCCAGCTCTCCATTTCTAGCGTTCTTACACTGCGCCAGCTTGGGGGTGCATGGGTTGCAGGAAATCGCGACAGCCCCCGCGAAGTAAGCGGTGTCAGCGGCCGCTTTGTCCGGGCGCATCGCAATCTCCTTGAAATATTTCCACAATTCATTGCTGCCCTTTTTCTCGTCCATGCCGCCCGCGCAGTCGGACCACTATCAGGCATCGGTGCCTGGACCTTCGTAATCGGTCGGCTTGCCTATGTCCCCGCCTATGCTTTTGCGCCTCCAGGCGTGCGCCCCCTGTGCTGGCTTGTCGCTCAAGCAGGCATTTACATGATCTTGGCCGACATTTTCGTCTGATATCGAATCCAGGATCATTGTTCAGCCTGCTTTGCGGGGGAGTGGTCCGATTTCGGCAATGGCACCATCTGCGACAATCGTCATAGGTGGTTTGCCCAAATTGTATCGTAAGCCACGGGCCTTATGGCAGTTGCATGCTTTCAAGCTTTGCGTCCCCTCTTTCCGCTTGCGTTTTTGGCGCATCGGGGGGCATTGGCGCGTCGTTTGTCCGCCATCTTGCGTTGGACCCAGCAGTCGGCTTTGTCCATGCGGGCGCGCGGAAAGAGCTTGCTGGGTCGCGAGAGGTTCTGCCCTTCACATTCGATCTGACTGATGAAGGCAGTATCGCGGCTGCAGCTGCCAATATCGGACCGGTCGACTTGATCATCATCGCCACCGGCATGCTGCAAGAAGGCGCATTTCAGCCCGAAAAATCGTTCCGCGCGCAGACGCCCGAAGCCTATGCCCGTGCCTTCGCGCTCAACGCAACGGGCCCCGCACTGATTGGCAAGCATT
>CAZSJE010000016.1:0-20946 GCA_964606835.1 uncultured Sphingorhabdus sp.
TCTGTTCGAGCGGGCGGATATAGCTGGAGAGCGTCTGCGCGACCACAGTGGGCTGTTCGAAAATCTCCTTTTGCATATAATGGCGGCAATTGCCCTTTTCGATCTGCGCGGCGGAGACACCCGAGGTGGTGATTTCGCGAGTGACCGGATTGTTTTCCTTGTCAAAAATCTGCGCGCCTTCACGGTAGATGATGACCCAGTCACCTTCCTCCAGATAGGCGATTTTCTGCGTCAGCGGCGCAAGCGCCAGCGCGTCTGAGCCCAGATAGGTCTCGCCCTCGCCATAGCCGACCACCAGCGGCGAACCGAGCCGCGCGCCGATCAGGAAATCCGGGTTCTGGCGGAAGGCAATGGCGAGCGCAAAGGCGCCGCGCAGTTGCGGCAGGACGGCCTTCACAGCCTCGGTCGGCGACTGGCCTGCCTCGATTTGTTCGGATACCAGATGCGCGACCACCTCTGTATCGGTCTCGCTCTCAAAGCGCCGTCCCCGTGCGGTCAGTTCGTCACGCAGGGTTTTGAAATTCTCGATAATGCCATTGTGGACGAGCGCGACTTCGCCCGTCGCATGCGGGTGCGCGTTGCTGGTCGTCGGCGCACCGTGCGTGGCCCAGCGGGTATGCGCGATGCCGATATTGCCTGGGGCATCCTCGGATTTCAGCACCTGCACAAGATTCGCCAGCTTCCCCTCCGCACGCCTGCGGACAAGCTGCCCATCATGCACCGTGCAGACACCGGCGGAGTCATAGCCGCGATACTCCATCCGCTTCAGCCCATCGACCAGACGGTCAGACACCGCAGATTTGCCAACAATTCCAATAATTCCGCACATGCGATTATGCTTTCTAGGGAGTGGTATAGGGGACGCGGATACCCGGCATCTGCGCGGGAAAATCTTTGATGTTTCTTGTGACGAGGATCGCGCCGTTTACCTGCGCCGTCGCAAAGATATATGCGTCGAGCAGCTTTATCCGCATTCGATGGCGAATGTCGGCTGCAGCCAGGGCAATGCGCGTATCAAGCTCCACAATTTCGAAAGGCGCGATGATCTGCGCAATCTCGTCGCGACGTTCAAGCGGCTCGCCTGCCAAGACCTCTGTCCAGACGATCCGGCTGATCCGATGCCGGGGATAACGCGCAAGCTCGTTCGTCGCTGCCTGAGAATCGTTCAGCCAGTCGATAACGATGTTGGAATCAAAAAACGGGTCCGACACAGATTATAGTTCATCATAAGGTGTGCGATCCTCACGGATTGCGTTTTGATAATCCAAACCGTCGCCAATGTCCTTGCGCCCTTTCCAGAAACCGCGACCGCGCTGAATCCAGTCGTTGTTATCGGCATTGTGCACAAGGTACAGCTTCACAGCATCGCGGATCGCCGCAGCGCGCGAGCTTTTTTTCTTGCTCGCCAAGGCATCTAGCTTTTCGACGTCTTCGGCAGGTATGTCGGTTAGCACTCTCATTTGTCGCTCTCTTCGTTCACGATCACTTCGGGATATATGCCTTGCTGCATATCGAGGTAAATCTGCCGTTGCCTGTCGTCATATTCGTCGAACAGGTCGGGAAACTCGGCTTTCACCTCTTCATAATCATCGTCCCAAGGCCGCGTCCATGAAGCGCGTTCCCGCCTTTGCCATTCGACGGCGTCGCCAATATCGGTGCGGTCCTTCCACAGCCCGAACCCAGCCTCAAGCCATTCACGATTCTTGTCCGCATCTGGGCTACCGCGAAAAAACGCAACCGCCTCGCCGATCAGTGATTCGCGCGAGCGGCCCAAGGCGACGGCTGTTTCGTCGAGCCACTTGATGTCTTCATCGGGCAGGTCGGCGAGGATGCGAGTCATGATATACTGATATCATATCATGATATCATGTCAAGCTTTGTTGCGATACTCGTTGCGCTTAAGCAGCGGCCAAGCCTCCTCATAAGGCAGAATATGCTCGTGTTTCGAGCGCCAATGCGCATCAATGCCGTCCCATCCGTTTCCTCGAAACACGTGGCCGCACTCCGGACACTCCTTTTTATCCTGTTTGTCGCTCACTTGCCCTCCTTCTTCTTCCGCATCGCATCGTGAAAGCGATCAGCCCAACCCGGCTTCACCAGTTGCTCCGCTCGTACCATGCGGAGTTCGCCGTCAGCCACATCACGCGAAACCGCGCTCCCGGCCGCGACAATCGCATCGCGCCCGATCTTTACCGGCGCAATCAGGGCTGAGTTGCTGCCAATAAACGCCCCTTCGCCAATCACCGTCTGATATTTGAAATAGCCGTCATAATTGCAGGTGATCGTGCCCGCGCCGATATTGGCCTTTGCGCCGACGTCAGCATCGCCCACATAGGTCAGGTGGTTGGCCTTGGCACCCTTGCCAAAGCGCGCCTTTTTCACCTCGACGAAATTGCCGATCTTGGCCTTTTCCTCCAGCACCGTGCCCGGGCGCAGCCGGGCGAAGGGGCCGACTTCGCAAGCCTGACCGATCACCGCGCCCTCGATATGGCTGTTGGCGCGGATTTTGACATTGTCGGCTACGCTCACCCCGGGGCCAAAGAACACATTCGGCTCAATCGTCACATCTCGGCCCAGCTTTGTGTCCCAGGCAAACCAAACCGTCTCCGGCGCGATCAGCGTTGCCCCATCGGCCATCGCCTGCACCCGCCGCCGCGCCTGCCATTCGGCCTCCATCGCCGCCAGCTCGCCGCGGCTGTTGATGCCGGTCACGTCATAGGGATCGGTCTTCACCACATGGCAATGCCGCCCGTCCGAAACCGCGATGTTGACGATATCGACGAGGTAATATTCACCCGCCGCGTTGTTGTTCTCGACCCGCGCCAGCAGCGCAAACAGATCCTTCGCCTTCGCCACCATCAGGCCGCTATTGCACAGGCGGTTCTTCCGCTGCTTTTCGGTCGCGTCCTTGTGCTCGACCATCCATTCGATCCGGTCGCCCTCGGCAACGATCCGGCCATATTGTTGCGGATCGTCAGGCTCGAAACCCAGCACGACCACCGCCGGATTGTCCTTATGCTCCAGCCGGTCGATCATTGCCTGCATCGTCGCGGTCGGCACGAAGGGCACATCGCCATAGAGGATTAGGACATCGCCGTCGAAATCCTTCAATGCCTCTTCCGCCTGCTGCACCGCATGACCGGTGCCCAGCTGCGGCTCTTGCACGGCAAACTCCACGGTGTCGCCAAGTGCCGCCTGCAGCTGCTCCGCCTTGTCGCCCACCACAACCACCTTCTTGGCCGGTGACAATGCATCGACGGCGTCCATCAGGTGCATCAACATCGGGCGGCCCGCAATCGGGTGCAGCACCTTGTGCAGGTCGGATTTCATGCGGGTGCCTTTGCCCGCAGCGAGAATGACGGCAGCGATTGGGTTGCTCATGCCGCGCTCCTACCCTTACGCCACTTCGTCCACAAGTGCCGCGCCAGCATCAGCGGTGGCATGCGCAGCCAGTGGGAGCGGATGTAGAAGGCAAGACGGGTCAGTTTGCGCGTCGGGCGGCCCCAGCCGTCGCGGGCGGTGAGGCGGCGGATATAGAGGCGGTCTATGAGAGACAGAAATGCCGGATTGCGGTCGCCCTCTGCTCCAAACAGGAAATGCGAGAGCCGAAGTGCTCGAGACAATGAATGTTTCAGTTGGTGCTGTTCGGCACGAGCAAACAAGCTCCAAATCCAAGAATCCCAAGCATGGAGCGAATTCGGGCCGGTCGGTTCAAATTCCTGCACGAGGCAATGAATATCCCATAGATTGCGCAGGCCGCCCGCCAGATCGCCGTCGGCGAGGAGGTGCGCGGCACAGTGGCAGATCATGTCTGGGGGGGAGAGAGTCGATAGCCCCTCCTCTTTAGAGGAGGGGATGGGGTTGGTGTCAGACCGGTCCGGCTCGATGCCGGAGCGGTCTGCTTCGCAGCCCGCCGCCACCCCAACCCCTCCTCTAAAGAGGAGGGGCTTAGATTCAGCCAACATCCCCTCCGCATCTGGCATTGGCCTCGCCGTCAAAGGCAAAATCGTATGATGCACATCGATCATCCGGTCGCGCTCTTTGTGGATCAGCGGGGGCAGCTCGTGCATATGGTCGCGGTAATAGGCGTCGTCATAGGCGTCTTCCTTCACCCATTCCCAGCCGCCCTTTTCGATGAGCAGCGCCTCCACCGTTGGCAAATCCGCGCGCGCAACCATGATGTCGAGATCGCCAATATGCCGTCCCTTACCTGCTTTCAGGTCGGCTGCGACATAGGCCGTGCCTTTCAGCAAGATGACCTTGCCCGGATAGTCCGCCAGCGCGCGTGCCGCGCATTCGGCCTCCCAAAGCGCGGAACGCCGTTGATATTCAGCATTGAGACACGCATCTTCCAGTATTTCCAATATCTTAGGTGGAACCGACTCAGATTTGAGTCGATACGCCAAGGTGCCGATCAGCTGCTCCGCACGCGCCATTGCGATCAGCGCGGTCCAGCCATCGGCATCAAGCGAGCCGGTTGAGGCCGGATCGCGCAGTGCCTGCACCAGCAGCATCGCGTCGCGCTTCATGCCAGCCGCTCCCACAGCCGTTCGACCAGTTCCAGCGCCTCGTCGCCCGACGCATAGTCGATCGCCCGTGCTGGCACGCCCTTCACAAAACGCGCCATCGCGACAAAGCCCGCCTCGCCCAACGCAACATAGTTGGTCGAGGCCTGCGTCATGCGCATGAAGGTCTCGCCCGGAGCCACTTCGCGGACCGCCGACAAATGACCAAAGCGAGGAAAGAGCAGCAGCGCGGGCGGTGCGCATTCGGCCATGCGGGTGATGGCCTCTATGGGAGGCACCATATGCCGGATATCGCCCTTGGGAGTGCCTTCCATCAACGGCCCAAAGCGCGCATCGGGGGCGGCGGCCTGCATCGCGGCAATGGCCTCATTCTTCAGGCTGATCAGCCGGGGAAATGACACCGCATGCCCGCTTTGCAGGTCGAGCAACACAAATTCGTCGCCCATGAAGCGCCAGCCATTTTGACCGAGCAGCGCCGACAGCGTCGATTTGCCCGACCCCGAAAGCCCGGTCATCACCAGCACCTTGCCCTCGCGCTCGACCGCGCTTGCATGCAGCAGCAAATGCCGCCGCCAGCCAAGCGCCATTTGCAGGTTCATGCCCATTTCTGCGGCCAGCAACGCTTGGTCATAGGGCAGCGGAACCGCATCGGGCAGCATATAGTCGCCGTCGATCGCGACCGAGCGACGGACAAAGCGGCGCAGCACGCTGGGCGCGTCCAGCCGTACGGTGAAGTCGGGGATTTCCGGTGTTGAATAGTCGCTGTAGAGCGCAGCCAATTGTGCGACCGGCTGCGCCCAGCGCGAGCCGATGCGGAAGGCTGCAGGCCCCACCTGGACGCGAAATTCATGCACGGGGCGACACCCGCTTGACCAGCCCCTGCTCGGCGAGTTCCTCTAGCCGTGCGGTAATGACCACCTCGGCACCATTTGCATCCAGATCGAATATTGCGACCAATCGCGTTACAAGTGTCGCGGCATCGACCGTGTCGTCGCCCATGGCAGCCAGCATCTCCGGCACCGGCTCAGCGACCATATGGGTAATACCCGACCGGCGATGATAGACCAAAGTCATCGCGTCCAACGGCTCGATGAGGAGCTGGTCGGATGGTTCGGCCCTATAGTGGATCGGATGCGCCGCCATGGGCATGGCCTAACGCAAGGATTTCAAATTTCAATGAATGTGAGTCAGCGCGGCATTTGCAGCGAGGCATAGCAGGTAAAGCCGCTCTGCCCCGCCTGCAGCCGGCGGATGTAATTCACATAGGCCCGGCTTTGTTCATAGCTGGTGCCCGGCAACTGCCCGCCCGCCAGCGCACGCTTCACCTGCTCGCCAGTGAATTTCTGTCCCGTTGCTGTGAACGATCCCGGCGTGTCGGGTGTAACCAGCTTGCCATAGGGGTCGATGTTCATCCCCGTTCCGTGGGGCCCAGGCACCGGTATCTGGCAATTCAGCACCGACCCGGCAGTTTGCGCCAGCGCTGGGCGCACCGTCACCACCGCCGAAGCCGCAGCCGCGCCCAGCATCAAAGCGCGGCGTGAAGTGGGGATTTGGGCGATTTTGTCGGCCGGATTGTCGTTTTCATGGTCCATGGTCAAGCCTGCCTAGCAGATTTTGCCCAAACCGCCAGCCACCGCCTGTAAAGCCTGATCCTGCGTCCACTTACGGGACAGGCGCGATGCCAATCGCTAACGCATGATATCAACAGATTATTGTGACAGCCACGTCACGAAACTGTCATTGTCCCCAGCCAATCGGTAGTGGAACCAGTGTGAGTCGATCCATGACCGAAACCGCCGATCACCAGATGCTCGACTTGATGGCCCGCCCGGCGATGCTGGTGCATGAGCGCCGCATCGAGCATGCCAATCCCGCCGCGCAAGCCATGCTTGGCATGCATATAGAGGGACAGGATGTCCGGCTTGCTTTGCGCCATCCCGATGCGGTTGCGCTGGTACTTGGCCATCAACCCGGCAGCGTGAAGATTGGCGGCCTTTCGACGCCGGGAAGCCTATGGGAAGTCACTGCGCACGACCTGGAAGGCCAAAGGCGGCTGGTGACGCTGGAGGACCTGTCGGTGCAGGTCAGCATCGCGCGCGCACATGCCGATTTCGTCGCCAACGCCAGCCACGAACTGCGCACGCCGCTTGCATCAGTGCTGGGCTATGTCGACACGCTGAAGGACCCAAAGGCGGGCGAGGACGTCGACACCCGCAACCGCTTTTTGGACATTATCAAGCATGAAGCGGAACGGATGCACTCGCTGGTAGACGATCTGATGTCGTTGTCGCGGATCGAGGCGCTGAAACATGAAGCGCCCACCGACCAGATTGATCTGAGCACCTTGTGCCGTGAAGTGGCCGGAGAGGCCAAAGGCAAGGTCCGGATTGAGGGCGCCGACGCCGCAGTGACCATCATGGGCGATCGCAGTCAGATGGCGCAGGTCATCCGCAACCTGATCGACAATGCCGTAAAATATGGCGCGCCCGGAGACGAAGTGCTGTTGCGCATAGAGGCCGCGTCGACGGGTTGGGCAACGGTTGAGGTGACTGATCGGGGCGAAGGCATTGCTCCTGAACATCTCCCACGGCTGACCGAGCGTTTTTACCGGGTGGATGCAGGGCGGAGCCGCAAGGCGGGCGGGACCGGGCTTGGCCTGTCGATCGTCAAGCATATTGTCGAGCGGCACCGCGGTCGTTTCGACATTCGCAGCCGCCCCGGCGAAGGAACGACGGCGTCGATCATGCTGCCGATCGTCCGGCCATGACAATCGCCGTCATGAAACTGTCGTCAAATTGTAACAATGGCGGTAGCGGCCTATTAGATTGCAAAAGGATTATGCGCCATGAAACTTCGTAACACATTGTTTATCGCAACTATTTCGACGCTGGCACTCGCGGCATGTGGTGGTTCGGGCGGCTCGTCGGGCGGCTCGCGCGATTCGGCTTGGGCGGTTGGCTCCTCCACCGTTTATCACTTCGCCGCTGCCGTCGCCGAAGAAACCGCCAAGGGCGGCGTGAAGGCTCCCAAGATCGAACAGAACGGCACGGGCGCCGGCATGAAGCTGTTCTGCGCCGGCGTCGGTTCGAAAACCCCCGACATCGTCAACGCTTCGCGCCGGATGAAAAAGTCCGAGCATGAGGATTGCGTCAAGAACGGCGTCGACAAGATTGTCGAAATCCAGGTCGGCCTGGACGGCATCGCCTTTGCCGAAGCCAAGGGTGGCCCTGACATGAAGCTGACGCCGGAAGATGTCTACAAGGCGCTGGCCGCCAACCCCTTCGGCAAGCCCAACACCGCAAAGAACTGGAGCGATGTGAACGCGTCGCTGCCCGCGATCCCGATCCTGGTCTATGGCCCGCCCTCGACCAGCGGCACGCGCGACGCGCTCGCCGAGTTGATCCTGACCAAGGGCTGCGAAACCAACGCCGAAATGAAGGCGTTGAAGGACAGCGACAAGGACAAGCACAAGAAGCTGTGCACCGAAGTCCGCGAGGACGGCGCCTATGTCGATTCGGGCGAGGCCGATAACCTGATCGTCCAGAAAATTTCGCAGAACCCGAAAGCCATTGGCATTTTCGGCTTCTCCTTCCTTGAGGAGAATATGGACAAGCTGAAGGGCGTGCCGATGTCGGGGGTTGCCCCGACCTATGCGACAATTTCCGATTTCAGCTATCCCGGCGCACGTCCGCTCTACATCTATGTGAAGCAGGCGCATCTCAACGCGGTCACGGGCCTGAAAGAGTTTGTTGCGGCTTGGGCCAAAGGCTGGGGCCCCGATGGATATCTAAAGAAAAAGGGCATGGTCATTGCCCCCGACGATGTCCGCGCCAAGAATGAGGCAATTGCCAAGGACTTCACCCTGATGGACGCGTCCGATCTCAAATGAGTTCGGCGGTAGTCCTGATCGTACTCCTGCTGCTGGCCGCGACCTCATGGTTCGCGGCCAGAGCAAAAGCGCGCGCGATGTACAGCGGGCGTGGCTCGCTTGCCGCGCTCCCGAGCTATCATGGCTGGCACATGGCGCTGTGGGTGCTGATCCCGGCGCTGGTCGGCTGGGCAATCTGGGCGGCGGTGTCGCCGGGCCTGGTCTATTCGGCGATACTCGCCGATCCGGCCGCCTCGCTCCTGCCCGCAATGGATATGGAACGCGATGCGGTCATATCCGAAGCAATTGCCGCGGCTGCAAATGACGGTTTCGGCGCGTTCAGGCCAGAATCCTCCGCGATCATCCCGGTCGTGCAGGCCGCAACGCAACGATACGCGATCATCGGCGCAATTCTGACCGCGCTGCTCGCCTTTGTCGGCGGCGCCTATGGCTTCACCAAGGTGAAAGCCAATTTCCCCGCACGCACCCGCGTCGAAAAGGGCGTGATGGCGCTGTTGATGGTCGCCTCGTTCGTGGCCATCCTGACGACCGCAGGCATTATCGGCTCGCTGATTTTCGAAACCGGACTGTTCTTTTCCTATGTCAGCCCGGTCGATTTCCTGTTCGGCACCAACTGGAACCCCGATCCTTTCGCGCCGGTGACCCCCGATCTGGGCGAGAAGCTGGGCGCCGTGCCGCTGTTCTGGGGAACATTGTTCATCGGTGCCGTGATCGCGATGATCGTAGCCATTCCCTTCGGTTTGATGAGCGCGATTTACCTGACGCAATATGCCTCACTCAATTTCCGCAAATGGGCGAAGCCAGCGCTCGAAATCCTCGCGGGTGTGCCGACAGTCGTCTATGGCTATTTTGCAGCTCTGACCGTGGCACCAATGGTCCGCGATTTCGCCGCCTTTATCGGGATCGACAATCCGACCACCGAGAGCGCGCTGGCCGCTGGCCTGGTGATGGGGGTGATGATTATCCCCTTCGTCTCCTCGATGGCCGACGACAGCATTGCCGCCGTCCCGCAGGCGATGCGCGACGGGAGCCTTGCAATGGGCGCAACCGAATCCGAAACGATCAAGAAAGTGCTGATCCCCGCCGCCCTTCCCGGCATCGTCGCTGGAATCATGCTGGCGGTCAGCCGCGCAATTGGAGAGACGATGATCGTTTACATGGCCGCTGGCGCGGCTGCCAACCTGTCAGCCAATCCGTTCGACAGCATGACAACGGTGACTTACCAGATCGCCCGATTGCTGACCGGCGACGGCGATTTCGACCATCCGGCTACGCTGGCTGCCTTTGCCTTGGGGCTGGTGTTGTTCGTCGTAACCCTAGCACTCAACATTGTCGCTTTGCGCGTCGTCAAACGCTATCGGGAGGCTTATGAGTAGCTGGGACACTCCCGAGGCGAGTGCGCGACTTAAGAAGCGCTACGCGGCTGAGCGGCGCTTTCGCCTGCTTGGCCTGATCGCGATCGGAGTGTCGCTGGCGTTCCTTGCATTCCTCCTCTTCACAATGGTGAAGAACGGGATTGGCGGGATCGATGCCGATTTCCTGCGCGCGTCCGATTCGACCGACCCTAACAACGCCGGGATCTGGGGCGCTTTCAAAGGTTCGCTGCTGACAATGGCAGTGACCCTGGCACTGTCCTTCCCCTTGGGCGTGCTTGCCGCCATCTATCTCGAAGAATTTGCCCCGCGACAAAAATGGGTCGAATGGGTGGAGGTGTCGATCAACAACCTTGCGGCGGTCCCGTCGATCATTTTCGGTCTGCTGGGTCTCGCCATCTTCATCCAGCTCGCGGGCCTGCCGCGCAGTTCGGCGCTGGTCGGCGGGATGACGCTGGCGCTGATGACGATGCCGGTGATTGTCATTTCGGGGCGGAACGCAATCAAATCGGTGCCGCCCTCGATTCGCGATGCGGCGCTCGCCGTGGGAGCGAGTCCGGTACAGACGGTGTTCCACCATGTCCTGCCGCTGGCACTCCCCGGCATCTTGACCGGCACGATCATCGGCATGGCGCGCGCGCTGGGTGAGACTGCACCGCTGCTGATCATCGGCATGCGCCTGTTTGCCGCCAGCCCACCGCAAAGCGTCACCGACGCATCGTCGGTGCTGCCAATGCAGATTTTCCTCTGGTCCGATGAAATCGATCAGGGCTTTGTGCAAAACACCTCGGCAGCGATCATCGTGCTGCTTGTCTTCCTCCTCGCGATGAATGGTCTGGCCATTTATCTGCGCAACAAATTCGAGACCCGCTGGTAATGGCTGAACAACTGAAAATCGCAGCGCGCAATGTCGACGTCTATTATGGCTCGAAACAGGCGATCAATGACGTCTCGATCGACATCGCGACCGAGCATGTGACCGCCTTTATCGGCCCGTCGGGCTGCGGCAAATCGACATTCCTGCGCGCGCTGAACCGGATGAACGACACCATCCCGGGCTGCAAGGTCACCGGCCAGATCGCGCTGGATGGCGAGGATATTTACGGTTCCACAATGGACGTCGTGCAGTTGCGCGCGCGGGTGGGCATGGTTTTCCAAAAGCCCAATCCCTTTCCCAAATCAATCTACGAAAATGTCGCCTATGGCCCGCGCATTCACGGGCTGGCCGGCAACAAAGCTGAAATGGACGCCATCGTCGAAAAGTCGCTTGGCCGCGCCGGGTTATGGGACGAGGTTAAGGACCGCCTGGCCGAACCCGGCACTGCGCTTTCGGGCGGGCAGCAGCAACGGCTGTGCATTGCCCGCGCCATTGCGGTCAGCCCTGAGGTTATCCTGATGGACGAACCCTGCTCAGCACTCGACCCCATCGCCACCGCGCGGATCGAAGAGTTGATCGACGAATTGAAAGGCCGCTATGCCATCGTCATTGTCACCCATTCGATGCAGCAGGCCGCGCGCGTTTCGCAACGCACCGCATTTTTCCATCTGGGAACGATGGTCGAATATGGCGACACGTCGGATATCTTCACCAATCCGCGCGAAGTTCGCACCAAGGACTATATTACAGGCCGTTACGGCTAGGAGCAGCAGGACATGGCCGATAACCATACCGTTAAGGCATTCGACAACGAGATAATCCAGCTACGCGGACTGATCGCGGAGATGGGCGGGCTTGCCGAAGCCGCGATCGCGCAGGCGATCGAGGCGCTGATCCGCCATGACGAGGAACTGGGCCAGCGCGTTGTCGCCGACGATGCAAAGCTCGACGCGCTGGAAGCGGAAGTCGACCAGCTTGCGGTGCGGATCATTGCACTGCGAGCGCCGATGGCCGACGATTTGCGCGACGTGATTGCCGCACTCAAAATTTCGGGCGTCGTCGAACGGATCGGCGATTATGCAAAGAACATCGCCAAGCGCGTCGGCGAGATCGAGCGGCAGAAGAATTTCGAGCCGCTGACGCTGATCCCCGCCATGGCAGAGATAGCGCAGGGCATGGTGCGCGATGTGCTGAACGCTTTTGCCGCGCGCGACCATCATCTGGCGGTCAATGTGATCGAGCGCGATGAGAAGCTCGACAATTTCTACAATAGCATTTTCCGCAACCTGGTCGCGCACATGATGGAAAGTCCGGCAACGATAAGCAGCGCTGCGCAGTTGCTGTTCGTCGCGCGCAACCTGGAACGGATCGGCGACCATGCGACCAACGTCGCCGAAATGGTCTATTATGCCGAAACCGGGGGTTACATGGTCGATCGCAGCAAGTTGGATTGAGATGAAACCGAAATTGTTGATTGTCGAGGATGATGCCGCCCTGTCCGAGCTTCTCGTCTGGCAGTTTGAAAATGCGGGCTATCAGGTCGAACAAACCGCCGATGGCGAAGAAGCGCTATTGCTAGCCGCCGAAAGCGCCCCCGATATCGTCATCCTCGACTGGATGATCGAGCAGGTGCCAGGGATCGAAGTCTGCCGCCGCCTGCGCCGCTTGCCCGAAACCCAGCAAATCCCGATCATCATGTTGACCGCGCGGAGCGCCGAGGAGGACAGGGTTCGCGGCCTTGAAACCGGCGCCGACGATTATGTCACCAAACCCTTTTCGCCGCGCGAACTGGTCGCCCGTGTCCAGGCATTGCTGCGGCGAAGCAAACCCGCTGCCGCCGGGCAGCTGCTGACCTTTGACGGCGTGCAGCTCGATCCGGTCGCGCACCGCGTGACCTCTGGCGGGCAGCCTGTCGAAATGGGTCCGACCGAGTTTCGCCTGCTGCGCTATTTCCTCGAAAGGCCACGCCGCGTGCTATCGCGCGCGCAGCTGATCGACGGCGTGTGGAGCCGCGACGCCGAAATCGACGAACGCACTGTCGACGTGCATGTCGGCCGGTTGCGCAAGGCGCTGAAAACCGGGCTGGCTGGCGACCCGATCAGGACTGTTAGATCGGAAGGCTATTCACTTGATCGTAAATAGCGCTCAAAAATCGATCTGCATGCGCGCTGAAAAGACATCGACACTATAGCGGCGTTCGTCGACTGGGTTGGACGATAGCGGCTTGGCCAAAATTGCAATCGGTCCGCCCTCTAGATCTACTCGCGCATAATTGAACATCATCCGGACATAATCGTTCGGCAGCCAGTTCAAAGCGAACAGATAGCCGGTTTGTGTACCGCCCCGGCCAAGACGGCTATTGAGCGCCGCAAGGCTGCTGGCACCGGTTGCGAAGTTATTGGTGAGGCCGTTTTTCAGTGAGGCGTCATCCAGATCGAGATAGTCCAGACGCCCCGCTATCTGAAGCGCTCCAAAGCCGCCCTTGCCAACCGGCTTCAAAACCTTTGTTCGATTCCAGATGCCCTTGCCATAACCACGGGTTTCTCCAGTGAGAAAGTAGCCAATTTCTGCATGCCCGCCGAAATAGCTGGGGTTAGATGTCGGTACGACCGCGACATTACCGCCGCTAAATGCATCCAGCCCTGTCGCAATGTCGCCTGCGTCATAGCCCTTGGCCTTCAGCCATTGCGCTTCGCCGGTCGCGTAGAAACCTTTCCAGATGCCCGCCAGCTCAAGACCCAAAATCTGGTCGGAACTTGCGGCAAAACTGCCTGTGTCAACGAAGCGAACATCCGTGAGCTGCGAGTTCGGCCGCGCGCGGTAGCGGGCAAGCTGGTTGGTCGACGCACTACCAACCGAGGCGTTGGCTGTGCCGCCATTGTTGCTGGCAAAATCACGATATTGATAGTTCAGTCCCAAATGCAACTGGCCACCCAACACTTTCGGGGCATAGACCAAGCGAGCTGCGCCTATCCAGCCATTATTGTCGAGAGAGCTATCAATCGCATGCCCGGCAAACAGGCCGACATCAGCACGGAGGCTGTCATCCTTGTTGAATACCGTAACAGCCGCTCCAAGGCGACGTGCGTTGATAAAGGCTTCGTTGAACGCACTGCGCTCAATAAATGTTACAAAGTTGGAGCTGCTTATCTGCTCCATATTGTTCAGCTCGAAATTGCCAGCCCGGACGACGACTGGGGCATTTGTCGGATTATATGTGAACCACACGTCGCCAAAGGCGACATTGCTGTTCGCAAAATCAGCCTCTATCTTATAGCCAAAGTTCCCTGGAACTGTTCCTTCCATCCCCAACCGGACGCGGCGAACGCGGCTGTTGAAGCCGAGATTTCGCGTGGTATTTAGCGCGCCGGGAATGCTGATATAGCCAGTATCATAATGGAGGCGCCCACGTGGCTTGAAGCTCCAGCCATCGGCTGTCGAAATTTCCGGCGCGCCTTTGAACTTGATTTCTGGACCACCCTTTTTCTCCGGTGCAGGCGCAGCGATAGCGGCGGGAGCGGGGGCCGGGGATGGAGTTGCTGCGACGCTTTCGACCTTGGCGGCAAGTGCAGCAATCTGCGCTTTCAGCGCCGCGACCTCAGCCCGCAATGCCTCTACTTCGGAGCTTTCGCTCTGCGCCATAACGGGCGAAGATGTAAGCGCAGTGGCCGTCGCGAAGAAAATGAGGAGCGACTTACGGCTGGTAGTCATAACGGATTTCCGATCCTTGGATTGCATGAGCGACGTAAAACTACAGTTTGATGACAGTGCGATGACAAAAAAGCGCATCTTATGTTACAGTTTGTGGACAACAGCATTTTCCATCCCATTCTCGTCGGCTTTACGCTTGCGTAAACGTAAAGGCCATGCCAAGCCGCGCCGCGTCCATTTCATGCGCGCACTCTTCGACACGAAGCCGCGCATATTACAGTCGGGAGATACATCATGACCATCAGCTTCAAAGACAAAGTCGCTATTGTGACCGGTGCGGGCGGCGGACTTGGCCGGGCCTACGCTCTCGAGCTCGCCAAGCGCGGCGCGAAGGTCGTGGTCAACGACCTGGGCGGCGCGCGCGACGGCACCGGCCATTCGGACGCCGCGCTGAAAGTTGTCGAGGAAATCAAGGCGGCAGGCGGCGAAGCCATGTCGAACGGCGGCAGCGTAACCGAATATGAGCAAATGGTCGAAATGGTCGCCAAGGCAAAAGAGGCATGGGGCGGCGTCCATATCCTGATCAACAATGCCGGCATATTGCGCGACAAAAGCTTTACCAAGATGGAAATGGCCGACTGGAAACTGGTGGTCGATGTTCACCTCAACGGCTCGGCCAATTGCACCAAGGCGGTGTGGGATATGATGCGCGAGCAGAATTATGGCCGCATTCTGATGACGGCTTCCTCAACCGGGCTGTACGGCAATTTCGGACAGACCAATTATGGCGCGGCCAAGCTGGGCCTCGCTGGCTTTACCAAGTCGCTTTATCTCGAAGGCGCGAAATACAACGTCAAGTGCAACACCATTGCGCCGATCGCCGCGACCCGGATGACCGAAGACATTTTGCCGCCTGCGGCCTTCGCCATGTTCGATCCGGTCAATGTGGTGCCTGCCGCGCTCTTTCTGGTGTCCGACGATGCGCCTGCCAATGTGATCATGGGTGCAGGTGCGGGCTTCTTCCATACCGCGCATGTCACGATGACACAGGGCGCGCTACTGTCGGGTGACGACCTGTCCCCCGAAGGCGTCGCCGCCAATTTCGCCGCGATCAGCGACCGGACGGGCGAGACCGTTCCGCAATCGGGCGCCGAACAGTCGATGCAGGCGATGAAGTTGATGCAGGCGGCGGCTGGTCAAAACTGACGACCTGCTCGCGCCCGCAGAATATTTTCCTCAGAAGGAATAAGGAAAGAAGGAAGAAGATGCCGATTGTGAATCGGAACCCATCCGAGCCCAACGAACATCTTATTCCTTATCTGGCTTCTTCCTTCTGAGGGAATTGTCGCTGTTGCCTTCGAGCGATTGTTTAGGGCCGATACCGCCGCGTCGCATTCTTCACAGCATCAGCCCATTCGAAATGGACAGGCTTATACTGTCCCGCCACAAACAGCTTCATCTGGTCGGTATAGTGTGGCGAATCCGGGCGATTGGTTGCGGCACCATAGGGTTGGATCGATTCCGACAGCACCTTGCCCGATTTGTCCCAGCGCACCAGCATGATGAAGCTGTCGCCATGGCGGACGCGGAATTTGCCGTCGGGTTGGTCGCGGTCCCACATCGTTGTTGCGCGCAGCACATCGGTGCCGCCGAGGATCGGCAGGTCGACATTACCACGCCGCAAGCGCTGGATATCGCCAAGCGCCGGATCGATGCGGCCAAAGCGCTTCTTATATTCGCCAACCACCTCGACAAGCGTCTCGCGCGCATTGGGCAAGGGATCACCGCGATAGCTGGCGCGCGCCGCTTGCCGGATCAACCCTTCGGCCAGCGCATCGGCGCGGCCGTTGCCATCGCTTGACCAGTCCCATGTCGCGAGCAGCTTTTGCGCCGCCGCAAGATCGGGTTCCTTGCGCGTATCGACCGCGAGCAGCCGGTCCATCCAGCCCTTAACCCAGCCCGATTTGGCGTAGCGCGTGTCCATTTTTATCCGGACCAGTTCTTCCGGCGTAATCGAACGATCAGCCATCATCAGCGCGGTGCCCTGCAAGCCGCGATTGGTCATGCCCAGCTCGACGCCCAGATAGGGTGAAATCTTGGCCGGATCGAGTTCCGAACCCGGCCCCGCCGCCAGATAGGGCGTGTTATTCGCATTCTGGACAAAGCCAGAGACCGGGCTGACGATCTTTGGGAAAGCATCGAAGCCGACCGGCCCTTTCCACACCGGCGTGCTGACATCGCCCGGCAGCACTTTCGTATAGTCGAAGCCCGGCTTGCGATCCGGGAACAGCGCATTGTAGATATAGGCAATCCGCCCGGTCTTGTCGGCATAAATGAAATTGGTGCCGGTGATGCCGCCGGTCGACATAGATTGTGTCCATTGCTCCCAATTGGTCGCCTTGGTATTCCGGTAATATTGCTCGACTGCCTTTACATTGTCTTGCCCGGCATAGCGGATGGCAAAGCTGCCCTTATCATTTTTGATGACCGGCCCATGCACCGAACGGTACATCGTTCGCGGCACCGGCACCGTGAAGGGACCGAATTTGACCGGCAGCCATACGCGCTTGCTTTGCAGCGGCAACCATTTGCCGTCATATCGATATTTGTCGCCCGCTTCGTTCAGCACCAGCTTGTAAACATCGACCAGATCGGGGCGATTGACTGTGTTGGTCCAGCCCAGATGGCGGTTGTGGCCGAGCAGGACGAAGGGTGAGCCCGGAAACAGCGCGCCTGCCATGTCCAGCCCCTCACCGGAATGAACAACAGCCTCATACCAGGCGACCTGCCCCTCCAGCGGCTGGTGCGAGTTGGAGACCAGCCATGTCTTGCCATCGGCCATGCGGCTGGGTGCCACTGCCCAGGCATTGGAACCGTTCATATCGGCATCGCGGCCGAGCGGCGTCATGCGCGCCGTTTTGGACTGCGTCATGGGCGCGGCCTTTTCGCGCGGCGGCGGTTTGCCCTCGACCAGCGCGCCAATATGGCTGTCCAGCCCATAAAAGAAGGGCGCGCGTAGCACGAAACCCGCAACGATATCCTGGCCATTCACCGGGAACAGCTTTGCCAGTCGCACTTCGTTCGGATGCTTTGCAACATAATGGTTCAGCCCCGCAGCATAGCTATCGAGCATGGCGCGCACGTCCGCCGGGATTTCATTATAGCGCCGCTGGACCGTGTCACGCACGCCGAGCAGATGATAGACATAGTCGATCTGCGCCCCTTCCTGCCCGGCAAGGGCACCATAGCGGCCCCGCGTCATGGCAACGACATCCTCTATGGTCGAAAAATCGTCTTCGGCGTGGGCATAGGCAAGACCGTAGGCGGTATCGGCATCGGTCTTTCCGTTGATGTGCGGCACGCCAAATTCATCGCGAGCGATCTCGACGTCATATTGGCGCTGGGGCGGGGCCATGGCACTCGTCGCGGCAAGCGGCTCCCAGACCAGGCCGGCAATGGCGAGCACCGCAACCAGCGCGACCAGGCCATACAGGATTTTGCGCATATCCCCTCCGAGAATGTGACCTTGTATCAAAACGCCAAGGCTTTACATCCGCAGCCATAATCGAGAATCAGGGAAAGGATAGCCCCCCAAAATGCGTGCCCATATCATTGCACTGGCGCTTGCCAGCGTCGCCCTGCCCTCATTTGCGCCAGCTTTTGCGCAGACCGGCACGGTCGGGTCGGGTGTCGAGCCCGGAACAGTAGCCAACAGCGCTACCCGCCCCATCGGTTTTGCTGCACAAGCCCCCACCAGCGGCGCGCTGGTCATTGCCATGAACAGCGCAAAGCTGCCCGATGGTGCCCTGGACGCCAACAGCGCCGGCGCGGTTGATGCCGCGATTGCATCGGCCAAGTTTGAGGGCAAGGAGGGCTCGACGCTCAGCCTGCGCGGGATTGGCGGCTATGCCCGCATCCTGCTGGTTGGCACCGGCACCGAAGGGGCCGCTGACAAGCGGATGCGCAATGCCGCAGGCAAGGCCGCACAGGAATTGCGTGGCGAAAAGCAGCCGGTCAGCATCATCGGCGCAGCCTCCACCGACGAAGCAGCATCGATGGCGCTTGGCTATGCGCTCAGCCAATATCGGTTCGACCGGTACAAGACGGTCGGTAAGGAAGCGCCGCCGATCGATGCAGTGACCATCGTGACCGCAGATGCCGCTGCCGCAGACGCGCTGTGGAAGCACCGTCATGCAGCGACCGCCGCCGCAGTCACGCTCTCTCGCGACCTGGCGACAGAGCCTGCCAATGTGATTTACCCAGAAAGCTTCGTCGAGCGGGTGCGCGCCGCCGTTGGCAACACCGCCAATGTGAAGATCGAAGTGCTCGATGAGCCAGCCATGCGCAAGCTGGGGATGGGCTCGCTGGTCGGCGTCGGCCAAGGATCGCTGCGGCCGTCGCGCCTGCTGCTGGTAACCTATACCGGCGCGGGCGATGCCGCGCCTTTGGCCTTTGTCGGCAAGGGGATCACTTTCGATTCAGGCGGCATTTCGCTAAAACCGGGTGCCGGGATGTGGGCGATGAAGGCCGATATGTCGGGTGCTGCATCTGCCATTGGCGCGGTCTTGTCGCTCGCCAAGTCGGGCGCGCCGGTCAACGTCATCGGTGTGGCGGCACTTTCGGAAAACATGCCTGATGGCAACGCCCAGCGGCCCGGCGACGTTGTGCGCACGATGAGCGGCAAGACCATCGAAGTGCTGAACACCGATGCCGAAGGGCGGCTGGTGCTGGCCGACGCCAATGAATATGTCGCGACCAAGAAACCGGCCGCCATCGTCAACATCGCCACGCTGACCGGATCGGTGGTTGGCGCGCTGAGCGATGAATATGCCGGTGTCTTTTCTCGTAACGACGATCTCGCGGCAAAGCTGATCGCTGCCGGCAGCACCACAGGCGAGGAACTGTGGCGGCTGCCGCTGCACAAGAACCATCTGGAGGACATGAAGTCCGACATTGCCGATATCAAGAATGTCGTCGAAGGCGGTGGTCCAGGGGCCAGCCTGGGCGCGACCTTCATCGGCTTTTTCGTCGATGAGAAAATGCCCTGGGCACATCTCGACATTGCCGGGGTCAATTGGGAGGATAAGGGTGACGCGATAACGCCCAGGGGTGCGTCGGGTTTTGGCGTGCGGTTGCTCGACCAGCTGGCGCGGGACTGGTTTGCGAAGTAAGTCCTAGGCGATCATCGCCCTCAGGTCGCTGACCAGATTGGCCTCCTCCGCAGGCTTGTCCTTGCGGATGCGCGAAATGCGGGGAAAGCGCATGGCGATTCCCGATTTGTGCCGCTTGCTCTCCTGCACCGCGTCGAAGGCGACTTCGAAGACCAGGCTTTTCTCGACTTCGCGCACCGGACCAAAGCGGGCGGTGGTGTTGCGGCGCACAAAGCTGTCGAGCCACTTCAGTTCCTCGTCGGTGAAGCCCGAATAGGCTTTGCCCACGGGTGTGAGTTCGCCGCCGTCCGCCGGATCGGCGGTCCAGCAGCCGAACGTATAGTCCGAATAAAAGCTCGACCGTTTGCCCGATCCGCGTTGCGCATACATCAGCACGCAATCGGCGACGAGCGGATCGCGTTTCCATTTATACCATAGCCCGACGCGGCGTCCGGCGACATAGGCGCTGTCGCGGCGTTTGAGCATGACGCCTTCGATAGCGGCATCGCGGGCCTGGCTGCGGATTTCGGCGAGATGGTCGAAATCCTTGGCCTCGATCAATTGCGAAAGATCGAAGCGTTCGGTCGGAAGCTGAGGCATAGCCGCTTCCAGACGCTTGCGCCGCGCTTCCCATCCAAACGCGCGCAAATCCTCACTGCCGTCGAACAATATGTCATACAGCCGAACGAAAGCGGGGACTTCCTCCAGCATCTTCGCCGACACCGTCTTGCGCCCCAGCCGTTGCTGCAAGGCGTTGAAGCTTGCCGCGCCGCCTTCCTCGCCGCCCTGATGCGTGCCACGCACCAGCAGTTCGCCATCGAGGACGCCATGCCAGTCCATCGCCGCCGCCATATCGGGAAAGGCTTTTGTAATCTCCTCCCCGCCGCGTGAATAGATACGCGTCTCGCCGCCAATATGGACAAGCTGGACGCGAATACCGTCCCATTTCCACTCGGCGGCATAGTCGCCGAGATCGACCGTGCCGTCTTCCAGCGGGTGGGCGAGCATGAAAGGACGGAAGACCGGCATGCTGACTGCATCGGGTTTCTCCGCCCTGCCCTCCGCCCAGGCGAACAGCTCTTCATAGGGTGCATTGAGCGCGTGCCAGACCTCTTCGACATCGTCGAGTTCGAGAGCGAAAGCCTGCGCCAGCGCGGTCTTCGCCAGCCGCGCCGATACGCCCACACGCATTGTGCCGGTCGCCAGCTTCAGCAACGCGAAGCGGCCGTTAGGATCGAGCCGGTCGAGCAGGCGGCCAAGCTCGGCATTCACGGTGCTGCGCGTCATCGCAGCGAGCGCACCAACCGTCTCGCTGACCGTTGGCGGCGGATTGGCCTTGGGCGGTTCGGGCCACATCAGACTGACGGTCTCCGCCGTGTCGCCGACAAAATCGCGCGACAGGGCAAATAACACAGGGTCGACGCGGGTCGCAATCAACGCCCGGATCGTGCCGCCCTTTACCGCCGGGAAATCCAGCCCA
>CAZSJE010000016.1:21046-23134 GCA_964606835.1 uncultured Sphingorhabdus sp.
GGTCGCAATCAACGCCCGGATCGTGCCGCCCTTTACCGCCGGGAAATCCAGCCCATCGGTCAGCGCCGCCAGCGCCCAGCCGCGATCGGGATCAGGTGTGCGCCGCAGATATTCTGCGATCAGCGCCAGCTTGCCATTGCGCGAGCGGGTGTAGATCAGCGCGTCGATGAGGGCCGCGAATTCCTCCACTAGCCCTCTTCCTCCTCTTCGCGGCCCACCAGTTCCAGCGCGCGCGCCTTGATCTGGTGCAATTGGCACCAGTGCAGCAAAGCCTCTTCGCGACCATGGGTAATCCAGGTTTCGGATGGCGAAAGCTCGCGGATCGTATCGGTCAGTTCGGCCCAGTCACAATGGTCGGAGACGATCAGTGGCAGCTCGACATTGCGCTGCACCGCGCGCTGGCGCACGCGCATCCAGCCAGAGGCCATTGCAGTAATCGGATCGGGCAGCCGCCTGCTCCAGCGGTCGTTGAGTGCGGACGGCGGGGCTAGGATGATCGAGCCTTTCAGCGCCTCCTTGGGCAGGCCCGCAACAGCGCCCAGCGGGCCAAGCTCGACGCCATGTTCGGCATAAAGTTCGCACATTCTGACTAGGGCACCATGCAAATAAATGGTGTCCTGATGCCCCGCCCGGCGCAGCTCAGCGATCACCCGCTGCGCTTTACCCAGCGCGTAAGCGCCGACCAGCACGCAGCGCTCCGGATTGGCGGCGAGCGCCTCCGTCAGCTTTGCAATTTCATTCTCGATTGGGGGGTGAATGAACACTGGCAGCCCAAAGGTCGCCTCGGTCACCAGCACATCGCAAGGCACCGGCTCGAACGGCGCGCAAGTGGGGTCCGCGCGGCGTTTATAGTCGCCGGTGACCACGACCCGCTCGCCTGTCCGTTCCAGCAATATCTGCGCCGATCCCAGCACATGCCCCGCCGGATGCCAGCTCGCGGTTATGCCGCCGCCCACATCCATCGCGTCACCATAGGCCATCGGCGCATTCTCGGCGGCCTCGCCATAGCGCAGCGCCATGATCGCCAGCGTTTCGGGCGTCGCCCACACCTTGCCATGTCCGCCACGCGCATGATCCGCATGGCCGTGCGTCACCAGCGCCTTGGAGACCGCTCGCGAGGGATCGATCCAGCAATCGGCGGTGGGCAGGTAAATGCCGGTCGGTTGCGGGGAAATCCAGTCGATCATAGGGACAAGATAGGAACTCGGGCGAACAAAACCAGTTCCCGCACACCCTTGCACTCGCGCGCCGCAACACTACCTGTATTAGCGATACAGGACAGGGACCGCACATGAACCTCGAAAAATTCACTGACCGCGCCAAGGGCTTCCTGCAAAGCGCGCAGACCGTGGCGATCCGCATGAGCCATCAGCGGATCGGGCCGGAGCATTTGCTGAAGGCTTTGCTGGAGGATGAGCAGGGCATGGCGTCCGGCCTGATCAAGGCAGCGGGCGGCGATGCAGCGACGGCTTTGCGCGAAACCGATGCGGCGCTGGCCAAGGTGCCTGCGGTGTCGGGCGGCGGCGCGCAGCAGACGCCGGGGCTGGATAATGATGCTGTTCGTGTCCTCGATACCGCCGAGCAGATTGCGCAGAAAGCGGGCGACAGCTTTGTCACCGTGGAGCGCCTGTTGCTGGCGCTTGCGCTGTCCACCACCACGACTGCGGGGCGCGCGCTGGCGGCAGCAGGGGTAAAGGCAGAAGGGCTGAACGCCGCGATCAACGAGCTGCGCAAGGGGCGCACTGCGGATACGGCGGGGGCCGAGGATCGTTATGACGCTCTAAAGAAATTTGCTCGCGACCTGACTGAAGTCGCCCGCGCGGGTAAGCTCGACCCGGTGATTGGCCGGGACGAGGAAATCCGCCGCACGATCCAGATATTGGCGCGCCGCACCAAGAACAACCCGGTCCTGATCGGCGAAGCGGGCGTCGGCAAGACCGCAATTGCCGAGGGGCTCGCCATCCGCATCGCCAATGGCGATGTTCCTGACAGCCTCAAGGACCGCAAATTGCTATCGCTCGATATGGGCTCGCTGATCGCAGGGGCCAAATATCGCGGCGAATTTGAGGAGCGGCTGAAAGGCGTGCT
>CAZSJE010000017.1:0-22171 GCA_964606835.1 uncultured Sphingorhabdus sp.
GAACCAGACATATCATGACGCCAGTCAGAAAGCTGAGGAAGGTTCGCTGCTGCGATGCGACGACCATGCCGGTGACCGAAATGGACACAATGATGATAACGCACACAAATGTTGAAGCTATATCGCGACCCAGCGTCTCTATGACCGGGAACATCATTGCCGCCCACAGCACTCCCGAGATAAAGGAACCACCTTCATAGACCCGCCACCAGAGCGTGCTCTGCGCCATCGAGTTTGCAACGAGTATCCGTCGACTGACAAGGAACATGCCAAAGATTGTCACAGCACTCATACCCAGTAAGGCCGCCATCAAGCGCCAATCAGGCAAGTAGAAGGAGCAAAGCGCGATCAGCGCGAAGGGGACAATGTTAGAAAAATTCGAAAGCGGAAGATGTTCGAGAAAATTCTGCCGCGAAAGCTGATCGACAGCAGCTTCGCTCACCAACGATCCATTTGCGGGCATTGCAGCTCGCATCGTTTTGGATGTCGCAAGCATTTCCATGGTTTCGTGTCACGGCCTTTCTGCCGCGAACTTTAGCGCCAACACCTAACAATTCAATTAATGGCCATGGCGCTGTTATGCAAAGCTTGGCCGCATTTGGGTTACCCAATCACGAGCCATATGCTAGTGTCAGGACTTAGCTGCGCAGGTAGGCGTTGCTGCAACGCCTGTTCAAGGGCAGAAAGATGAAAGGAACTTCGCGCTCTTGTAGCTCAAAATGAGGCGCTGAGTGTCAGGTTGGCCGTATGGTCTATTCTGTCCGGTCCGTTGCGCACGACATATTGGTTGAGATACCCCGGCTCCAGCGTAAGCCTTTTGCCCACCGGCACCGAAACACCGACAGAATTGCGCCACAGGCCCAGGCCGTCGCGTTGAAAGCCGGTTTCGTTGAGACCAATGAATGGCTCCGTCCAAACCGCAGCGCGAACCTTGCCGACTAGCGGTGCGGTCACGCGCAGTTGCTGGCGCAGGCGCCAGCCGGTACCGTTCTGATTTTCGAAGAAGCGCTGCTCAAAGCGGGTCCGCCCAGTCAGCGTCACACCCTTGCCATCACCTGCAAGGCGAAAAGAAAGTTGTTGGAAAATCCGGTGTTCATGGCTTTCCGCAGGGCCGACCGGATCGGTCTTCACATAGGCATAACCCACATAGGCCGTTGTGGTATTGTCCAGCTTGTAGCCGATCGCGGGCCGAACCAGAAACTGGCCAAGACGGGAGGCATCATTGGTGAAGCGCTCTTGTGCCTCAAGCCACAGTACAGCATCCTTGCCAAGGCCGATCTGCGCAGTTTGGGCAAGCCAGATGTTCGTATCCTCGTCGGCGGCCTGCGCGGCAACTGGCAATGCCAAGGCAGCAGCAGCGCAAGCAATTGAAAAGGCAGTACGAAACATCTAGCTTAGCCCTTAATCTGATCTTTTTAGAAGCGGTAGCTCAGGCCTGCACTAACGACCCATGGATCAAGCTTGTGCTCGGTCCGCAGGGCCAGAGTGTTACCGGCAAAAAAGCTTGCCGTGGTATCGATGAAATAGCGCTTTGCGTCAACGCTCAAACCGAGACCTTTATCGTTCAGAGGCACGTCAAAACCCGCCTGCAGTGCGACGCCGAATTCATCGGACAGATCGACGCGGGTTGCGCCGAGTGCGGCGGCATCGGAACCGACACCTTCACTAAAGATGAAGAAATGGCTTGGGCCTGCACCAACATAGGGCTTAATGCCGCCAAGGTCGAAATGATATTTCAGCGTAACCGTCGCAGGCAGGATGATCGCATTATTGACAAGCTTGGCACCTGCAAGACCACCCCTGCCGTTTACATCGTGCGGCGTAATGCAACAAATGGTCTCGATTGAAAAATTTGATGTGACAAAATACTCAGCCGCGATCGTTGGGACGAACGAGTCGCTGGCCGCGCTGTCGCTGGTGGCAGGCGCACCAATCGCATTTGTGCGCACGTCGGTTATCTCGCCACTCGGCAAAACACCGGTTGCAAAGGCCTTGATCTGTATCTTGCCATCGGCGGATCCGGCGTAAGAGGGGGTGGAGATAGCAAGGGCGCTCAATGCAGCTGCCAAAGCCACAAACTTGTTCTTCGTCATCTGACAGACTCTCTTTTTGTTGGGGAGAAAGAAATAGGCCGGGGGTTCGGGGAACACCCCGGCCGAGTGAGACTGTGCAACAAGGGTCTACCTGTTGCTGCTCGGTTGCCGCAGATTGCGATCGACGGCTTATTTTGCTGTGTAAGGCAGCGAAGAGTGGTGGAGGACGATCTTCAGCTTGCCATCGGCACCGCGAACATAACCCCAGGTCTTGTCCACCTTGGTCATTGCACCCTTGCTATCCCACATCGAAACATTGCCCATGGAGATCGCCGAATTTCCGGTGATTACAATTCCGGCATTTTCCGGCTCGCACTTGCGCCAGCCTTTCAGTGCAAAGCCGCCATCATTTGGAAAAGCGCTGTCACGGCCAACGAAATAGGCAAGCGCACCTTCACGTGTGGTGCGGAATGTTTGCGGCGCAACCGTCAGTGTCGGCTTGAACAGCACTGGGCCCATTGCATAACCATAAGCACCGTCGAGGACTTGGCCAGCCAGCGCCTTTGCGGCATCATGACCCTTGGTGTCATATTCGGTTGCAATGGCAACCAGCGCGCCGCACCAAGCCTTTTGTGCATCCTTAACTTCCGCCTCGGTGATGGGCGCATAAATTGCGGTTGCCTTGGCACCATGATCGTCGGCCATTGCAGGGCTGGAAAGCACGGTAGCGGAAAGCAAGGCAGTTGCGACTGCGTGGCGGGTGGTGAGATTTTTCATTGGAAACACTCCTTTGGCATGGGCTAAAATTTGTCGTTCCTTTGAAACGCAAAGCACTTCAGAACGTCCGGTGCGAAATAGGGACAGCAATTGCCGGTTTAAACGGCTGAATGGCGGGCTGTGCGGCCTAGGCCACATGGCCTAGCAAGTTGCGCATCAAGCTCTTATCAGGCCGGTATGCAAATTGGCCATTCCGCCTTGGTACCAGAACTCGAAACCGTCGCCGAACTGCGCGAATTATATCGCGCGGCCGAGGCTCGGGCAGCGCGCTTGCGCCTATTGTCTACAAATGGGCGGTATCTCGCGATGGCGGATGCAGACACGTTGCAAACGATCCTGCAGGGTTGCGCCGACCGCTTGGGCTATTTTCTGGGTCGGCGTGGTGGCGCAGTGCAACCCGCCGACTACGCCGGACTCCATATACCGGCACCTGGCAGCGATGGTAGAACCCTCGCCGTTCTGGCCGTCAATGGCCTGACCCAGTTGGACGACATTTCCGATCCGGAAGACCGCGAAGCCATGCGGCTCCAGCTTGAGATGCTGGGCGCGACCATTGACCGCATCGCCCGCCAAAACGAATTGCAAGAGCGGGAGGCGCGGCTTGAATATGTTATCGGTAGGCTATTCTCCGCACAGGAAGAAGAACGCCGTCGTATCAGCCATGAATTGCACGATGGAGTTGCGCAAACCGCGACTGCCCTGGCACGCCTGCTCGAAGGCGCGGCAGACACATCCGATTATAGCAAATTTGCCCGGATCGCGCGTGAATTGGTAGGAGAATTGCGCAATGTTATCCGCGGCCTGCGCCCTACGGTACTTGACGATCTTGGTCTAGAGGCTGGCCTTCGCGCTCTGACCGATGCGCTTGAAGCTGAGGGTTACCAGCTGAGTGTGTCAATAGTTAGCGACGTCCAATATTGGCCGAGCCACATCGAAACCGCTGTTTACCGCGTGGCCCAGGAAGCGCTAAGCAATATCCGCAAACATGCTGGCGGTCCGTGTACTGTGGCGCTGGAACTCACGGCCTCGAAAGACGAAAACTTCGCTTTGCTGCGGATTATTGATGGCGGCCAAGGCCCGACAGATGACGGAGATGCTGCAACGTCACACTTTGGCATTGAAGTTATGCACGAACGAATGGCTTCGGTAGGAGGCACGCTTGAATGGCAGGCCCCTCAACAGGGCGGTGTTATCGTCCTGGCCCGATTCCCGAAGATTGCCTGATGTCGGCTGTGCGCGTCCTGATTGTTGACGATCACCAGCTTGCGCGTGAAGGGCTGAAAGCAGTGCTCGCAGCTGTTGGAATGGAAGTTGTTGGCGAGGCAGCAAGCGGAGAGGAAGCCGTCGCTTTGGTCAGCCAGCTGATCCCCGATGTGGTGTTGATGGATGTGCGGCTTGGCCCGGGCATTGATGGGCTAGAAGCGACACGCCAGATTTCAGCGCTCGGGCTCACAAGCAAGGTTATCATTCTCTCGCTTCATGAAATGCCCGCTTATGTCCGCGAGGCGCTGGCTGCGGGAGCATGCGGCTATGTGTTGAAAGATGCGTCGATTGACGAACTGCGCAATGCTCTACGGCAGGTCATGGCCGGGCAAAGCATTGTCCAGCAGGGCCTGATCAGCGCGGCGCTGCGAGAAAGCGAACGCGACGTCCGCCCTGCCGAGATGCTCGCTGGACTGACCGTGCGTGAGCGTGAAGTGCTCAACCTTATAGCAGAAGGGTTGACCAACAAGGAAATCGCCCGCCGGATCAACATCAGCCCGGCGACGGTCAAAGCCCATGTCGAACGGATCATTGCCAAGCTCGGCGTTGCCGATCGCACTCAGGCGGCCGTAATGGCCACTCGGGCCAACCCGGCATGACTCTGGCCCTGCCTTCTCGACGTATAACCCGGTTCTGGGCAGATCGGCGTCTCGCCCTTAAGGGACTGGTGGTCATCGCTCTACCGCTCACGATCCTGCTCGGCTCGCTGGTATCGTTATACATCGCCAGCAACGCAGAAGTTCGGGCCGAAAATGATGTACGGCGCGCTTTTGCAATCCAGCGCGATACTTACCAAGTCCATGCTCTTCTTGCTGAAGCTGCCGCAGGGGTGCGCGGCTATGCCCTAACCGGGCAGGAACGTTTTCTTGCTCCATATCGCAAAGCGGAAGCAGACCTGCCGCAGACGATGGTGCGGCTCGACCGGGCCATCCGCGACCGTGAGGTGCGAGAACGCTTCAATCGGATCAACGAACTTACCGAACGCAAACGTGAAGGCCTTAAAGGCATAGTTGATCTGGCCAGCCAGGGGAATCGTGCCGCAATCGAACCTGCGTTGGTATCGAACAAGATAGTGCTCGATGCCATGCGAGAAGAGATCCAGCAGATACAGCGCCGCGAAGGTGTACTACTCGACCAGAGGCAAGCGCGCGTGGAGGAGGTCCGCAACAGGTTCTTGTTATTAACCGCCATCAGCGCAGTGGTCGGCCTGTTGGGAAGCCTTGCCGCCGTCTACCTATTTTCAACCGGGATCGTTCGGCGCGTGCAAGTGCTGGAGGCCAATGCCGAACTGCTTGCCAGAGGTGAGGAGCTCACAATTTTGCCCGACGATGCTGACGAGATCGGCCGCTTGGGGCAGAGGCTGGCGCGCGCCAGCGCGCTGCTGCGTGGACGTGAACAAGCCTTGCGTGAAAGCGAAGAGCGATTCCGGCTGGTTATCGAGGAAGTGCAGGACTATGGCATTTTTGCCCTTGATCCGAACGGGGTCGTCACATCCTGGAACCTTGGTGCCCAGCGCATTAAGGGCTGGGAAACTGAGCAGATACTAGGCCAGCATTTTAGTCGCTTTTACCCAGAGGAAACACGCAACCATTTACCGGGGCAGATGTTGGAACGCGCCCGGCGGGACGGAACCGCAGAGGATGAAGGCTGGCGGCTGCGAAAAGATGGCAGCACCTTCTGGGCAAATGTCATCATAACTGCTTTGCACGACGATCAGGGCGAGCTTCGGGGCTTTGCCAAAGTTACCCGCGACATGACCGAGCGTCGCCGCACGGAAGAGGCGCTCTACCTTGCCCGTGAAGAGGCGATTGCCGCCAACCTGGCCAAGAGCGAGTTTCTCTCGCGAACCAGCCACGAACTACGCACGCCCATGTCGGCGATTCTCGGCTTTGGACAATTGCTTGAGCTGGACGAGGAGCAATTCGAGCCACGCCAACGCGAAGCGCTGGGGCAGATCATGAAAGCAGGAAGACACCTGCTTTCGCTTATCAACGATCTGCTTGATATTTCCAGCATTGAGGCTGGCGGCGCAGAGTTGAATCTTGAGTCAATCAATCTCGGTGAGCTGCTACAGGAAATCCACGGCCTTACCGCTCCAATCGTCGCGGCAGCAGGCTTGCGGTTCGTGCTGGCTTCGTCGGTTGAAACGCTATTTGCATGGGGAGACCGACGTCGGGTGGTTCAAGTGTTGCTCAACCTTGTATCGAATGCCGCTAAGTATAATCGTACGGGGACAATGGTTAGGCTGGTCTGCCATCCCCGCGGGCAAGACATGTTCCTCGCGGTCGAGGATGATGGGGCGGGAGTAGCCGAATCAGAGGTGGCTCGTCTATTTACACCCTTTGACCGACTGGGTCAGCAAAGCCGCGCCAGAGTAGATGGAACAGGTCTGGGGCTAGCGCTGTCAAAACGGCTGGTCGAGTCCATGGGCGGGCAAATTGGCTATGAAGCAATAGAGAAAGGCGCGCGGTTCTGGTTCACCCTGCCTATACGACCGCCAGCTCAATTCCGAAAACAAACGGCAAAAGGTAAAAGCCGGAAGACTGAAACATGAGTATGAACCTTATCGAAAGCGCCGAAATCCGTGCGCGCCGAATCTTGATCGTCGATGACGAAACGACCAACGTCCTCCTCCTCGCAAGTGTCCTTGAGCGCGAGGGTTATCGCGATATCCATACCATCACCGATCCCACTACCGCGCTCGAAGCCTATGTCCGCCTTGACCCTGATCTGGTCCTGCTGGACCTTATGATGCCCGAAGTCGACGGGTTCCAGCTACTGGAAGCATTCAAGCGGCATGACAAACCAGATGAATTTCGTCCTGTGCTGGTTCTCACGGCGGACAGCACAATTACGGCGCGGCGACGCGCACTGGCATTAGGTGCGAAAGATTTTGTTTCGAAACCGTTCGATGTGATCGAAATAGCCCTTCGCATTGCTAATCTGCTCGAAACCCGGTTGCTCTACCAGCGACTGACAAACAGCTGATCTGTAAGGTTCGGACCGCAACATTTGGCCCACAAACAGGAATCTGCCCTTGCACTTGCAGGACTTGACGGATGACTTCCGTTTGCGATCAAGCCCTAACTATTTCAAAATGGACGCAGATGCCTTAAGTTTCTGACCAATTTTTTCAATTACTTAAAGCCAAGTATGTGAGCGTCCGTCGCGCTCCAAATGACTCATTGTGCGCTGGTGGTGCAACTATTTGGAATATTCTTTCGTAACGCCGATCTGAAACTTACAAATCGATGCAAGTCTCTGTTCGATTCTTAGGCTATTTCACCCCCCCCGGCGCGGACTTTTGATCGGCCTGCGCTGGCTTTGATTTGGTCAATTGTGGCCAATAAGGACGGCTCTATGAGGCTGCGCGTAGGCGTGACGCTGCCATTTAGGGCGCGCAGCCACGTTTAACTCTGCTGCGGTACAGAACAGCTTTATGTTCGCAATATGTTCTTTTTGAAAGACGACGGACAGCAGCACATCAAGCTCATAATTCAGATCAATGACTGGTCATTGCGGGCAATCGCGCCCATTGAAATGAAAACCGGCTTTGGTTGGGTGCAAGCAAAGCCGGCCTGTTCGGCTGCCCCATTTGCCGTTACGCCGGATGAGTTGGGTGCCGATTGGCGGGACGGCCGCGTATGTATGGACCTGGTTATAGACTGGAATGGGCAACGCTTTGGTGCCGCCAATGGCGAGGCGATGGGTTTCGGCTTCGATGAACTTATTGCACATGCTGCACGGACAAGGGATCGGGTAGCTGGAACGATTATCGGGTCTGGAACGGTCTCCAACCCCAATTATGCCGAAGTGGGTTCAAGCTGCATTTCCGAAGTGCGGGCCATCGAAATGATCCGGGACAAGGGCCCTGCGACCACTAAATTCATGGCCTTTGGCGATAAAATCAGAATGGAGGGACGTTGTTCTGATGGGTCGTCACCATTCGGTGTCATTGATCAGCAGATTGTCAAAGCCTGACAGCCGATACAGATCAAGGGAAAGCAGATCGGGGACGCCATCCAGCAATTGTCGTTGGCCAACTGCTAATGGTTCAGCGCAGAACATCACAACAAGTGAACCCTTGTCGTGGGATGGATTTGTATATTAGGGTTCAATAATCGATATGAGTCGTCCAAATTTTATCGCGGCAGTCTGCATTTGAGAGGCCTTTGCCTTTGCTTCTTCTGCTGCATTGTCGCGGGTTGCGCGCCCGCGCTGTTCACCCGTTTCGAACAAACTCTTAGCACCCAACACAGCGCCACCGTTGCGCTCGAACAGTGGTGCGCCGAGCTCGGTATAGCGGTTCCATCCCAAATTGTCGCGCTGCCGGTCAGGAACGGAGTTCAAGCTGAACCGGCAGGATTGCGCAAAATTCTGGCGATCTCTGAAGCCGAGCCGGTGCGATTCCGGTTCGTCAAGCTGAACTGTGGTGAGAAAACATTGTCCGAAGCAATGAACTGGTATGTACCTGCCCGCTTGACGCCGGAAATGAACGCCATGCTGGAAAACACCACAACCCCTTTTGGCTTGGTTGTAGCACCGATCGGTTTCCAGCGCGAACGACTTGAAGCGCGTCGTGGGGCCTTGCCCGGTTGTCCCAAACCAACCATCCTAACGCACCGCGCTCGGCTTATCCTGCCCGATGGGAAGCCGCTCGCATTGGTGACAGAGTGTTATACCGCTGAGAACCTACGTCGTGGTGATCGAAACTAAGCTTCGCCAAGGCGAAACCTGTATGACCGATTCATCTCATGCAGAGCCTTTGTTAAATGGCGAGATCCTCACATGTGATCAGGAATCGCCAGATCGCCTCAAACTGAGCAGCGGCAAATGTCGATCCGTCAACCAGTCGGCAATTGAAACGATCGGACAATGCAATCAAATCGTCGACCATGTCGCGGGCTACCAGATCCATGATGGTAACGGTCCTGTGGCTCTGTGCAACGCAGAGTTTGTGAACAAAGTCGCTTGTTAACGCGCTCGACGCCGCATTGACCAACAAATCGATCCGCCCAAAGTCTGCACTGCCTGGATCCCAGGGGACGAAGCCACATTTGACGATTTCAGCCTTTGCATCGGAAGAACGGTCATGGGCCAATATTCGAGCAGCACCGTGGCTTACCGCTTCCATCGCGCAGGTTCGTCCGGCTGCGCCGAAACCGATGATCCCCACTGACAATCCCTCAACCGAAACACCGGCGTCATGAAGGCAGCGACGAAAGGCATGCGCATCGAACATCTCGCCTTCTATCTTGCCGTCCGCGCTGCGGCGGAGTGCATTGGCTAAACCCGTTCTTGCGGCAGACGCCCCCAGCTGATCAGCGAAAGCGGCCAACGCTCGCTTGTGGGGAGCTGTTGAAATAATCCCCAACGTCCCCGCATCTTTGCGGAATGCCATAAGAAATTCGTTCAGATGCTCAGGTTGCACATCAAGCACATCAACCTTGGTATCAAGGCCCGATTCAATAAATCTCGCATTGAACAGCTGTGGCAATTTTACCCCGGCAACGGGATGGCCGATCATGATGATCTGACCGGCCATCCCGCGCGCGCGCAACGAGGTCAGAAGCGGACCCCGACCTGGGTATAGAAGAAGCGGCCGCGAACATCGTAGATCCCACCGGCAGTAATGCCGCCACTGCCAACCAGCCCAGAGTTCGAGAACTCTGTAACTATCGGCGGCTTCTTGTTGCCAAGATTCTTGACACCGAAGTCAATCGTGAAACGATCATTTGCTTCGATCGACAAACGCAGATCGTGATACCAGAAGGTTGGTATGCGATTGTTCGGATCCGCAAGATTGGCAGCACTTGTTCCTTTCAATGCCGAACCCAGGACACGTGCCGTGTAACCGATTTCAAATGCGCCAACGTCGTAAGCAACTGTGGCGTTGAACTGGTCACGTGGAGCATCGATCCTTCCTGTAAGGATGGTCGGCGCAACCCCTGCAAAATCGGTGCGTGTGCGTTTGAACAAATGAGCGTAATTGGCCGAGAAATTCAGGCGACCTGGGCCAATCTCTCCGCCAGCCCTCATCTGGACGTCCAGTCCGCGTACATTTTCGCTCGCTACGTTGAATATCTGCGTGTTGACAGCCAGCAGTTGCCCGCCCGGCGAACGACTTATCAATGAACAGAATAACGCTGAGCTGGGATTCGAGCTATAGCATTGGGAAACGACTGTGGATGGCACAATCGAGCCAATGACGTCCGACAGACGGATGCTGTAATAATCGACTGAAAGATTGAGGCCCGCAAATGATGGGACCGAGAAGACGCCTCCGACTGTCAAGGTCTTTGCATTTTCCGGTCGAAGCGCATTGTTGCCACCACGCCGGAAACGCAGCACCGATCCAGTCGAAGGATCCTCCGTAATGACATAAGCTGGACCAATCTGCGTGGTGCAAAGCGCCGGAACGTTCACTCCGGCATCAGCAACACCATTATTGTTAAAATCATTGGCGCAAGGATCCCTCAATGTCCCGGTTGTGTCGCTTACCGCAGAGAAGAGCTCATTCACATTGGGAGCTCGGATTGCTTCGCCATAAGATGCACGCAGACGGATGAACGGCACAGGTTGAAAGGATCCGCTGACATTCCAGGTAAACTGGCCGCCGACGGTATTGTAATCGGAGTAACGTGCTGCCCCCCCGATCTCGAGTTTGTCATCCAGAAGCGGAAGCCGTAGTTCGCCGAAAACCTCTGCGACACTGGTACTACCCTGTGTGGCGGTAATTTGGCGAATGGCGTTTGAGCGGTCTCTCAACGAAGGGTGCACCTGAGTATTTGTCTTCTCGGAACGATACTCGGCACCGAGCACTGCCTTCAGATCTGACCCCAACAGCTTGATAAGATCGCCCGAAAGATAGGCTGATACCACATGCTGGTCATTGGTTATCTTTGATTTGACATCCTTTATAAGTGTGTAGTCGATGAAGGCTTGGCTCAGGTTGCCGTTGCCGAAGGGATTGAACGGAATGCAGCCCAATGCCTGATAGTTGACACCGAGCAGGCCATATGTGCCATTCCCGACGGCACAATTGTTGAGTGCTGCCGCCATCCGGTTGCGGTCAATCGCAGGCCCGTCTTCCTGCGTCGATTCGACGCGGCCATATTGATAATAAGCCTCGAAGTCGAACTGCCCGACTTTGCCGTTCAAACCGAGTGCCGTGCGGAATAGATCTCGGTCAACCTTGGCAAATCGCGATCCATATTGAGACAGACGGCGGGTCGTGCCGGTACCCTGGACCAGCGTGGTCGCCCCAACCGACGCCAAGAAGGGCGCCAAGAAAGGATTTGTTGTTGGCACTGGCGGCAGATCGAATTGCGCGGCGTTGATCGAACGGAAAAAGAAGAACTGCTTGTCAAAGTCGACCTGTGCTTTGGTCTTCGCGTAGCTACCTTCCCAAAAAAGGTTAAGTGTATCCGAAAGCTCGAAATCCAGCTTGGCCGATGCCACCAGACGGCGGTTAGCGGTTTGCAGATTGCGGTCGAACACCCGTTGATAGCGGAAGTCTGGCCCCACCGAAGCCGTAGTCCAGGGGATGGTGCCCCTAGGGGTAATCACGAATGCGCCTACATTTGTCGTAAATGGGCCGCTTTCGACAGCCGCTGAGCCAATCGAAAAACCAAACGAATTGGTCGAACCATCGCCGAGCACCCATGAACGGTCGCGGCCAAAGATTGGATCGCGATCGGAGAATTCGACCGCCGCCAAGTAACTGAGTCGATCACTGATGCGGCCTCCATGCGTGATCGCAGCCCCTAATTCGAGGCCATCACCTTCGCTTGTGATCCCGCTCCGCAAATTGACATCCGTGCCCTCGAACCGGCTTTTTAGAATGATGTTGACCACACCAGAAACAGCATCCGCACCGTAAACGGATGAGTTAGCACCCGTCACGACATCAATCCGGTCTATCATACCCGCAGGAATCGAATTCAGATCGACAGCGCTCGTGCCAGGATCGCCGGCAACATGGCGGCGTCCGTTGACGAGCACCAATGTCCGTTGCGCACCCAAATTGCGCAAATTGATCAGCTCCGTACCGATATTGAATCCGGCATTGGCCGTATTGATGTCCTGGTTCTGACCGCCAAAAGCGTTTCCGAATTGCGGCAATTCATTGATGGCATCAGCAACCGTGACCACCCCGCTGTCCTTGATATCGGCGCCGGAGATTGCCGTAATAGGCTGAACAGAATTGTCGTTGGGACTCTTGATTCTTGAACCAGTGACCGTGATTTCGGGTTCTTCGGCGTCATCAGGCGCAACTTGCGCAAAAGCTGGCATAGCCATTGCGAGAACGACAACGGAGGTGGTCAAACCCCAAATTCTGTATGCGCGCCTGTTCATGATACCCTCCTCGCCACAGCGATGCGATCATCGCTCATTTTATTGTGCAATAACCTAGCGGAACGAGTTTCATTGCAAAATACCATAACCAGCCAATTCGATAACATAATGGTATCGAAGAATTGGTGATGGTATTGGCGCTATTCACCGTTCGTTGCTTATCTTCAGGTTATGGATTGCGAATATCATCAGCTCGATCTGGGGAGTTTAGACCAAGGCAATGCCCCGAGGTCCGCCACAGGGATCATCTTCGGCGGCATCCGGTGCAGAGCGCATTTCCGGGCGAATTCCCCGTCCAGTCAATGGGATTTCACGATACTTCTGCACGGCTGGGGCGGATCATCGCGATCTTGGGAAAGATTCGATTCGCTCGTCGGCGGGAACTTGGTGATTTGTCCCGACATGCGTGGTTTCGGCGCTTCACCGGAGGACGGGCTAGCACCTGCTTTCGATCAACATGTCCGTGATGTAGCCGAACTTGTCGTCTGCCTCGCGAACCGCGGACGCGTCGCAATCATCGGTCATTCCTATGGAGGGCTGATCGCTCAACAAGTTGCGGCACGCTATGCCAATTGCATTGGTGCACTCGTGCTACTGAGCACGCAATCGCGTTGCCAGCCATTTGTATTGACCAAGGCAACGAGGAATCTCGTCACTGCAATTGAAGACGCGGCCTCACGAAAGAGAGCAATTCGTCGTTTGATACCGCGTTATTATCGTGCCGGGAGCCTGAATAGACAGGAGATGAAATCGCTTGTTGACGATGCCTGCCGAGCCACCCCACGAGCGCTTAGAGAAAGTCTGTTGTCCGCTGCAGATGCGGCGCCGCTCGATCCGGCGGAATCAAACCTTTTTCGGTCGCCTGTGCTGACACTCACTGGTCAGTATGACATTCTGCCTGCCAACGTTGCCAACCAGGTCTCCGATGCGTTTCCGAATGCACATCAGGCGATTATCCAGGGCGCGGCACATTGCGCCGCTTACGATCAGCCATCCGCACTGGCAGCGCTTGTGAACCCTTTTCTGGAACAAGCCCTAGCTCGGAAAGAACACTAACTAGCGCGTCTTCGAATTGACGAAGCGCAACCGACGTCCCAACACTGTTATTTGTATTGATGTAGACCCCCATTGTGGCTTTGATATCGAGTGGTCGAATTGCCAAATGGGGATATACGTCCCCACTTGTAGTAAACTCATCTACAATCGCAACTCCGAGTCCGGCCTCGACAAGCGCGCATGCACTTTCGGCAAAACGAATCAATGTCTTTGGCCGATAGGCCGTATTCGCCTGAGCGAAGGTCGACGCAATTATGTCTCCATGTGGCGTTGCGGTTTCGAACCCGATTATGTCATATTGTGCAAGGGCGTTCGCGGTGATGCTTGACTCCTGTGCCAGCAGATGGTCAGCAGGCACAATTGCAACAAGTCTACCGTTGCCAACGAGCCGGGACATAATCATCGGATGGTCCACGGGAAAAATGGTGACGACGGCCTCACCATAGCGCCACGTAAGATAATCCACGACCTGATCGGTGGACAGCACATCAAATTGGACCGGCCTTATCCCCTTGCCCTTGTCCTTGGTCATGCCCGCCAGTGCGCATGGCACGATATAGCGGCTAAGGCTGGGAGAGGCGGCAACCTTCAGAGTATGTCCCTCGCCCCTTCCAATGCGATCTGTCGCGATCTTGAGCTGTTCGATCTGGTGAAAGATCGGCTCGATTTCGGCAAATAGTGACTGAGCCTCGGGCGTCGGAACCAATCGTCCCCGGCGTCGGTCGAACAATGCAACCCCCAGGCGATCTTCAACATGACGGATCAACCGGCTCAACCCTGGCTGGGCAACATTCAAAATTCCAGCGGCACCATGGAGTGTGCCCGCGACCATAACAGCGCGAAAGACCTCAATTTGTCGGAGATTCAGCATTTCGATAACATAACAGTATCACCTAGGTGATCAATCATATTCGACAGCACCGCCTGCGGCTCTCAAACAGGAACAATCACAACAAGACACTTTTGCAAGGAACAGTGCATAATGGACAAATGTGCCGAGCTTCCGCTTAGCCGGGAGGTTCCCAAGATTCCTCCCTACCCCCTCCCCGGGGCCAGTTCACTTGGGGGCAACCGGGTTTCATGGCCAATCGACCCGGATAGATGTGTGCTAATGGTGCACGATGCCCAGAACTATTGGATCCGCCGTTTCGAGGAGCCGGGACCATTGCTATCAAACATGCTGCTATTGCGCACTGCAGCGAAGCAGCTGAGAATGCCAACTATCTTCACCGGCTCGAGGAGGGGAGACACTCCCGATATGCGCGGGCTCGCCTATGACATGTGGGGTCCGGGGATGGGGCGCTATTCCGGCAGTCATGAAGACGATGCCGAGATTATTCCAGAAATGGCCATGGAATCCAACGACCTTTTCATTGAGAAATCCCGTTATAGCGCCTTCTTTCAAACGGATCTGGAGCGCCAGCTAAAGAATAAGGGCATTGACCAGATGATCATGTGTGGCGTCTACTGCCATCACGGCTGCCTGCTTACGGCAGCAGACGCATATATGCGCAACATCAAGGTCTTCTTCGCAATTGACGCATCGGCGGACCATAGCCGATCGTTTCATGAGATGGCCATTTCAATAATGGCCGATCTTTGCGCAAGAAATATGCTAACCGAGCAGATATTGGACTCGCTGAGTCGGTCGCCGCATCAGGGCGTTAAGTTATGACAGAAGCGCGCAACGCGGAATTTGAAGGCACAGGCCTGCTCCTGAATTCGCCGATGGTCTGGCGGCAATGGGTTGCCATCATTGTGTGTATCCTGCTGAGCGCCCTGGATGGGTTCGATGTCTTGTCGACTAGTTTTGCAGCACCAGGCATTGCGAAGGAGTGGGGGCTGAATCCTGCGTCCCTCGGCATCGTTTTGTCCATGGAGCTTGTCGGAATGGCCGCAGGTTCGGTGCTTTTGGGTCAAGGTGCCGACAGGATAGGCAGGCGATCCATGGCGCTTTACTGCCTCATATTGATGACGGCGGGAATGACGGCAACGATGCTTGCCACTTCTGTGTCCGTCCTGGCTGCAACACGCTTGGCGACAGGTTTCGGAATTGGCGGGTTGATCTCGGTGACTAATGCCATGGTCACGGAACTTTCCAATGCACGAGCACGCGGCACTGTGATTGCCCTGATGGCAGCTGGATTTCCATTCGGCAGCATTGTCGGCGGAACTATTGTGATGCCGATGCTTGCCACTGACGGGTGGCGTGCGGTTTTCGAATTCGGCGCAATTGCGACCGCCCTCTGCATCCCGGTTGTATTCATGCTGCTGCCCGAGTCCCCAGATTTTCTGGCTGCGCGTGGAGGACCGGATGCGCTGAACACGACAAATCAGTCGCTCCGTCGCTTGGGTCATCCTCGCATCGAGCAATTACCAGCGATGAAAGAAGCAGTAACCAAAAGCTCAATCTCCGATCTCTTCCGAGGTGGCTGGGCCCGGATCACTATCCTGCTCACTGCCGCTTACCTGTCCCACATATTTGCTGTCTATTTCCTCCTCAAATGGTTGCCCAAGATCGTGGTCGACATGGGCTACCCAGCAACGACTGGAAGTCAGACCCTTATCAACGCCAATATCGGCGGGCTAATTGGCGGATTGATGCTGAGCTTGCTGTTGCTTCGCCTTCCGTTAAGGCCGCTGCTAGCAACTGTTCTAGTCGCATCGAGTGCTTGCTATGTAGTTTTGGGCCTTGGGGAAGGCTCACTATCGAAACTGAGCTATGCGGCTATTGCTGCCAGCTTCTTTGCCAACGCGGCGATGGTCGGCCTCTACGCACAGATCGCTACTTCCTTCCCACCGGCAGTCCGGGCAACCGGAATCGGCTTTGCTATTGGCGTGGGGCGTTGCGGAGCTGCTCTGGGGCCTGTGGCTGGCGGGTTCCTGCTTTCAACAAGCCTGCCTCTTGTCTGGGTATCAAGCCTCATGGGTTTGGCCAGTTTGATTGCCGCGCTGGCTATAGTGCTTTTAACCAATAAAGGCCGCACCGCCCTTTCATGAATGCGGGCTTTGAGGTTGGATACGCAACTGATGCTCGAGCAGACCCGAGATAGTTTTGACGTACAAGGACAACCTACGAGGACGACTTCTGACGAGAGGCAATGCCGAAGCAGGTTCAAGCTGCATTTCCCAAGTGCGTCCGAAGTGCCGGCGAATGAAATGATCCGGGACAAGGGCCTTGCAACCATCAATTTCATGGCTTTTGACAACAAAAAATCAGAATGGAGGGGCGCTGCTCAAATGGTTTTGCGCCATGCGGTGTTATCGAACAGCAAGTCTTCAAGGCATCGGGCCAGTCCCCGAAACTGCGAACGCCATTCAAACATCGAAGTACAGGCTCGCCGGGACATCAACAAGCAAGCTACTTTGAGTGTGGATATCAGGTGCGATGTGCGGGATGATATCCACCAAAGCTCCATCATCCGGAACCGAATCCTGCATGTTGGGATGCGGCCAATCAGTACCCCATAACGCACGTGCCGGATAATCCGCTACCAATGGCGCAACGGCACCGACAAAGTCTCGCCAAGGCGGGCCATTGGGATCGAGACGATCCGGACAGGTTGCCTTGAAGAATATATCGCTGCGGCTGTCGAGGAGGTTACGAAACGCGCGCATGTCATCACCGTCGGGGCCTTGGGTCACATCAGGACGGCCCATATGATCGATAACAAGCGGCAGGGGTATAGCATCCAGAAAAGGACGTAATTCTGTCAGAATATCGGCTTCGAAATAAACCACAACATGCCAGTTCTTGGGCAGTCGATGTGACAGTTCAAGAAACGCATCCTTGGGCGCTTCATCTACCAGGCGCTTCAGGAAGTTGAAGCGTACTCCGCGCATCCCGCCATCATGTAAGGCGTCAAGTTCATAGGTTGAAATTTCCGGAGAGACTACCGCTACACCCCGTGCTGTTCCGTTTGAGCGGGCTATGGCATTGAGCGTCGCCGAATTATCTGTCCCATGGCAACTGGCCTGGACAATCACATTGCGGGCAAAACCAAGATGGTCTCGCAACGCAAAAAGCTGATCCGGTCCCGCATCAGCTGGAAGATATTTGGCTTTGGCACTGAAGGGAAATTGCGCCATCGGCCCGAACACATGGCAATGGGCATCGATAGCCCCTTCCGGCAGTACATAGCGAGGCTTGGCAGGGCTAGCATGCCAACTGACGATCCGATCCGTCATCCGAAAACCACTCCATCCATCAATTTGCGCGCCGTCCGAAGCAGCGCAGCACTCACCACATTGCCTGTATCATCGACTTCAAGCACGCAGGACATTTCCCCCGTCGGGTGCTCCACAGAAAGCGTCTTGCGCGGTCCATCGGGCACCACCGCGACTTCGGCGGCAGGAGAACCGGGGATCAGGCAGGCGGTCGCGACGCTGACCGCGCCGAGCACGCCGATCGTGGCATGGGCGCGGTGCGGGATGAAGCTGCGGACGCAGACTGCGCCGCCGGCGCGGGGCGGAGCGACCAGCATCATCTTGGGGACACTCTTCTGGGTCACGTCGCCCAGGTTCATGGCAGAGCCCACCGCCAGACGGATCGCCTCGATCCGGGCCTTGAGCTCGGCATTGGCGTCGAGCCAGTCGCGGTCCTCATAGCCGGTGATGCCAAGATCACTCGCTTTCATCACCACGCAGGGCATGCCGTTGTCGATCAGGGTAACGGGCACGCCGTTCACCAAATCGACCGCGTTCCCGCTGGGCAGGAGCGCCCCGCACGATGAACCTGCGGTATCGCGAAACAGGGTCGGGACCGGGGCGTGGGTGCCGGGCACGCCGTCGATCGCCGCGTCACCTTCATAGGTAACCACACCGCCCGGCGTCTGTACTGTCGCTACCGCGACTTGCCCGGTGTTCTCCATGAATATCGTGACACTGGTTTCGGTGCTATTCGCGTTGACCAGCCCGCGCTCGATCGCAAAGGGGCCGACGCCCGCCAGGATATTGCCGCAGTTCTGTGCGTCGGTGACGATCGCCTGGTCGACGAAGACTTGCAGGAACAGATAGTCGACATCGATTCCTGCGCGGGCCGACTTGCTCACCACCGCAACCTTGCTGGTCAGCGGATCGCCGCCGCCCATTCCGTCGATCTGGCGCGGGTCGGGGCTGCCCATGACCTGCAGCAGGAAAGCATCGCGCGCAGCAGTGTCAGCCGGCAGATCGTCCTTCAGGAAATAGCCGCCCTTTGACGTGCCGCCCCGCATCCACATGCAGGGTACACCCTCAGACATATCTCAGGCCCATCTCGGCCAGCCGCTCGCGCATCTTGTAAATGTCGAGACCAAGCTCTCCAGAAGCGAGTCGCGCACGCTTGTCGCCTTCATTGGCCTCGCGCGCCTGCGCTGCGGCAAGGATCTTTTCGGCATCGGCTCGCGGGACGACGCAAACGCCGTCATCGTCGGCGACGATAACGTCGCCAGGATGGACCAGCGCGTTGGCGCAGACCACTGGAATATTGACCGAACCGAGCGTGTTCTTGACCGTGCCTTGCGCGTAAATCGCCTTGGACCAGACCGGGAATTGCATTTCGGCAAGGTCGCGCACATCACGCACCCCGGCATCGATGATCAGCCCCCGGCAGCCGCGAGCCTGGGCGCTGGTGGCAAGCAAGTCGCCGAAGTAACCATCCTCGCAGGGGCTTGTCGGTGCGAGTAGCAGGATGTCGCCTGCCTTGAGTTGTTCGATTGCAACATGGATCATCCAGTTGTCACCCGGCGGGGCGCTGATTGTTAGAGCTGACCCAGCGATCCGGGTTCCACCATAGATTGGCCGCATGTAGCTTGCCAACAGGCCAGTCCGGCCCTGTGCTTCATGCACAGTGGCGACCCCGCAGGCTGCTAAACCGTCGATCACTGTTGCATTGGCCCGCTCAATATTCTGTACGACCACTCCGGCCATGGCATGCTCCAAATTTCGATCAACATGCCATGCCGCCAAAGTCAGCGAAATACATAATGCGAAGTTAGCTTTTGCCATAAATATTTGCTAATTGTTCTCGAGTGACTGATCGACCACTCAACATCCGCCACTTTGCAGCTCTTACAGCTACTGTCCGCCACGGCAGCCTCAGCCGTGCTGCCCGAGCGGTCAATCTGTCCCAACCGGCACTGACACAGGCAATTGCCGGGCTTGAAGCCAGTCTCGGCGTGACCCTTTTTGAGCGGAGTGCCGGTGGCATGTCACCGACAGAGCCCGCGCTGTTGATTGCCCCACGCGCCGATGCCGCGATTACCCACATCGGCAGCCCCAGAGTGACGGGTACTCAGGTACGCGCATTCCTAGAGGTTGTGCGCGGAGGCTCTTATGCAGCAGCGGCTGAAACGACAGGACTTTCGCCCGCGTCGCTGCATAGAGCGGTAGCTGACCTTTCGGTCGCGTTGGGACAACGCCTTTTTGAGCGACGCGGTCGCAGTCTGATATTGACACCGGCGGGGGTACGGCGCGCAAGGGGTTTCAGCCTCGCCATGGCAGAATTGCGTGCTGGCTTTTCCGAGATTGCCGCCTGGCAAGGCAAGGCGGGTGGACGCATTGTGATCGGTGCCATGCCTTTGTCTCGGGCTAAATGGCTGCCCGAAACGATCACCCTTTTCAACGCACAATGCCCTAAGGTTGATATCCGGGTGCTTGAGGGCAGCTATGGAGAGTTGGCGGGGCCGCTACGCGATGGCGAAATTGATCTTATGCTCGGCGCGCTGCGCGACGATCCACCGGTCGATCTTTGTCAGGAAGCCATTTTTCTGGACCATCCCTTGCTGATCATGCGGGCAGGCCACCCGATATTGTCCTGCGGGGATGTTGCCGCTGCTTTGTCATCCTATCCATGGTTTTTGCCGGGACAGTCCACACCATTAAGGCAATATTGGGAAGCAATGTTTGCTGGGCTTGGGGTGCCAGCGCCGCACATTGGTATCGAATGCGGATCGGTACTGATGATCCGCCAATTGCTGTTGGCGAGCGATGGCTTCACGCTGCTTTCGCCAGATCAAGTTGCGGTTGAACTGCAGGCGGGTCTCCTTGCCGCACTTCCAACGCCAACGCCCGTCCAACGAACGATTGGGATCACAACCCGTTTAGGCTGGCGACCTACGGGAGATCAAGCGCAGTTTGTGGACCTGTTGCGCGAAGTCGGCAGCGCTACCAAAAACTATTCGTAGTTTTGAATAGGCAGGCAGGTCATTCTATTTGCCCCAGTGGCGGGCTGCGCGCATGTACATGCCATGGAAGAAAAGCTCGCCCTGATCGGTTTCGGCGAAGCAGCCTCTACCTTTGCCCGGCTGGCAAAGTGGGGGCAAGATGCTGTTGCGTGGGACATCGCTCCGGAACGAGGGACGGGTATGCAGGACGTCGGCGTGGTCCGTGCATCCGTTGCCGCTGAGGCATTCACTAACGCCTCGCTGGCGCTGTCGCTGGTGACTGCGGATCAGGCGCTGCGGGCTGCTACGGACTATGCGCCGCTGTTGAGATCGGGATCGATTTGGTGCGACATGAATTCGGTGGCGCCGGAAACCAAATGTGCGTCGGCAAGGGTAGTCGAAGAATGTGGCGGACGCTATGTCGACGTGGCCGTGCTCGCGCCGGTCAATCCGGCCGGGCTGGTCGTTCCGCTGCTGGTTTCAGGTCCGGACGCTGTATGTGCCGAAGCGGCGCTGCGTAGCGTTGGCTTTAACAATGTACGAGTTGTGGGCTCAGAAGTCGGTAAGGCCAGCGCGATCAAGATGATCCGCTCGGTCATGGTCAAGGGGATCGAAGCGCTGACCGACGAGATGATGGCCGCTGCGGAGGCTGCCGGGGTGACAGAGGAAGTGCTCGCATCGCTTGATGCCAGCGAGCGCATGCAACCGTGGCACGATCGCGCGGCTTACAACCTCGAACGTATGGCAAGCCACGGCACGCGTCGTGCGGCCGAGATGGAAGAATCGGCCAAGACGCTGGCTTCGCTCGGGGTCGATCCGGTAATGACGCGCGGTACGATTGTCCGCCAGCGGCAAGCGGGGGAGGCAGCGTGATCATCGATTGCCACGGGCACTACACAGTTCTTCCCAAGGCGCACGATGCCTGGCGTGAGGAGCAGAAGGCGGCGTTCAAGGCCGGGACCGAATGCCCGCCCTATCCGGCAATCACCGATGGTGAGATCCGCGAGACGATCGAATCGAACCAGCTCCGCCTGATCAAGGAGCGCGGGGCCGACATGACGATCTTCTCGCCACGGGCCAGTGCCATGGCGCCGCACGTAGGGGACCAGTCTGTCGCCGTGAAATGGGCCCAGGTCTGCAATGACCTGATCGGCCGCGTGGTCGGGCTCTATCCGGATGTCTTTGCCGGTGTCTGCATGCTCCCGCAGTCCCCCGAAGCGGACATGACCAGCTCGATTGCCGAACTGAGGCGCTGCGTCGAGCAACTGGGTTTCATCGGGTGCAATCTCAATCCCGACCCTGGCGGCGGGCATTTCCGGCACCCGCCGCTGACCGACCCGTTCTGGTTTCCGTTCTACGAAGCCATGTGCGAGCTCGACGTGCCAGCGATGATCCACGTTTCGGGATCCTGCAATCCGGCCATGCATGCAACTGGCGGCTACTATATCGCGGCCGATACCATTGCCTTCATGCAATTGCTGGAAGGGGACCTGTTCTCCCGCTTTCCTACCTTGCGTTTCATCATCCCGCACGGTGGCGGGG
>CAZSJE010000018.1:0-21346 GCA_964606835.1 uncultured Sphingorhabdus sp.
ACCCTATCGAATCGTGGATGTCGTTACCGCCACCTGATCGGCCAAAATCTTTCAGTCGACGCAATTTGTAAGCGATCTCATCCGAGTCGGTTATGAGTGCGCCGCCCTGGCCTGTGGAGATAATTTTGGGGGCCGAAAATGAAAAGCTCCCCACAGCACCAGCCCGCCCGACATGCCGTCCGTCAGGATAGAAGGACCCTAGCGACTGGGCCGCGTCTTCAATCAATGTCAAGCCATTGGCATTCGCCAGCGCTTCGAACGCCGCAATACCCGATTTCGGATAACGACCATTTGCCGACACAAACATGATCGCCTTGGTTTTTAGCGTGATAGCCCGTTCGACCGCTGCCAGGTCGAGGCACAGGGTTTCCGGTTCGACGTCGACGAACACAGGAACCGCTCCAAACATCTTCACTGAGTTGGGCGTCGCAATCATCGTGTAATTGGGGACAATGACCTCATCGCCGGCTTCCACGCCACATGCGATCGCCCCGAGGGTTAGGCTTATCGTCCCATTATTCACTACGATACAATGTCTCGCGCCAGTGTACTCGGCGATCATGTTTTCAAACCGCTCGGTGCGTTTGAACTCAGTGATAAAGCCGTCTTCGTCCATATATTCACAAACGGCGCGCTTTTCCTCTTCCTCGAAAAGAGGACGCATCTGCATGATGGTTGTCATAGGTTTGCCCTGTTCTTCCAATATAATGCCTCAAGGCCCGAGATCGCGTCGCGGTCGCGCGCCTTGATCTTCCGGGCAGGCGTTCCCGCATAAAGCGACCAAGAATCCAGATTGTTTTTGACTAAAGATTGCGCACCCACAGCGCTGCCATCCTCGAAAACCACATTGGGCAGCACCGTGCTATTTGCCCCCACTATACAATGCCGCCCCAGCTTAATTGAGCCGATTTCGACGGCGCCCTTATACTCACCCGGAACCAGCGGCGACGCGATACCGGCAACATAGTCGTCGCTTCCGGCAGCCAGCACAACGTTGGGCGCCAGTGTCGAAAACTCGCCTATCGAAACATGCGCGCTCCGCCCCCCGATCAGCTTGCAGCCCGAAGCGATGTGCACATGACCGAGGATATCCAGCGCAGTCGAAATATAGGTAAAATCATCGATGATCACGTTGTCGCCAATGCTAGTGAGCTCGGGATAGCGGATGCGGACAGTTTTGCCGATGATGACATTATTGCCGACATGCTTAAGCTGGCTACGATCAAAAAAGAGATTGCCGCTCAAAACCGTCTCCGGTCCAGATCGGGTCCGACATATGGGCCATTCTTGATCTCGAGAACCTTGGTCCCATCTTCCAATATGTCATAACCATGCCCGCCACGGAGCAAGATAATGACATCCCCTTCATTTACGGTGAGCTCCGCAACCTTTGCTTCGCCGGTATCGTAGACGTTGGCGCGAATTTTGCCCCGGTAAACGAAAAGCACTTCTTGCGTCCACAGCACCTCTCGCGACACTTCGTTGTGAATGTGCGCCTTCAAGGAACGATCGGCATCGTAGCCCCAAATGCCCACTTGAATAAAATCGTCGTCGTTGGAGAAAAAATTCAACCCATCCTGCCAAGCAAGTTCTGATGGAATGTGCCTCGCCAGGACAAGGTCCCCTTCCTTGATTTCGGTTACATCAACCATGCTTCGTTCCTTTTTCCGTGTACCACTTAATCGTTTCGGCGACGCCCTGGCGAAGCTTTCGGGTTGGTCCCCAGCCAAAATGCTCGCGGCCTTTGCTGCCGTCTACCGTTTTGTGAGCTGCACCGTCCGGTTTTGAAGGGTCCAATATCAGCTTCCCCTTGTATCCAACCATTTCGCTGATCATTTCGGCGAGTTCAAGGACGGAAATGCCAAGGCCGACACCAACATTGATTGGATCGATCGAAGGCCCAACCGACAAAGCGCGTACCATCGCCTCGGCACCATCATCGACATGCAGCCATTCGCGCACAGGCTTCCCGCTTCCCCAGATCACCACTTCGGGAAGATCCAGCTCCTTTGCGCGTACAAACTTCATTATGAGCGCGCCTAACGCATGCGACCGTTCCTCCTCGAAATGATCTTCGGGTCCGTACATGTTGGATAGGATAAGGTTGATCGTGTCGAACCCATATTGTCGCGCATAAGCCCAAGCGCCAACCCAAGACGTTTTCCGGACCAGTCCATACACCATTACCGACTCGTGCAGGGGTCCGTTCCAAAATTCCTCTTCCCTGAAAATCGTCGCGTCGCCCGGATAGGCACAATTGGATATTGGATTTACCAGCCGCTTGACACCCGCAATCTTCGAAGCCTCCAGCAGGTTCAAGGTCATATGCAGATTGTTTTGGAAGAGTTCGGCAGGATGCTTGTAACCGAACTGAATGCCGCCGACATAAGCGGCGCAATTCAAGACATGTTCGGGCTTAGCGGCGTTGAAAAAATCAATCGTCGCCTGTCGATCTCGCAAATCAAGGCCGAGGCTGAGCGAAGTCGGTTCAAAGGTCCTGCCCTCTTCGGCCAGGCGGCGACAGACACGCTTGCCTAGAAACCCTGACGCTCCGGTTACAAGGATCATTGGTCCGGACTCCCGTAACCGTCATGCTTCAAATCATATTGCACCATGATGTCGATCAGCTCGCGAATGCTGGTTTTCGGTTCCCATCCCAGCTTTGCTTTTGCCTTGCTCGGATCGCCCCAAAGCAGATCGACCTCAGCAGGCCGGAAATATTTCGGACTGATCGCCACCCGCGTTATACCCGTTGCAGAGTCGATGGCGCGCTCATCCACGCCCTCGCCTTCCCACTGCAAGTTTATACCTGCTGCCTCAAAGGCCCATTCGGTAAATTGTCGCACCGTATAGGTTTCGCCAGACGCAATCACATAGTCGTCCGGCTCATCCTGCTGTAGCATCATCCACATGCATTCGACATAATCTTTGGCATAGCCCCAATCGCGTTTTGCATCCAGATTGCCTAAAGTGAGGATATCCTGTCGGCCTTGCGAAATCCGCGCCGCAGCCTTGGTGATTTTTTTTGTGACAAATGTTTCGCCGCGACGAGGCGATTCATGATTGAACAGAATGCCGTTGCAGGCATAAAGGCCATATGCTTCGCGGTAATTGACCGTCACCCAATAGCCGTAGAGTTTCGCTGCTCCGTAGGGCGATTTGGGATAAAAGGGTGTGGTCTCCGACTGGGGAGCCGACTCCGGCAGGCCCCCGAATAACTCAGATGTCGAGGCTTGGTAGAAACGAGGGTTTTGGCCTAGGTCCTTGATCGCGTCCAAAAGGCGAATTGTGCCGACGGCGTCGACCTCAGCTGTATATTCCGGTACCTCGAATGAAACAGCGACGTGCGACTGTGCGCCGAGATTATAGACCTCATCAGGCACTATCTTGTTCAGAAGGCTGTGCAGATTGCTCGAGTCGGTTAAATCGCCATGGTAGGTTTTGAAGTTTTCATGCCCGATGATGTGGTCGATCCGCTGGGTCGTAAACACCGAGCTTCTTCGTATAATCGCATGAACCTCATAACCCTTTTCAAGCAGAAATTCCGCCAGATAGGAGCCGTCTTGGCCACTCACGCCAGTGATAAACGCTTTCTTCATTGTTATTTGGTGCCGTTCTTTTTGGAGTTCAGATTGAGAAGATCAGATTTTTCGATAACGCTTGTCAAACCACCAGATTGGCGAGGTATCTGCCATAAGACGTCTTCTCGAGCGGCCGGGCCAATCGCATGATCGCCTCGCCGTCGATCCAGTTCTGGCGATAGGCAATTTCTTCGGGACAGGATACCATTAAACCCTGCCGCTTTTGCAGTGTCGCAATAAAGCCTGCAGCTTCAAGCAGGCTGTCATGCGTCCCCGTATCGAGCCAGGCAAATCCACGGCGCATGATCTCCGTGTTAAGCCCACCCATTTCCAGATAGCGCTTGTTGACGTCGGTAATCTCCAACTCGCCACGAGCCGAAGGGGCAATTTCGGCAGCGATGTCGCAAACCCGATTATCGTAAAAATATAGCCCAGTAACGGCATAATGACTTTTCGGATTTGCTGGCTTCTCTTCGAGACTTATCGCCCTTGCCGATGAGTCGAATTCAACCACCCCGTACCTTTCGGGATCATCCACATGATAGGCGAATATGGTACCTCCGCTTGTCCGCTCGTCGGCATTTTGCAAGAGGTCGATCAAATTGTGGCCATAAAATATGTTGTCGCCAAGGATGAGGGAGCTGTCGTGGTTGGCAACAAAATCCCTGCCGATGATGAAGGCTTGCGCCAGTCCGTCAGGGCTTGGCTGAACGGCATATTGCAAATTGATGCCCCATTGGCTGCCGTCGCCAAGTAAGTCGGCAAAACGCGGCGTATCGTGCGGGGTGCTGATCAACAGGATGTCGCGGATTCCGGCGAGCATGAGCGTCGATAATGGGTAGTAGATCATCGGCTTGTCATAAACCGGCATGAGCTGTTTGCTGATTGCCCGGGTCGCTGGATAAAGCCGGGTCCCCGACCCGCCGGCCAATATCAGACCTTTACGGTTGCCCATATAATTCACCGTTTCCCATATTGCTTGCTGACCCAGTCTCGATAGGCAGAGCTTTGTATATTTTCTACCCAAGACTGGTTTTCCAAATACCAATTGACTGTTTTGCGGAGACCCGTTTCGAATGTTTCCACAGGCGTCCAGCCAAGCTCGCGCTTTATTTTCGAAGCATCGATTGCGTAGCGGCGGTCATGGCCGGGCCGATCCGTTACATGCACAATCTGCGTCTTGTAGCTTCCACCGCCAGGTCTTGGCCGCAATTCGTCGAGAAGACCGCAGAGTTGTTGGACGATATCAATATTGGCCATCTCGTTCCAGCCGCCAATATTGTATGTCTCGCCCGGAATTCCGGCATCGAGAACCTTACGAATAGCAGAACAATGGTCGCGCACATACAACCAGTCGCGCACTTGCATGCCATCGCCATAAACCGGCAAGTCTCTCCCCGATAGCGCATTTACGATCATTAGCGGGATCAGTTTTTCGGGGAAATGGTAAGGGCCATAGTTGTTCGAACAATTGGTAGTCAGTACCGGCAGTCCGAACGTATGATGCCACGCCCTTACCAGATGATCGCTAGAGGCTTTGCTGGCGGCATAGGGACTGTTGGGCGCAAAGTTGTGGTGCTCGGTAAATGGGGGGGCACCGGGCGAAAGTGTTCCATATACTTCATCGGTGCTTACATGAAGAAAGCGGAAGGCAAACCGTTCCGCTTCGGGCAGTGCGGACCAATGGCTGCGGACCGCCTCAAGCAGGCGAAATGTGCCGAAAACGTTTGTCGCAACAAAGGCTTCGGGTCCATCGATACTGCGATCAACATGACTTTCCGCAGCAAAATTTATGATCGCTCGCGGCGCATGTGCCGCCAATATGTCACTAACCAGTTCCCGATCGCCAATGTCGCCCTCGACAAAAATATGCCTTTCATCATCGGCAATCGATTCAAGATTTTGCAGATTCCCAGCATAGGTCAGCTTGTCCAAGTTGACCACAGGCTCATCGCGGCTGGCCAGCCAGTCGAGCACAAAATTGCTCCCGATAAATCCGGCACCGCCGGTGACAAGAATCATGGCATTATTTCCCTAGCAAGGCGAACGTGCGGCATGGTGTGCCGACCAACGGTCAATTTTTGATACCGCAGAAATCAAGGACTATCTTGCCCACAAAACGATCATCATGGGCCATTTCAACAAAGCCTCGGTGCTTTACCAAAAAGGCCAGAACATCGCAGCTTTCGATAGCCTCGATTGCCGTCATGGTTTTGAATGCCGGATGCGCATCGATATTGGGTTCAACCGCCACAACATCGTAGCCCATCGCCACTAGCCTTTCGGATATTTCAACGGCAGGCGATTCTCGCAGATCATCAATGTCGGGCTTGAACGCCAGGCCCATGCATGCGACCGTCGGACGGCGACCTAAACGCAAAGCTTCTGCGTCGACATTTTTGACGATTTGCTCAACTACCCAATCGGTTTTGGCATTATTTACCAGCCGGGCCGTTTTGATCAGAACAGCTTCTTCGGGATTGCGAGCAACGATAAACCAGGGATCAACGGCGATGCAATGGCCACCGACTCCTGCCCCGGGTTGTAATATATTCACGCGCGGATGGTGATTGGCGAGCTTTATGAGATCCCAGACATTGATCCCTTCCGCGCTACAGAGTCGCGAAAGCTCATTCGCAAACGCGATATTGACATCGCGGAAGCTGTTTTCCGTCAATTTGCACATTTCGGCAGTTTTGGCATCTGTTTCCAAAACTTCGCCGTCTACGAAGGTCTTGTAAAACGCACTAACGACGCGCGTTGCCTTCTCTGAAAAGCCGCCCACGATCCGGTCATTGTGGACGAGTTCGGTCATTACCTTGCCTGGAAGAACCCGCTCGGGACAATAGGCCAGGTTGATCGTTTCCGGATCGATCGAGCTTTCCTTATTCAAGATTTGGGCAACAAGATGCGTCGTACCCACTGGTGACGTCGATTCGAGAATAACGATATCATCGGATTTCAATAGCGGCGCCACCTTCAACGTTGCCGACCGAATATAGTCAAGATTGGGCTGCGGCAGTTCTCCGTCAGAATGGAATGGCGTCGGCACGCAAATGATGTAGACATCCGCAGCTTGGGGTTCTGCAAACGCTTTCAGATGCCCAGATGCTACGGCTGAACGGACATAAGCGTCCAAGTCGGGTTCTACGATGTGAATTCGTCCGTCGTTGATCGTTTCTACAACCTGTGGATTCACGTCGACGCCTGATACCATATAGCCTTTTGCCGCGAGCAAGGCTGCGGTCGGCAAACCGATATAGCCAAGACCAATAACGCAGATGGATTTTTCGATCATTCAGATAACTTCCAGTTTTGCGGCAATTTTTCGGCACGCTGTGCCATCACCATAGGGATTGTGAGCACGGGACATCTTCGCATAGAGTGACGTGTCCGCGATCAATGCGGCGACACCGTCGATAATGTTATGGGTGTTGGCACCGACAAGCCTGACAGTGCCGGCCTCTACGGCTTCGGGGCGCTCCGTAGTATCGCGCATCACCAGCACCGGCTTACCCAAGCTTGGGGCTTCTTCCTGAATACCTCCACTATCGGTGAGGACCAGGTAACATCGACTTAGCAGATACAGGAATGGCTCATAGTCCAAAGGCTCGATGAGATGCACATTGGGAAGGGCGGACAGCAGGCCATTTACCGGCTTCCGTACATTCGGATTGAAATGCACCGGATAGACAAAATGGACGGTCGGGTAACGTTCTGCAAGCTGACGGATCGCGTCGCATATCTGCAGAAAGCCCTCGCCAAAATTTTCCCTCCTGTGGCCCGTGATAACGACGTACTGGGAGTTCAGCCAATCGAACGTTACTTGTCGGCCAATCTGGGCAATGATGGCTTCTTTTTTCATTGAGCAAGACTCTATATTGGCAAGGACCCACTGCAGCGCATCGATAACCGTATTTCCGGTCACCAATATGTGCCGGTCGGAAACCTTCTCTTCAAGTAAGTTTGCACGGCTCAATTCGGTTGGCGCAAAATGCCACTGGCTTAACTTACCCGTAATCTGCCGATTGAGTTCCTCGGGGAAGGGGGCAGTCAGATCGTGGGTCCGCAATCCCGCCTCAACATGGCCTACCGGAATCTGGGCATAAAATGCCGCGAGCGCGGTTGCCATCGATGTGGTCGTGTCGCCATGCACAAGAACGATGTCAGGCCGCTCAGTCGCAAAAACCGCGCCCATGCCCTGCAAGACGGAAGCAGTCGTGTCGAACAGCGTTTGCCCCGGCTTCATAAGGTTGAGATCCACGTCCGGAACGATACTGAACACGCTTAGCACCTGATCCAGCATTTGACGATGCTGCGCTGTCACACAAACCCGCACATCGAAGCGTTCCGGGCGCTTCTTCAATTCAAGATATAGCGGCGCCATTTTTATGGCTTCGGGTCGCGTACCGAAAACTAGCAGTATTTTTTTTTTCTGAGCCATCAGTTATTCACCAAATCAAATGTGAAAGCATGTTTGCGCGAATGCGCGCACTGCCAAACGCAAACTGTGTCAAAGCAGACAAATGTCAGCCTACCCGCGTGATGCGGTTTCGGGCCCATCGAACCAGACCTCCAAACCGGTCCCACATCCTGCTGTTGTTCGGATAATCTTCGTAAGTTTTGTTAGGGGCCTTCAAAATTCGAGCATATGCCTCTTCATCCAGCCCAAGCTTTTTCAGAACATAGGCCCGATCACGTTCGATCATCTCCGCTGATGCAGGCGGTTGACGCAGCTCCGCCAATGCGTCATCCCGCGAAATTTGTCCCGAACATACCAATGCGGAACTATAGGATTTCCTCAAGTCATAGCCAAATTTTTCCGGCAAATAGTGCGCATGGAAGAATCGGGTGAAAATGGATTCGTAGTGTTTGCCGCCATAGTCCCTCCAGCCGAGCTCTTCAATCAGCGTTTTTTTTGCTTTTTCTTTATTGAAGTCAATATAATTTAGAATCGGGACCCAACGTATTCCTTTTACCAGTAAGCAATTCACGTAATCGAATGTTGACAAATAGGGGTAAGTCTTTAGTTTTCTACTACCGAGCTGCTGCTGAATGGAAAGGATTAGCTTCGAATCCTTCGAACCATAGAGCCAAGACTCCGGCATTATCGATTCGGTAACTACATTATTTCCTGCAATAATGTAAGGAATTTTCATTTTTGCCGCTGTTTTAATCAGCACTGCCCATATAGCATGATCCGTCGGGATTTCGATATTCGATATAGAAGACTTAAGAAAGCTTGTTTGAATATCCCTGAATTCATCCCAATCGAGTACGTGTGTATACAGATCGATATCAAGCGCCTTCACGATCTTCTCGATGTTGGCAACGGAGAGTTCGGAATTCCAGCCATTGTCAAGATGCACCGCCAGAGTACGCAAGCCATGTTTCCGCGCTACCAAATACGCAACATACGAACTGTCCACGCCGCCGCTCAGGCCGATCAGGCAATCATATTGCCGTCCTTTGCCGCGCTCCTTGATTTCGGCGATCATTGATTTCAGACGCGCTGCTCCAGCTTCGTCGTCATACAGGTCGCGCGTAATGTTCTCGTCGTAGTTTTTGCAGAAGTTGCATCGGCCATCTTCGAAAAACTCGATCTCCGGCGCAGTTGTGTCCATCACGCATCGACTGCATATTCTGATCTGGTTGCTATTCATTTTTTACCTTTAACCTGTCCGAAGGGCTACATCAGCCATGAAACCCTGTTGGATCGATATAGCTGATCAAGACGGCCTTATGCGGGCCGTGAAAAACAAACATCGACCCCGCCCCCACAGCAGATGCACCAGCCTGCAACGCCTCGCGCAAATGCCGTGCATTGCCCGCACCGCCAATACCCACAACAGGGATAGGCAACGAGTTTGCGACGGTGCCGATCAACGCAAGGTCAAGCCCCTTCATTTGACCATCGCGATCAATCGAGTTGAGGATTATTTCTCCCGCGCCCAAACCCTCAAGCCGTTGCACATGCTCTCGCAAAGCCACTTTCTGTCGCACTTTGCCGCCGTTTGAATAAAGCTGCGGCCTTCCCAGGAAATCGGATCTGACATCTACGCTAGCGACCACGCTTTGGCTTCCAAAAACTCTAGCGGCCTCTGAAATCAACTCCGGATTCGTATAAGTCGCGCTGTTGACGGACACCTTTTCAATGCCTGCCTTGAACAACGCCTCAATCTGCCCGAGCGAAGATATTCCGCCTCCATAACCCACCGGCATGAAGGCTTCGGATGCGATGTCGCCCACCAAGCCGTAATCCGGTTCCGTACCGTTCGATGTGGCTCCGATATCGAGAAGGACCAGTTCGTCGACTTCCTTTTCATTGAATATTCTGACAGCATTTATCGGGTCACCGACATAGACCGGATTCGCAAATTTCACCGTCTTAACCAGACGGCCGTTTTGCAAAAGCAGAAAAGGGATAATGCGGGGGCGGGTCATGAGTGGAATTTGCTAAAAAAATTTCGAAATAGCTGGATACCGAATTTATGGCTCTTTTCCGGATGAAATTGCACTCCGACAACGTTGTCACGAATGAACGCGGCGATGTAGGGGACCCCATATTCGCTTACTCCCCATATGTCATCCTCGTTGTTGCAATGAACGTAGTAGGAATGGACAAAATAGAAGCGTGTCTCCCCCTCCAGACCCTCGGACATGGGTCCGGATTTCACAAAATCGACTTCTGACCAGCCCATATGCGGAATTTTGATGGCAGGGAAATCGTTAGCCTCAAATTTAACCACGTCAGCGTCGACAAAACTCAGTCCGCGTCTGTTTCCTTCTTCGCTCCCGTTGCACAGGAGCTGCATCCCGAGACATATTCCCAGCACCGGCTTTTTCTTGACCTGCGCAAACTCGCCAATCACCTCATCAAGACCAAAAGCCCTGAGATTATCCATGGCCAGATCGAAATGCCCGACGCCTGGAAGTATAAGCTTGTCGCATGCCGCGATCTCGGCTGCCTCCCTTGAGACCACATAGGAAACATCTATATATTTCAGCATGTTGCATATCGATCCGATATTGCCCATGCCATAATCAACAATTGCAACTTTCATCGCTTTTCATCCAATTGAAACTGAGTCGGGTCGTCGGGCATATTTGTAGCTCAGCAGCATGTTATGCAGGTAACTGACGGAACGGGCGATGGAAAACAGAAACAATGTCCCAGGCACGTTCTCCAGAATGAAAATTCCGACAAGCAGCGCCAATGTAGCCATCGCCAGATTTGTGCATTGCCACCATAGCGAGGCCTTCATCTGATTGGCGATAACCAGAACGCCGCCCAGCGACATGCCAATGAAGTTAAAGAAAAACATCGGGATAAGGATTTGCGCATAGCCGCCAAGTGCAGCCCATTCAGGACCGAACGCAATGACAAAAATCCAGGGCGACACAGCATATAGCAATCCGAACCCAATCAGGCCAAGCAGCGTTACCGGCGTCAACAGCTTCAGATAGATCGGCCTACAATTTCCATTTTGCGCATAATCGACGCTTGCCCGCTGGCGAAAAACCTCCTTTATGCTCGAGGATACAACTGTGACAGGCAGATAGAGCGCAGAAAAAAGCAAAGATACATAGCCAAGCTCGGTCGGTCCAAACGCCGCGCCGATGAACACTATGTGGATCGAACCGCTAAGTGTATTGATCAATTGATCGGGCACCATTATCCGGGGAAATTGACGGAAACGTCGGCCCATGGCCCGCCTTCGTCTGTCGCTGGCCCAGCCAAAATCCTGGAGCGGCTTGCGCCAGATTTTCGCGAAACTGTACATCATATACAGGCACCGCGCAAATGCCTCTCCGACTACTAGGCCCGAACCGGTGAACGGCCCAAAGCCTAAAGCGGTCTTGGAAAGCGAAAGAGCAGCGCTTTGCCAGATGCGGTTTACGCCAAGAGCGGCAAAAGCCTTCCCGCGGACCAACCATTCCGACGAGCACACATAAATTACTTGGCCAAGGCTGATAATCGGAATGAGCAATAGCATACCGTTCAAACCGGGATCGTTGAACAATTTTGCTATCTCGGCGCGCAGAACCAGAAGGATCAAAAATGCAATCGTCAGCACGATGAGCGACCGTCTCACAATGAACTGAAACAACTGAAAGCTCGCTCGTTCGGACCGGTTGAGCAAGAAGGCCTGCTCATAAACGCCACTGGCCACTATGGCCAGCGGCGTCGCGAACAATATGACGGTTGCAAAGGTACCAAATTCTGCGGGACTGTAAATCCGGGTTAGTATCGGGTAGAATAATAATGGGAGAATCTGTGCCGCGAGCGTTGCGAGGACAACGAGAGACGTATCAAAGGCAAATCCGCTTCTGGATTTTAATCCAAAAAAATAGCTTTTCACAAGTTTGATTATCATGAGAGTCGCTAATACCAATAGCGCTTCGCAAGCCGGAACATCATATTATGAATTTTGAACAAATGAACATATAGAAAGCTTCGGATGCTCAGTACTTTTCGTTGTTTCAAAAGAGCTGAGAACCCCTCCCTTTTCAAAAACGGAATGGCAGCCCAGTACCATTGGCCCTTGATGACACCATGGGTCCACATGATCGGTGGATTCCAGGCAGCCTTGCTGGTTAGTGCAAAAAAGGGCTCATCCAGATCGTTTGAAAGATCGCTGGTGTCGAGATCCCATGCCGACGCATTCGGCAAAAGCAACTTTTTTAGCGTGGTTAGATTGTAGAGCGAAAGCCCAATTGCCGACCTATAGCGAATGCCCTTGGGCAGAGGTCCAATCTCTTCGTTAACCGACTCGTCATATGACAGCGGCAAGTCGGGGGAGAGTTTCAGATATCCCACCGGAACAGATTGCGCAAATTTCATCATGGCATCGAACCGTTGCGTGTCGACGGTTTGAGAAATGAAAACATCTTCGAGCCAAAGGATCGCCCAAGACTCACTTATCTGGGATATTGCAGCGCTAAGATTGTCGGAATAGGAACGATCCTCTCCTATTTTGATGACTTGCACCCCGGGGGCATCGTAATCTTTGTGATTGGTTACGAGATATACCTGACACGGGCAATCCGGCCAATATTTCCGCAAACAGTGGAAGAACGGATCCCACAAATCCGAATATTTGTCGCAGGAAACCACCACAAAGGCAATCGCATCGGTTTGACCCCGTGGCCGCATCGGGGAAGCGTCGATCAGCATTTTACAAGCCGCTGAAAAAGAGATACATATTTTTGCTCTTCGGTAGCCCAGTTGAACTCCTCAGAAATCGCCCTCCGCCCGTTTTGCCCCATGGCGTAGGCGCGCTCCTTATTCTCCAGCAGATAAGCAATGGCATTTTTTATGGCATCGACATCGCCAGGCGGCACGCAGATCGCGCAATCATAGCGATTGGCGATATCTTCCCACAAAATATAGTCTGTGCATATGAAGGGAATGCCAGCCTCCATATACTCGAACACCTTGTTGGTGCCGTAGGAGCCAAGCTTCCAGCCCAGATTAAGCTTATAATCGTAGATCACGAGCCCAATCAATGCGGACTGGTAAAATGCGAACAGGTCGGCTCGGTTCAAACGCCCCAAGAGGCTGACCTGCTTGCCATTGGGGCCGCTTTGAAGCCTTGCCGAATGGTCTGGGTCGATATAGCCAGCAATATGATATTCCGCGTCGGGAAACGAACCTAGCGCCGACATGATCTCCTCTTGGTTGGAGTAGGGGTAGACAGTGCCCGAATAGATTAAAATTTGCGATCGGCAGATATATTGCTCTAGCGTTATGTCGACACCAGGCCGGAATATGGGAAAGTTGGCAATCAGCAATCCAGCCCCGATCCTTTTTTGAAGATCCGCTACGACATGGGAATGCGGACTGACCACATCATCATATCGCCGCAAGGCATAAAGCATATAAAGCTGAAACAAAGCGGCAGTCAGCTTGCGAAACGGCGAAGGCAACCATTCCTTTTCCAGAATATGCCGAGGCATGTCTTCGTGCGCGTCGTAAACGACCCGTTTGCCCCTTCGCTTTAACGCCAGGCCGGTCCCCAACAATTCGGGGGAATGGATCTGATAAATGTCAGCGTCGATCTCAATTGCTTTCGCAAGGAACTGCCACCTGGCAAAAAGCAAGGTTTTCCATCGCGGCCATGACACTCGGCAAGCATGAACGGCTATGCCGTCGATGACTTCGTCTGGCATGCCATCATTGGTCAATATGGAGACATCAAAGCCGTGTTTGTGCAACGACTTGCACTGCCGCACAAAAACGCGCGCGTCAGTCCGGAAATAGCCGCTGATGACATGACACACTCTGGCCATTGTGGTCTTTCCCTTGGGTTGTTTAGCGCGAAGCCGCCCACTGCGCCGGCAGGACGCGATGGCGCCCAACATTCTCAGTTGATCCAACCTTCAATTTTCAGGTTTGTCTGCACCATAGCCGTAGCCATAGCCGTAACCATAGCCATAGCCGGCCTGACGGTTCCGCAACTTGGTGAGAACGACGCCAAACACATGGGCGTGGACCGCCTGGAGTCGCCCAAGCGATGCCTTAATGCCGCGTACTGCAACGCCCTCGGCCTCGGCAACAAACACGCACCCTTCCACCGCGCGGGCGAGAAGAGGGGCGTCTGCGAGGCCGAGAATGGGCGGGGAGTCGACCACCACATGTTCGAAATGATCAAGCATCTGCCGCACCAGCATCAACATGCGGTCGCTGCTCAACAACTCGGCGGCACTCGGAGGAGTGGGGCCGGCAGTCAATATGTGAAGGCCTTTGATGTCCGTTGTCTGCACCATCTGCTTCCAGTCATTCTCACCGGCCAAGAAGTTGCTGAGGCCCATATGGTTGGGAACGCCAACAAATTGGTGCATTGAAGGAGAACGCATGTCAGCGTCGATCATTAGAACCTTTTTGCCCGTGCGACCAAGCACCGTGGCAAGCGCAAGACTGGTCGTGCTCTTGCCCTCCGCAGGCCTGGTACTGGTGACCATGATTGCGCGTGGAACGCCGTGGTCGGTCGAAAAAGCAAGATTGGAACGAATGCTGAGATATGCCTCCGAGACCGCGGATTTGGCATCGCCAAGCATCGCAACTGCCTCTTCTTCCTCCACATCTGGCACACTACCCAGAAGCGGAACACCAAGCAACCGGTTGACTTGACTGGGATCGCGCAAGCCTTCGTCAATCTGGTCAAGGGCAAAGGTAGCGACAGCAGCGAGACCCAGCCCGGCGAGCAAAGCCAATGCCAGATTAAGTGTCAGGTTGGGCGAAGATGGTCCTTCCGGAACCTTGGCGCTATCAACAATTGCTATGTTGTTGGTACCGACACCGGCAACGCCAATTTCCTTGTACCGCTGAAGTAGCCCGTCATACAGTTCGCGATTGGTATCAGCTTCGCGCTGGTAAATATTATATTGAATGCTATCGCGCTGTTGCTGGTTCATTTGGGCCTTCAGCTCTTCGACCTGGCGCCGAAGGCTGGCTTCCCTTTGCGCCGCTTCGCGAAACTCCGACGAGCGGCTATTGATTACGCGGCTCTCTTCGCGAGCAATGCTGGCGTCAAGCACGCGCAGCTGTTCCGATAGCGCACGGGCGGCGGGATAACCCGGTTCGAACTGTACCATCATTTTGGCGTAGTCGGCGGCAACCTCCGCCCGCCTTTGGCGAAGCTGGGTAATTGCAGCATTTCCCAGTGAATCTGCATTGGCACCAGCATTGCGTTGCCCTGCCCTGCTTTCAGCAGCGATACGATCGGCGGTGGCCTGCGAAAGCGCGCTGTTAAGCGCGTCCAGGTCACTGGAGACCAGCGTGCGCTCCACCTGGGTACGGCCTTCTGCACTTTTGCTTTTTCCCAGTGCAACAATGCCCTTCTCTTCGGCATAGCCGACGAGATCGCGTTCAGATGTTTCAAGCCTTGTCCGCAGATCGGCCAGACGCCCCTCGAGAAAATTGCGCGCATCGGCCGTGGATGCAAAACGGCGGTCCATGCTCTGCACGATGAACTGCTGTGTCCATGAATTGGCAATTTGAGCCGAAACTGCGGGCGAGGCACTTGTGTAGCTAATGTCGACAATTGCCGACCCGCGAACAGGCGAAATCGATATACGCGAAAGCAGCAGGTCGACCGCCAATTTTTCCCGCTTTTGCCTGTCCTTGGCGCTAATTGGCTGCCCGGATTTTGTCGCAAACAGGGCGTTGTCATCGGGGTTTACGCCATGCGCCTGGAAAAAGGCTTCATTGGTGCTGAGCCGGAGCTGGCGCGCTACGCGCTCAGCAAGCGAGCGCGCTTCCAGGAGATTATATTGGGTCTGGAAGAATTCGAGATCGTTGCCAGCGTTTTGCGACTCAAGACCCTCAACGTTGGTGACCCTTTTCTGCTCACGACTGATTTCGATGCGTGACGTCGCCGTATATTGCGGCGTATCCAGCAGCGTGATGACCAATCCGATTGTGAGCGTCGCCAAGATGATCCCAGCAATCACCCATTTCCAACGGACAACGACCTGCCAATATTGGAGCAGGAGCGGGGGTGCCAGGGGCTGTGACTCTTCCGGCAAACCACTGCTATCAATATCTGCCGACATGGTACTTGATTGTAACATTCAGAAATCCGGATCGATAAGGTCAGTACAAAAATGTAGGAAAGGGCCTAACCGAGCCTGCATCCCACCCTTGTCGCTTCTGACGCGCGGTAGCCGAGAGCAGCGAATACTTCCACCCCTTTTCAACACCGTTTCACAAAACAATCTGCTTGGTAGGGCGATTGAAGGGCTATCACTCTCGTCGCTCGATTAATGCCCCATATGTCGGCTGCGCCATACATGGCTTTACGCGCTTGTTGCGATGGTCAAGCGCCGACCATGCTGCCCGGTTCAACCGTTGATTTTTCGGTTAGTTTCCGATGGCGCTCTTTGGTCCCGCCGAGGCGCCATCTCCATTGTCCTCGAGAGTGTATTCAGGAACCAGGCCCTTCAGTTGTGCGCGCAACCGATCATCGCTTCCAGCCTGATCTAGCTCAGCGAATGATCGGGCCAAAACTGCCATCGGAGGATGTTCGTCATGGGCTTTCATGATGCGCGCATGCGATGTCGGCTCGGGATTGTCGCCGATCAACAGCTCTTCGTAAAGCTTTTCTGCAGGCCGCAAACCGACAATCTTGATCTCGATATCGCCGATCCCATCCGCACTATCCCTGACGGTCAGTCCGGAAAGTTCGATCATCCGCCGCGCAAGATCCACAATTTTCACCGGATCGCCCATATCGAGTACAAATACCTCGCCGCCTTGCGCCATGGCTCCCGCCTGGATCACCAATTGTGCGGCTTCGGGTATCGTCATGAAATAGCGCGTGATCTCAGCATGGGTAACGGTCACTGGGCCGCCAGCCGCAATCTGCTTTCGAAACAAAGGCACAACCGAACCGCTGGAGCCGAGCACGTTCCCAAAGCGGACCATTGAGAATCGCGTTTTTGACCCTTGTGCTGCCATCGCTTGCAGGATCATTTCCGCCAGCCGCTTGGTAGCACCCATGACATTGGTGGGGCGCACCGCCTTATCAGTGCTGATCAGTACGAAATCGCTAACTCCATGCCTTTCCGCCAATTCGGCGATCGTCCGTGTGCCAAAAACATTGTTGCGGACACCTTCAAAAGGATTTTCCTCCACAAGAGGCACATGTTTATAGGCAGCAGTATGGTAAATGGTGTTCGGCTTCCACTGCGCCAAAATTGCATCGAGTCGACCAGCATCCTGCACCGAACCCAGAACAGCGTGAAGCTCGGTGGCGCTTGTGAGATCACTTCGGCGATGCTGCAGATCCTGATCGATGGCGTACAGATTGAACTCGCTATGGTCGACCAAGATCAGTCGTTCCGGGCCAAGCGCCAAAATCTGCCGAGATAGCTCGCTGCCGATTGAACCGCCTGCTCCGGTGACCATCACGGTCTTGCCGTGGATGTTTTTCGATAACAGCAATTGATTAGGAGGGACCGCATCACGGCCGAGCAAATCCTCGATATCGAGCTCGCGTAGATCATTTACCGTTACCCGGCCATGGGCAAGATCGTTGATCCCCGGCAACGTGCGGATCGTCGTGGATGTCGACCGGAGCGTGTCAATAATTTCGTTGCGCCTCTGACGGCTGGTTGAGGGAATCGCGAGCAAGACATCATCGATTCGTAGCTTTTCGATGAGCTCGCGCAAATGACTCGGTGAATAGATTCGCCGACCGTTGAGGACACTGCCTTGCAACGTTTTGTCGTCATCGACAAATGCAACCGCCTCCATATCAGTACTGTTCGCAAGTCCTGCCGCCAATTGTCGCCCAGCAGAACCGGCTCCGTAGATTAGGACCCTGTGCCGCCGCTTTTCCCGTTCCAACAGCTTTTGATAGGCACCGCCCAGCCAGTAATGGGCCCACGCCCTCGACGAGCCAACTGCGATAAAGAGCAAAAGTGGCTGTAGCACCCCTATCGATCGGGGTACGCCTGGCACCCCGATCAGGGTAAAGATGATACAGTAGCCAATACCATAGCCGGCACAAGCTCTGGCAATCGCCCGAAGCGCCCCCCAACCAGCATAGCGGAAAATCGCGCGATACAATCCCGATACAATGAACAGGGGCAATGCCAGCGTTAATGAGGCGGCATAAGGCAGCCACTGCCAATCAACCGGCCAAACCAGCGCACCAAGGCGAAGCCAATAGGCGAAAACCACCATTAGGACACACAGAAAAATATCGATCGCAAGCGCAACCAGTCGCTTCGATGCGCGAGGCAGTTCAAGAATCTTTAAGGTGAAGCCGCTGGTCATTTCTTCCCCTCCACATCATTAGTGGCGCGCAGGTGTTCGGACAACTGCAAAGCACCTGGCATTTAGCGGCTGATCGACACTTCGTTAATAGTCGCTTCGAGCCCCAGCTGCCCTTGGCCTCCCGATGCGACAATTTCAAGAAACTGCGCTGGGCAGTCAGCCGGAATATCGAAACGATCGGCATTGCTTTTGAGACTGGCATTCAATGTCCAGACCGGTTCCGGCTTGGCGGCGGCAGGGCAGCGAATCCGGAACAGCAGATAACCACCGTCACCGCGTTCGAACTGAGAGACCGTCGACGAAAATCGATATGAACCAGGCTTAAGATAAAGCAGCCGGCTTGCTACCGTTTTCGTGGTAGCCGGACTGGCAAAAACAGACAGTGTCGGTTTTGCTTCGCCTTTCAGACCGACAAAACCACCACCGGCATTGGGGTCGTCAGGAATAAGCCAGCCCATTGGGCCAAATCTGCGGTCAGTGTCTGGGGCAGCGAAGGCCGGGTCGACCAGTCGAGCGCTTTGCGCCCCCGGAACCAGGCGATAAAGGCGAAGCGCGTCATCAAAGCGACCTTGATTGACCAGACGCTCAAGCAGCGTGGAGAGTTGAACCTGGGAAGAACCGCTCTTAGGAAGGCCATTTGCCTCGACAATCAATTGCAGGACGTTCGAAGAATCCTTGTCGTTGCTAATCGCGTGGGACACGAAGTCGTTCGTCCAGCCTTTGTTTTTCCGTACATAGGGCACCAACGCCGCTCGGATCGATGCATCTTCGATCGCGTTCGACAAACGCGGAAAAAGCAGTGGCTGGTTGCTCGGCCTGGTGGTCAGGAGCACGTCATAATGATGAAGCGTCCGCTTGGTATCATCGGACTGGGCATAATATTCGATTAGCCACAATTGTGCGCCCTGATCCCGACGCGACAGCTTTGCCGCCATCTTCACCAGCGCCAACGCACGCGCCCTGTCCCCCCGAAAGTCAGCCATAAAGCCCAGCAGCCGAACCGCTCGGGGATTCAGCGACTGTTGTTGTAGGGCTGCCCGCGCATAATCGAACACGCGCCGCGGCGGATCGGCCGCGTTCGCGAAAAGCAACAGATCGGCCTGAGCGGCCAATGCACTACTTTCAGTGGGTATCATCATCAGTGCGACTTGAGGGCTTTTGTTGCGGACAACGCCCGACACAGCCAGAATGGCTGAGAGCCAGCAGCCGACGATCGCAAGGATTAACACGGCAATGATCCGACGGCTCCCAATTGCCTTTAGCGTGCCAAGGATGGGGCGGTCTTTTGTCCTACGGGCCATGTTAGACTGCCTTTGGTTCGCTAAGCGCCGGTTGGGTAAACCAGAGGCAAAGCACTGCGAACACAGCCATCAAGCTAGGCGTGCGCAGCGGATAGTCGGCGAAGCTGGCCAAGGCCAATAAGGCTATCAACACGCTGGCCAGTCGCGCGATCTTTACGGAATGCCCATCCGGGTCGGCCTTTCGCCAACACTGGGCAACACCCACCAAATATTTGAAAATTCCGGCAAACAAAAGCAACATCGCAGGCACCCCACCCGTCAGCGCAATTTCAAGCCAGTCATTGTGCATATGATTGACATAGGTGGGCTTCAAATAGTTGGCCGGCTCATCCAGCTGAAAAACCTCGACAAATGAACCAAAGCCCGATCCAACCGGAAAATATTTCCAGATCATGACAACGCCTAGCTGCCAAAAGTCCTCCCGCGCATCTTCGATCGCCGAACCGTCGAACAAGCGGTCAATCGCTTCTGCGCGCGAGAAAAAGACCGTGAGCAAAACTAGGCTGACAACGATGGCCGCAGCGATCAAGTGCCAAGCATTCAGTCTGAACGTCGCACCACTGCGCCGCGCCGCCGTTCCAAGTGGAGGCTTGCGGTACAGCAAGCCAGCGGCACCAAGCGACAGCAGCGAAAGCAACATGCCCGAACGCGAGCCAGTAACGAGGACCAGCGGGATAAGGACTATTCCCGCCGCAATCGCTATGAATTGGCGCATCCGCTGCTGGTCGACGCTACCTGTGCCGAGCGAGGCGTAAACGGCAAGCATTGGAAAGACGCATGCCAACAAGCTTGCGGCATGATTGCGGTTGGCAAACAGGCCAACGGCGGCCCCATTGTTGGTAACATTGTAGAAATAGAGCCATCCGCGGGGATCACCCAAAACCTGCAACATGCCCAAAAAGCCACTTAACCCCCCCATAATCAGCAGCAGCGGCAGTAACCGAAAAAGATCCCGCTTGCCCAATTGCACACCCAGCAGCAATACCGCCAGCGGCACCGCCAGTGAAGCGAGCGCATGCCAACTGTTCATTGGCGTCATTGTCAGCGGTCGCCAGACGTCGTTCAGCCCTGCTAGACGATCGATTTCCACAACGATTTCGCGTCCCGGCAGGTTCTGCCAAAGCGCTGGCGGCAACGGGATCAGATGCATGAGACACAACAGCACCACCGCCGCAACCCCTGCCATCAAGAGTTTGCGTCCGGCCAAATGCTCGCGCTTCAAGGTCAAGAGCGCAATCGCGCAAAACAGTACCGAAAGTGGTCGCAACAAAATGAGCGACTGCACATCGATACGCGAGGCGCCGCCCATCAAAAATACGACAACCAGGAAAACCGCCAGGATCCAGAACTGGGCCGACGCGGATTTCAGGCTTTCAGGCGTTGTGGTCAAAATATGTATTTCAGCTGTTTTGGAGGCCCGAGCCGGAATCGAACCGGCGTGCAAGGATTTGCAGTCCTCTGCGTAACCACTCCGCCATCGGGCCTCGATGGTGGTCTTTGGAAGCGCGCTCCCCTAACGGCACATCGGCCTTTATGCAATGGGGCTGATAGCTGGCCACAGATGCTCGTCGCAACTGTTGCGCAGATGCAATGGGGTGGGAACAAATCCTGTCGCATTATGTATCGGCCAAGCGAATCCGGCTTGGCCTTTGCCGGTTGGGCAACTACAAGACGCGGGC
>CAZSJE010000019.1:0-6807 GCA_964606835.1 uncultured Sphingorhabdus sp.
TACAAGGCGATGGCCTCATCCATCATAGCGACCGTGGCAGCCAATATCTGTCGATCACCTACACCGAACGGTTGGCAGAAGCCGGGATCGAGCCGTCGGTCGGCAGTGTCGGCGACAGCTATGACAATGCTTTGGCTGAGACGATCAACGGCCTTTACAAGGCCGAGGTGATCCACCGACGCGGACCTTGGCGGTCGTTCGAAGCCGTCGAGTATGCCACGCTGGAATGGGTCGACTGGTTCAACAATCGCCGCTTGCTGGAGCCTATCGGTAACATCCCGCCCGCCGAAGCCGAAGCGCGATACTACGCCATGCTGGACGAACTCCCCATGGCCGCGTAACTTAAACCAAATGGCCTCCGGCAAACCCAGAGCGGTTCAGTATTGCGCTCACGTGCGTCTCGTTATTTTCATTTAGAGATGGTTCAGGAATTTTCGCACGCGGGCTGGCAGTAGACGGCGGCTCGAATAGACCGCATGGAGGCGAACCTTGACATCGAATTGGTCAGGCAACAACCGCACAAGCGATCCCTGCGCCAAATCCGCGTCAGCAAGCCAATCCGGAAGGACCACAAGGCCCATTCCGATTCTGCTCGCCTGCAACAACAAAACCTCGCTTTCTGAAGTGATCCGGTTTTTTGTTTCGATCATCGTTGCACGCCGCCGGTTGAGCTTCAATTGCTCTTCGAGCCTTGGTGCTCCTGAATAGACCAGCATTGGGTGATCGAAAATCTGCTCGATCGAATTCGGCGAGTCATGATTTTCCAAATAGTGGGGTGCCGCAAAGAGCCCAAAGGTTATCGGCATAAGCGGTTTGGCGATCAGCCCGGGTGCGAGCTTCGGGCTTACCCTTAAGGCGAGATCATACCCCTCCTCAATCAAATTCACTTGCCGAGCGCTGAGGTCAATATCGAACGTCACGTCAGAATAGATGTCGGTGAAAGATTTCAAAATCTCGGCAAATCGTTTGTTTGCCATCCACACAGGAGCGCTGATGCGGATTGCGCCGCTGATCTTCGTGGCCTTTTCGCCGACAGAGGCTTCGATCTCGTCCAGTTCCTCCAGGATAGACTGTACGCGCTGAAAATAGGACCGCCCTTCATCAGTTAGAACCACGTGCCGGCTGTTTCGCATCAGCAAGCGCGCGCCTACCCGGGATTCCAGTGCAGCAACATGCTTGCTGACCATTGCTGGAGACATGGAAAATCTGGTGGATGCTGCGCGAAAGCGCAGTGTTTCTGCAACAACGCAAAACACGCGCATACTCAAAATTTGATCCATAATCGTCAACCATATGGAAACTATGCATCAATGAAAAGCATAATTGTTCACAAAATGGATATGGATTAGCATCCTTGAAGGGGGAAGGCAGGTTCTAGCTAAACTCCTGATAAGTTCGTGCGGCAAGGCGGAAGCCTTCGATCGCTTGATCAGTTGAGGAAAGGAATGAAAATGACAACCGAGACAGTACAGCCGAGTAAGGCCATGAACATTGGTCTATGGGTGGCACAGGCGCTTGTCGGCGCGATGTTTCTTTACAGTGGCGTCATGAAGCTGACGACACCGATTGATGTGTTGGGCCAATCATGGCACTGGGTGGACGATTACAGCCCCTTGCTCGTCTATTTCACTGGCACCGTTGACCTGCTTGGTGGTATCGGCATTCTGCTCCCCGCCATTACGCGCATTAAGCCGCAGCTCACCGTTTCCGCCGCCATTGGCTGCGCCGTGGTACAGGCTTTGGCATTTGTTTTCCATGTCGTGCGTGGCGATCCGGCACCCGCCTTTATAACCAATGCGATCGTTTGCGCTCTGGCTGTCTATGTTGCGTGGGGCCGTTCAAAGCGCGCGCCGATTGCACCACGCTGATTGCAGCTGGTCATAAAGAATAACCGAGCATGACCGAACTGCCGACATTCTTCCTCTGCCATGGAGGCGGGCCATGGCCCTATCTTGACGGGCCAATGCGCAGGCAGTTCGACCGGCTGGAGGCGTCTCTAAAAGATGTCATCCCCTCGCTGGAGGAAAAGCCAAAGGCAATCTTGGTTATCTCTGCACATTGGGAGGCGCGGGATTTTTGTGTTTCAACGCACCCGCGCCCACCCATGTATTATGATTATTACGGCTTTCCGGAACACACCTATCATGTGCGCTATGACGCGCCGGGCGGCCCAGACATTGCCCAACATGTGAAGGCCTTGCTGGATGAAGGCGGGCTGCATTGCGATACGGATGATGAGCGCGGTTTTGATCATGGCACCTTTACCATGATGGAACCGATGCGGCCGCAGGCGGATATTCCTGTCGTGCAAATGTCCCTTCGCGCCGATTTTGATCCTGCTGTTCATATTGCGGCGGGGCGCCTGCTGGCCCCTTTGCGCAAAGAGGGTGTGCTGATTGTCGGCTCTGGCATGACATTTCATAATTTATCCGCCATCGGCCCGCGCGGACGGGAGCAATCGACCGCATTTGATAGCTGGATGCGCGATAATTTGGTGGGCGCGTCGGCAACGGCGCGTGCGCAAGCCCTGAATAATTGGGTAAGCGCCCCTGCCGCCCGATTTGTCCATCCGCGTCCCGACCATATCATGCCACTTCATGTCGCCGCAGGCGCAGCTGAAAATGGCGAGTGCTCGGTTCATTATCATGAGGCGGATTTTTTCGGCGCAGTTGCGCTAACCAGTTTTCGCTTCGGCCGCCCGTGAAGGCTGTGGCTCGCTGAGGCCACAGATTGGGCACCATTAGGGCATTTTTCAGCCCGCTATCATTTTGACCAGGAGGCTGCTTTGGCTGGGTTAGTGAACGGAAAATGGGTGACATCAATGCCCGCCGTTGAGGATATTGAGGATGGTCGCTTTGTCCGCAAAGTGAGCCAGTTCCGTGATGCAATTTCCGCCGATCCCAATGCCCCATTTCCTGCCGAGGCCGGGCGTTATCACTTATGGGTGGGATGGAGCTGCCCATGGGCTGGCCGAGTGCTGGCCACGCGCGTGTTAAAGGGGCTTGATGCCATCATACCTGTTTATTTCGCTATACCCATGGCAGAGGCCAGTGAGGGTTGGACCTTTATCGACGGCCCCGACGGCAAGCATGATGCGCCATATCCGCTGCATCAGATTTATGCCCGCGCCGAACCGGATTATATGGGCAAGGTAACGGTGCCCATCTTGTGGGACAGCAAGACAGGGAAGATTGTGAATAATGAAAGCGCGGAAATCGCCCGCATGCTTAACACGGTCTTTGATCACATTACGGGTAACCGGCTCGATCTTTATCCAGAGGCGCTGAGGCAGGACATCGATCACTGGAGCGACTATATCTACCCCCGCATCAACAATGGCGTCTATCGCGCGGGCCTCGCCACCACGCAGCAAGCCTATGACGAGGTGGTCCTAGAACTTTTTGAGGGGCTTGACGTATTGGATGACCATTTGGAAAATTGGCGCTATCTGGCCGGCGATTATTGCACAGAGGCTGACTGGCGGCTTTTCACAACGCTGGTGCGGTTCGACAGCTGCTATTTGAGTGCGTTCAAATGCAATCTCCGCCGCATAGAGGATTACCCCAACCTATCCAACTATCTGCGCGAGCTTTATCAATGGCCCGGCATTGCCGAAACCGTAAGGCTGGATCTCAGCAAGGCCGATTATTACTGCATTCCTGGTATCAGCACGACGGGGGTGGTGCCGATTGGCCCTGAGGTTGACCTCAACCAACCGCATGACCGCGAACGCCTTCCTGGCCGCGGCATCATGGAACATTGATAGCGGAACTGACCGCCGCCCGCTTATGATGTGGCGGTCTTCGTCAAAGCCTGACCAGAGCCCTCACCGCCTACTCGCCATTTGGCAATACGTGCGACCTCAAGCACCGCAAGCGGCAAGAAGTGCACGAGAACAGGCGCCCATTGAAAATCCAGAAACAGCCAGTGCATCACGGTCAATACAGCAGCAACATAAGTGGTCTGTTGCAGCCGCTTCCAATTGCGCGCGCCCATCGCTCGCATCATTGCATCGCTGCTCGTCACCGCAAGCGGCACGAAGATGATGAAAGCCACCCAACCTGTCCAAATGGCCAGCTCCGTTGCCTCCCCCAAAACCGCATCCAGCGTGCCTTTCTCGATCAGATACAAGATCGTATGGAAAAGCGCATAGCCAAAGGCGGCCACGCCAAAATAACGCCGCCGCCGCATCAAGGATTTGAAAAAGTTTACGCGGGGAAAAACCGCCACCAAGGGTGAGCACAAAAGCGCCAATATCATAGCACGCGCGCTGAACTCACCAGACGGATGGACCATTTCCTCCACCGACACGGCGCCACTCGACAGGGCATAGGTGAAGCCCATGGCAGGAAGTGCGAGAAGCAACCAAATAACATAACGATGCCCAAATATCGCTCTCATCGTCATAACCACACTCCTATAGTGCCATTCATGTCTGTGGCGGGGATAGCAGATGCCAGCCGGCCACCTTTAGTTGGCCGCAGACATCAAAGCGGCTTGCGCTGCGGCAAGCCGCGCAATGGGAACGCGATATGGGCTTGCGCTGACATAATCCAGCCCCACGCTCTCGCAAAAGCTTATGCTGGCCGGATCACCGCCATGCTCTCCACAAATGCCCAGCTTGATATCAGCCCGCGTCTTGCGGCCACGCTCCGCCGCCAGCTCGACAAGCTGGCCCACGCCCTCCACATCGAGGCTGACGAACGGATCACGCGGAAAAATGCCGCGATCGACATAGGGAGCCAGGAATCGCGCGGCATCATCGCGGGAAACGCCCAATGTTGTCTGCGTCAGGTCATTCGTCCCGAAACTGAAGAACTCGCCGACTTCGGCAATGTCTCCAGCCATCAGGGCGGCACGCGGAAGCTCGATCATAGTGCCGACAATATAGGGAATTTCGCGGCCCTTTTCCGCGAACACTTCGGCGGCAACGCGATCAACCAGTGCTTTCAGGATTTCCAGCTCCTTGCGTGTTGCAACCAGCGGAATCATAACCTCAGGCAAAGGTGCTTCCCCCGATGCGGCTGCCACATCACACGCCGCTTCAAACACTGCGCGGGCCTGCATTTCGTAAATTTCGGGGAAGGTAATGCCAAGTCGGCATCCCCGGTGACCAAGCATGGGGTTGAATTCAAACAATTCGGCCGCGCGGCGTTTCAAAGTATCCACGCCAATGCCAATAGCGTCGGACAGGTCCGCAAATTCAGCGTCGCCATGCGGTAAAAATTCGTGAAGTGGGGGATCGAGCAGACGGATAGTGACCGGCAATCCTGCCATCACTTCAAAAATGCCATGAAAATCAGCGCGCTGTTCCGGCAAAAGTTTGGCCAATGCGGCGCGGCGACCTGCCTCATCCTCGGCCAATATCATTTGACGAACGGCAGAAATCCGGGTGTCATCAAAGAACATATGTTCCGTCCGGCACAAACCGATGCCTTCTGCGCCGAATTGCCGTGCCGTCAGGCAATCTGCAGGGGTCTCGGCATTGGTACGCACCTTCATCCGGCGATGCTTGTCAGCCCAGACCATCAAAGTGCTAAAATCACCAACCAATTCTGGTTCGATCGTTGGAACCATGCCTGCCATAATCGCGCCCGATGCGCCGTCCAAAGTTATGATTTCGCCTTCCTTCAGCGTTCGGTCGCCAAGGCGTAACGTCCGGCTTGCCATGTCAATCGAGAGAGCCGAGGCCCCCGAGACGCAGGGGCGACCCATGCCGCGTGCTACCACTGCCGCATGGCTGGTCATTCCGCCACGCGCCGTCAAAATGCCTTTTGCCGCGTGCATGCCGTGAATGTCTTCCGGGCTAGTCTCAACACGGACAAGGATAACATCCTTTCCGCTTTCGGCATGAGCCTGAGCCGTGTCGGCGTCAAACACCACCGCACCGCAAGCTGCGCCCGGACTGGCCGGCAATCCGTGTCCCAGCACATCGCGCGGGGCCTGCGGGTCAAGTGTGGGGTGCAGCAATTGATCGAGCGCCATGGGATCGACGCGCCGCACTGCAGTTGCTTCGTCGATCAAACCCTCTGCAACCATATCGACGGCCATCTTCAGCGCGGCTTTGGCAGTCCGCTTGCCGGAACGGGTTTGCAACATCCACAGCTTGCCACGCTCCACCGTAAACTCGATGTCCTGCATGTCGCGATAATGTTTTTCCAAAAGGTCAAACACGGCTGCCAATTCGGCATATGGTTCGGGCATCGCCTCTTCCATAGACAAGGGCTTTGCCCCTGCCCGCTCGCGCGCGGCATTTGTCAGATATTGCGGCGTGCGGATGCCGGCGACAACATCTTCGCCCTGGGCATTGACCAGCCATTCGCCATAATAGGCACGCTCACCCGTTGCCGGATCGCGCGTAAAGGCCACGCCCGTGGCGCTGGTATCGCCCATATTGCCGAACACCATGGCCTGCACATTCACGGCAGTGCCCCAATCGCCAGGAATATCGTTGAGGCGGCGGTAAACCTTCGCCCGGTCTGAATCCCAGCTATCGAACACAGCGCGGATGGCACCCCATAATTGTTCTTCGACATCCTGCGGGAAAGAGCGGCCAAGCTCCCGTTCCACAATGGACTTGTATTCGCCGACAAGCGCCTTCCAATGTTCCGCCTGCATTTCCACATCATCGGCAAAGCCATTATTCTCTTTTGCGATCGCCAGCGCATTTTCGAAACTGTGATGATCAAGCCCAAGGACGACATCGGAATACATTTGAATGAAGCGGCGATAGCTATCCCAGGCGAAGCGTTCATCACCCGATATAGTAGCCAGACCATCGACTGTCTGGTCATTCAAACCCAGGTT
>CAZSJE010000019.1:6907-21230 GCA_964606835.1 uncultured Sphingorhabdus sp.
GCCAGCGGATCGGCATGCGTCGCCCCGCCGCCAAAGACATAAGTATTTGCAGCCATTAATTGGTCTTTCTTCGATTCTCTATTCAGCCGTTGTCGGCTGAACGCACCCACATGCGCGACAGGCTTGGTATTTTGTCCAGCCACTGGTGCTTCAGCGCGCCGACGATATGCAGCACAATCACAAGAATTGTGATGTTACCAACGATCTCATGAACCTCATGCATTGCGCTGCCCAACGCCTTGTTCCCTTGCACAGGCAGATAGGGAACATCGAACAACCCAAAGAAGGTCAATGGCTTGGGCTCCAATGGAACAGAGACAAACAGCCATCCCGAAATGGGCAAAGCCAGCATCATGAAATAAAAGAAATAATGGGCGGTTTGCGCTATGGCTTTCTCCCATTTCTTCAAGCTAGCATCAAAGGGAGGCGGGCGATGGCTCACGCGCCACCATATCCGCCAAATGGTCAATGCCAGAACGGTTATACCAAGCGATTTGTGCCAGAACATAGCAAGAGAACGCGGCGGACCTTCCCATTCTGCTGATACCTTGGCGATAGCAAGAGCGACAATAATCATGATCGCAATGGTCCAATGAAGCAGGACCGCCACACGCGTGTATGTCATTTCGACTTCCTTTCGCAGCAACTCAGACCTTGGTTGAGCTTTCATCAACACCCAATAACGCATTTGGTTGTGGCATTATGAATAGGCCACGGGCCTTCAATTCTCGCTCGGCGTCGGCCTCCCTTGCGAGAGCACGGACCATCGACGGTCGCGTAACAACCCTGACCGCATGATCGCAAAGAAATGGGAACTTTGAGCCATCAAATCCGCCGCCGTTGATCCGGAACCACACCCAATTCAGATAGCTATCCAATATCGACCATCGATCGCCAAGGACCCATGGCTGAGACGCAAGCCGCGCTTCATAGGGTGCCAAAAAAGCTGCCATACGTTCCATAGCGGTTTCGCGGAGCAGCGCCGCACAGCGCGGATCGGCGACGACCTTCATCGGAAACGCAATACGCGTCACCAATGGATGCATGTCGGATGCGAAGCAGGCAAGGTCGCCATTCGCCTTTGCCCTGCCTAGCAAATCGGCTGCATCGGGCAACAAACCCGCATCTGGAAAGCGATCAGCCAGATAGTTCAAAATGGCGACATTTTGAACCAAGGGAACACCGTCAACCACCAACACCGGAACCTTTCCTGCCGGGTTGATCGCCAAAAATGACGGCGTCTGATTTTCACCAGCCATGAACGCGACGAGATGTGTTTCAAATGGCTGGTTAACTTCTTCGAGCGCAACCAACGAGACGCGAGCGCAGGAGCCGGGTGCATAATGAAGTTCAAATGTCATTATGGAACACCATTTTTCGATTTGAATTTGGTTTTGCAACCGGCTCCCTCGGCAAGCTGTGCAGCCGCCTTAGGCGTTTGAATTCACCTCGAGTTCCTCGATGCGGCGGCGGGTGAGAACAGCAGTTTTATCCTGCAGCATCATCGCGGGCTTCGCGTCCCAGAAATTGCGGTCGCCCAATACCCGCTGTTGCCCTTCAGCCATCCAGGCATCCTCTGTTGTGAAGATGTGCTTCAGCTGTGCCTGCATCATGCCGGTAAGTGAGTGATTATCCAGACCGGCATTCCGTTCAAAGCACCAGAAATAGTGCGTCGAGTTCTCGGATTCTGGCGTAATGATGTGGGCGGAATTTATGCCTTGGTTGTCCGCCGGATCTCCGTCCACATCGTAAACCCCAACATGAATGTTGATCGTTGATGGCGCTTTCCAGGTCAAATGGATGAACTGATCCACATTGCCCGGCTTTTTGCGTAAAGCGCGGAAGAAGGGGATGACCGACGTGTCTTTCAACTGCGTGATCGACTTGATTTCCTCGCCATTGTCAATCACCTCGGTTTTAGGGCGGGCAATATGCGCCTCTGTTTCCAGCAACGTGTGCAGATGGGTTGCGTGCGCATCATCCTGCAGATTGTCGACGATGAATTTATAGTTAGCCTTCACGACAAGATGGTCGCGAAGTGCGCCGCCATATTCCTGGCCCAAATCAAGCCAATCTGGGGCTGGCCGGTCCGGCTCGCCTTGGCCAATCCAGACGTAGATGCCGCCATCACGTTCGGCCACGGGATAGCTCTTGATCTGCATTGGCGGCGGCTTTGCACCCGACGGATCAACGGAGCAGCGCCCCTCACTGTTGAAGCGCAGGCCATGATAGCGGCATTTGATATCTTCACCGATAACATCGCCATAACTCAAGGGAGCAAGGCGATGGGGGCAATAATCTGCCAGAATGACCAACTTCATGGTTGCAGTCCGCCAGATAACCACATCCTCACCGCATATTTTGCGGCCCAGGGGCTTTGGCGCACCACCAGGTCCGGGCATCACTTCATGTGACCAGCCAGCAAGGTACCAACGATTTTGAATAAAAGCCATTGTTGCGATCCTCTCTCTAAAAGTCTCTATTCCAAATCAGCATCAGTATATTTCAAATAGACCCGCTGCGCCCATGCCGCCGCCGACGCACATGGTCACGACGCCATATTTTGCGCCGCGACGGCGGCCCTCGTAAAGCGTATGCGCAGTGCATCGCACGCCCGTCATCCCATAGGGGTGGCCAATCGAAATCGAACCACCGTTCACATTCAAGCGATCATTGGGAATGCCAAGCTTGTCGCGGCAGTACAGAACTTGCGAGGCAAAAGCTTCGTTGAGTTCCCAGATGCCGATATCATCGATGGTCAGCCCATGGCGTTCCAGCAGGCGGGGGACTGCGAACACGGGACCGATGCCCATTTCATCCGGCTTGCAACCAGCAACCGCAATACCCCGGAATGCTCCAAGCGCTTCCATCCCACGCTTTTCGGCCTCTTTGGCCTCCATCAGCACTAGGGCGGCCGAACCATCTGAGAGCTGGCTTGCATTGCCTGCGGTGATAAAGCGACCTTCCTTCACGAAATGTCCATCTTTGTAGACTGGCTTCAGTGCTTGCAAATCCTCAAGCTTTGTTTGCGGTCGATTGCCCTCGTCAGCCGACAAAGTAACCGGACGGTCTTCCATAGCGCCGGTCTCTTTATCGACCACAACCTTCATCACGGTCGATACCGGGACGATTTCGTCTGCGAATAGACCAGCCGCTTGTGCCTGTGCGGTGCGCTGTTGCGATTGCAGGGCGTATGCATCTTGCGCTTCACGGCTGACGGAATAACGGTCCGCCACGATTTCTGCCGTTTCAATCATCGGAATGTAGATTTCTGGCATTTCATCCAACAACACCGGATCTTTACCCATGAAATTGTTCATTTTCGGGGTCTGTACAAGGCTGATCGATTCAATGCCTGCCCCGACAGTTACCGATGCACCGCCGGTCACAATTGAGTTGGCGGCCCAGGCCACCGCCATAAGCCCAGACGAACAAGCGCGATCAATGGTCAGTGCAGCAACTGTATCGGGCAGACCAGCCCGCATCGCTGCATTGCGTCCAACATTCATGCCGGTCGTGCCTTGTTGCAGGGCACAACCCATCGCCAAATCTTCAATCTCACCAGGATCAATCCCAGCCTGAGCCACAGCAGCCCGGATCGCCTCTGCGCCAAGGGTAGTTCCCGTGGTATTGTTAAAGGCTCCCCGATAAGCCTTGCCAATCGGGGTCCGCTTGGCGGCGACGATTACTGCTTCACGCATCATGCTTCTCCAGAAAAATCTTAAATTATGCTGCTTCTAATTCCGCGACCTGGCGGAAATCGGCAAAGCTTTTGCCCTCTGCTACCAACTGTTCAATCAGCGGAGCCGGACGGAATGCTGACCCATGTGCCGCTTCCAATTCACGCAGACGGGCCAGCACTTCGGGCAGGCCGCGCTGATCGGCGTAGAACATGGGACCGCCCTTCCACACCGGCCAGCCATAACCATTCACCCAAACAACATCGATGTCGCTGGCGCGGATAGCCTTGCCCTCAGCCAGAATCTTGGCCCCTTCATTCACCATCGGCAGAATGCAACGATCGAGGATCTCGGCATCGTCCACAGTGCGTGGAGGCTTGCCCGAACGGGCGGCAAAATCGCGAATGACCTGTTCCGTAATAGGAGAAGGTGAAGGACGGCGATTTTCATCATAATCATAATAGCCAGCCTGGGTTCGTTGGCCATGCCGCCCCATTTCATTGAGGATCTCGCGCACCGAGGAAGAAGTTGACTTTTCCTTGACCCAACCAAGCGTCAACCCGGCCATGTCCGACATTGCAAAAGGCCCCATCGGCAGGCCGAACTGTGTAAGGACCCGGTCTACGTCCCACGGCAGCACGCCCTCCAGCGAGAGCGTGTCGGCCTGCTTCTGACGCGGGAAGAGGATGCGGTTGCCAATGAAGCCGGGGCAAACACCAGCCAAAACGGCAATTTTGCCAATCTTGCGAGACAGCGCCATAGATGTGGCGATCACATCCTTGCCCGTCTTGTCGGCCCGGACAATTTCCAGCAGACGCATGATGTGGGCAGGCGAGAAGAAGTGAAGACCAATCACATCTTCAGGGCGCGAAGTGACTGCGGCGATTTCATCAATGTTCAGCGCCGAGGTGTTGGTAGCAAGGATCGCACCGGGCTTGCATACCTTGTCAAGGGTCGTGAACACTTCCTTCTTGACGTCCATGCTTTCAAACACGGCTTCGATCACCAGATCGCAGGTGCCCAGATCTTCCATCGCCAGCGTGCCTGTGACTAGGGCGATGCAGGCCTCGGCTGCTTCAGCCGAAATGCGGCCCTTGGCAGCCGAACCTTCATAGGTTTTCCGAATATTCGCAAGTCCGCGATCTAGCGCATCCTGCTTCTGCTCGACAATCGTCACCGGCAAACCAGCGCTAGCAAAGCACATGGCAATACCGCCGCCCATCAGGCCAGCACCAATCACGCCGACAGATTTAACCTCGCGTTGCGGGGTTGAGGAAGGCACATCGGGGATACGGCTCGCTTCGCGCTCGGCAAAGAAATAGTAACGCTGCGCGGCAGATTCCGGATTGGCCAGCAATTCAAGAAACAGGCTCTTTTCAATCCGCAACCCTTCCTCGAAATCGGTCACAGTCAAAGCCGTCTCTACACAGCGGACATTATAGGAAGGCGCAACCGCACCTTTCAGAAGCTTTGCATTGGCCTTTTTCCAGGCTTCAATAGCACCAGGGTTGGCGCGCGCATCCGCAATGCGCTCCTCACGGTCACGAACACGAACCGGCGCGCCTGGCACATCCGCCAACTCATTGGCCAACGCAACAGCTGTGGCGACCAGTTCACCCTCAGGGGCAATACGTTCTACAAATCCCATTTTTGCGGCTTTTGGCGCAGGAATATGCTTGCCAGTGACGATCACATCCAAAGCATCTTCAACGCTGACAAGGCGCGGCAAACGCTGCGTACCACCTGCGCCGGGTAGCAGGCCAAGCTTCACCTCGGGAAAGCCGAGTTTCGCGCTGGCAACGGCGACGCGCGCATGCGCGCACAACGCCAGTTCAAGGCCGCCGCCAAGACAGGTGCCATGAATGGCAGCAACAACCGGAACCGGGGCATTTTCAATCTTGGCCAGCAAATCATGCAAACCGATAGCGTCGCTCGCCGTACCCAATTCGCCAATTTCGGCACCGGCTATGAAGGTCTTGCCTGCACAAGTTATCACAATTGCCCGCGAACCCGCATCCAGCGCCGCGGTTAACGCAAGGTCAAGTCCAGCGCGAACTGCATTGGACAGGGTATTAACGGGCGGGGAATCAATAGTGACAACCGCAACAGGACCGTCGGCCGAGACAGAAACTACATCGCTTGCAATCTTGACCAATTCTAATGTCTTTTCCGTCATCGAGTTACCCTTATCTTGCACAACGTCACGCCACGTCTGCGGGAAAATTCGGATGGCAGGTAGATGATCGATCGATCACACTGCTTGCGAGCGAAACTGCGCCCTAGTCCTCATCCATGCCCGCAATTTCTGACGGCGATTCGCCCTTTGATTGACATTTGAGTGCATTAAGACACCCAAATGAAAATTTGTCAATGCGGGAGAATCAATGTCAGTTGCGCTAACGGCAAGGCCATGGCTCCAGCGTTCATGGCCAAATTGCCATGACAGCAGCCCTTTGTATGATCATATCGCGTGCTGCGAGATCAGCTGTTCAACCTATACCGATATTGCCAATGTCTCTTGCTTCGCTGATGTCGATGTAGCGCCCGTCATGATAGACCAACGGCAGATCATTTTTGCGATGCAGTGCTTCGACCAATTCGCCAATCAAGATCGTGTGGGTTCCGAATTCGTGTCTCTGCGCGGTTTTACAGACCAAGCTGGACTGGGCATCCGACAGCACAGGTATGCCCTGCACCATATCCCAATCGCCGACCGCAAAGCGATCTACCCCTGAAAGCACAAATTGTTCCGTCACATCGCGGTTCGCTCTGGACAGAATGTTCACGGAAAAATGACTAGCATCCATCAACACCCCGTGCATCGAAGCCGAACGATTGACACAGATCAGGAGTGATGGCGGATCAAAACTCAACGAACTGACAGCGGAAGCAATCATGCCATAACGCTGCCCTTCATGCGCAGTTGTTATTGCATATACGGTTGAGGAAACGTGCCGCAGTGCCGTACGGAAAACGTCAACAAGGGATGAATTTGTCATTGGAATTCCGAACTATTTTCAGCTGAAATAAGGCAGAACTGCAGCTTCAAAGCTCACGGCGCCTTTATGGAATGGCACGTTCGCCAACAACATGAATGCCGTAAGCATCCAATCCAACGACATTGCGATGGGAATTGGTCAACAGCACCATATCGTGAATACCAAGATCAGCCAGAATTTGCGCACCGATGCCATATTCACGAAGGTCTATGCCTGACTTCTTCAATGCGAAATTGTCCAGCCTCTGTTCGCCATGGGGTAAAAGCACAACAACAACACCCGCTCCTTCGCGACCGATTTCAGCCATGGCGCGATGCAGAATATCTTTGCGCGGGCCAAGCTGGGCCAATGTATCCGCGTAGAGCGAAAGCGCATGCATCCGCACAAGGGTTGGCTTCCCCTCGACTACCTCGCCCTTTTGAAGAACGACGTGCGTAGCACCATTCACTTTGTTGATATAAGTTTTGGAGATCCACTCCCCCCCAAATTCAGACTCAAATAGAACTTCCGATATGCATTCCACAAGGTGATCATGCCGACGACGATAGGCAATAAGATCCCGGATCGTGCCCATTTTCAGCTTATGCATCCGGGCGAACGGGACAAGGTCGTCCATCCGCGCCATCGTGCCGTCATCTTTCATAATCTCGCAGATAACACCCGACGGATTAAGGCCAGCAAGGCGGCTGATATCAACCGCCGCTTCTGTATGGCCGGCTCTGACCAGCACGCCGCCATCGCGTGCAGTCAGCGGAAAGACATGGCCGGGCGATACGATATCGTCGGATCCTCTCGAGGCATCTACCGCAACGGCTATAGTTCGCGCCCGGTCTGCTGCACTGATGCCGGTTGTCACCCCTTCCTTCGCCTCAATGGAGACGGTGAAAGCGGTCTCCATGCTTTCACGGTTCTGGCTGGCCATCGGCGTCAGGCCCAGCTGGTTGCAGCGCGTCGACGTCATGGCGAGGCAGATCAGGCCGCGCCCATGCGTCGCCATGAAATTGATGGAGTCTGGTGTTGCCATTTGCGCCGGGATGATCAGATCGCCTTCATTTTCCCGATCCTCGTCATCAACCAGAATGTACATGCGGCCATTGCGCGCTTCCTCGATAATCTCTTCAATGGGAACAAGCGTGGGCGTGTCATCGTTCGAAAAGAGATAGTTCTCCAGCTTTTGCAGCGTTTCCGCACTTGGGGTCCAGTCCGGATCACCAAGCCCGCGAAGGGCATCAGCAGATAGCCCGGCCGCCCTTGCAAGACCGGAACGGGAAACGCCATCTTCAGCGACAAGTTGGTGCAATTTTTCAATCAATTGGGCGGACATTTCACATCCCTAATGTTACGCAAAGGCTGAACGAAGCCGTTGCTGGCTGATCGCATGGGCTTCTGAAACAATCCGCTCGATCAGTTCCGAACAGGTCGGAATGTCATGGATAAGGCCCTGGGCCATGCTGGCCCAGAATATGCCTTTCGACAAGTCGCCGGTTTCAATGACCGTCTTTCCTGCTGCCCCCGCCACCATTGGGCGCACATCTTCAAATTTCGCTCCTGGCTGGGATAATATCCGAACAACCTCATCCGATACATCGCTTTTCGCAACCCTGGCCGTGTTCCCAAGGTTACGGAAGATAAGGTTGGTGCCCAACTCGTCATTTGCGACATAGGCCTGCTTCACATTCTCATGAATGGCGGCCTCACGTGTCGCGCAAAAACGGGTGCCCATGTTGATCCCCTCTGCCCCCAGAGCAAGCGCGGCGACCAGCCCACGGCCATCGGCAAATCCCCCTGACGCCAACATCGGGATCTTCACTTTGTCCGCAGCAGCGGGAATTAGGACAAGACCCGGCACATCATCCTCGCCCGGATGCCCAGCACACTCAAAGCCATCAATCGATATGATGTCACAGCCCGCCTTTTCAGCAGACAAGGCGTGGCGAACTGCCGTACATTTGTGCACGATCTTCACGCCATGTGGCTTCAATATTTCCCAAAACTCTCTGACTTGCCGCGTGCCGGCGGTCTCAACAATGCCCACCTTGGCGTCGATGATCGCATCAACAAAGGAACGATAATCAGGCGGCGTGATTGCGGGCAGCATGGTGATGTTGACGGCAAAGGGATAATCGGTCAGCGTCCGGCATTTCTCAATCTCCTCGCGCAGCGCCAAGGCATTGGGCTGGGTCAGCGCGGTGATCGTCCCGATGCCGCCTGCATTGGAAACTGCAGCTGCCAATTCAGCCCGCCCAACGCCCTGCATCCCCCCCTGCATGATGGGGTAGCGAACACCAAGCATTTCAGTAATCCGAGTTTTCATCGTCGTTTTTCCTCGCCCTGCCCCGTCCCGCAAATATGGGCAGATGTCCAATATCCGTCAGGAACCGGCAAAGACCGGCTTCTCCCGTGACAGAAACGCCTGCACTCCCGCCTTATGGTCTGCGGTTTTCCCAAGCACGGTCTGCTCGCTCGCTTCGTTGTTCAAATGATCCACGTAATTGGCTTCACATGCCTGCCAAACAAGCTTGCGAATGGCGCCATAAGCCAAGGTTGGGCCGGACGCGATTTTCTGGCCCAATTCATGCGCGACATCAAGAAGATCGGCCGCTGGAACTACGCGATTGATCAAGCCCCATTCCAGAGCCTGCGTTGCCGACATTCTTTCATCCAGCAGCGCCAACTCCATAGCACGGACCCGGCCCGCCGACTTCGCCAAAAGGAAAGTTGCCCCACCATCCGGCGCGAGGGCAATGCGCGAAAATGCCTGCTGGAAAAAGGCCGTATCACTCGCGACGATAATATCGCCAGATAGAGCTAGCGAGCTGCCAATTCCTGCCGCGGCTCCATTGACCGCGACAATCACCGGAATTGAGAGATTGCGCATTTCCAGCAGCAACGGGTTGTAATGTTCCAACAAAGGCGCGCCAAGATCTCGCGGCCCACTGCCGGGTTCAGGTTTTTTCCCGCCAAGCTTTGCCCCCGCACAAAACCCTTCGCCCTTACCCGTCAAGATGAAAACACGAGCGGTTACAGAATGCTCTTGCAACGCCCGGCGTAATTGCACCGCCATATCCTCTGACAAGGCGTTGCGCGCAGCTGGATCGTTGAGCCTCAGCCATACGATCCCGCCATCGGCTTCGACTTCGACCAACTCCTCCGCCAAAGTGTGCGGGCTATCCTGTGTCATGCAACTGCCTTTATTTCTCGATCCCCAGCTTCGCACATAGGCCCGCGCTCAAGCCACCTCATTAACGGCAGCGACCGAATGCACATTGGCCTCAGGCTGATCGGCAAACAACGCCGCGACCAGGGCTTCACGCCGTTTCTGCACGCCCCGCTGGTTGATTGTGCCCTTGTCGGTAATCTCGCCATCGTCGATCGAAGGCGGTTCATCGAGAAGCATGAAATTCTCAACGCGGGTACTGATACCTGGATTAGCGCGGTTATGGTTTGCAAGCCCCTGCGCAATGGCACGCACAACCGCTGGGTGCGCGTTCAGTTCTTCCCTGCTTGCATCGGGATTACCAACAAGTTTACGGGCTGCTTCAACGTTCAGCCATGCGAGGATCGAAATGCTGGCGCGATTCTCGCCGCAAATCACTACATCTGTCACCAACGAAGAAATCGCCGTGAGCAGGGCCAAACGCAATGAGCCCACCAGCACAAAGGTGCCCGTTGTCAGTTTGAATTCCTCGGAAAGGCGACCAGCGAACACCAGGCCTTCCATCACGTCGTTCGGGTCCGCCAACCGCACCGTATCCCCGATTTTGTAGAAACCATCTTCATCAAAAATCGTGGCATTCAGCTCTGGCTTGCCGTGATAGCCACGCATGACGCCGCCGCCCTTGATACGGACTTCGAAACGACCGTCGTCAAGCGGAACCAGCTTCATATCAAAGCCAGGATGCGGCAGCCCGATCAACCCGGTACGATCTGTTGACCAATAGATAAACGCGCCGCCAGGTCCAGTTTCGGTGGCACCATAGCCGCAGGTGATCGAGATCTTCATCCCAATATGCTTGATTGCGAGCGCCTGAAGACGGCGGACATATTCTTCCGGCAAGCTAGCCGCGCCATAGCCGAGCATGTCAATCTTGCTGAAAAACACCTTTGCCAGATCATCATCGGCCTCAAGCGCATCGATGAGAAGGCCATAGGCCGAGGGCACTGTCACAAAACTGCTGGTCGGAAACTCGCGCAAATTACGGATCGTTTCGCCGAACAAGCCAGGCACCGGCCGTCCATCGTCGATCATCAAAGTACCACCATTGACGAGCGCCAAGGCCACACCAGTTGCGCCGAACACGTGGTTCCACGGAGTCCAATCCAAACGCGCCAACTCGCCTTCTTTCGAATGGCCGTTTGTCTGAAGATTGCTCTCGGCCGCCACAACAACGTTGCGGTGGGAATGGGGCACGCCCTTTGGCGTACCCGTCGAACCAGAAGTGAACATGATGCGGGCAATTTGCTCCGGATCAATCGAGGCTACAGAAGCCTCAACCGCATCTGTCGCCTCGGTAGCCAGCAGGTCAGCATAGGCGATTTGCCCAGGCTGCACATTTTCGACCGCAATGACGGGCACCGAAACCCCAAGGGCCGCAATGGCCGGGCCAAAGACCTTGCCATCCTGCACAAAGATGACCCCGAGATCGACGATCCCGGCAACTTCCTTCAACTTGCCAAAGTCTTTGCTTTGCAACGAATAGGCTACCGAAATGGGGACAACGGGAATGTGCGCCTGCATCGCAGATATATTGATCAGCGCCTGCTCCAGCGAGTTGGCGCTGAGAATGCCCAACATCTTGCCTTGGGGAATGCCAAGATTAAGCAATCCCTGTGTCAATCGGTTCGCCTTGGCAAGGGCATCGCCAAAGGTCAGACGATCCCAATCCCCGCCCTTGGGTCGGCGCTGCCCCAGCCAGGTGTGATCAGGGCGCTTTTTTGCATGACGGCGCAGATAGGCCGGAAGATGCGCCTCACCCAGAGTCAGTTCGATCCGCGGACTGAGGATGATCGTTCCATCGTCACGGCGATCCACAGCAATATCGCGTGGCGCAAAATGCACTTCACGGAACGGAACATTGTTTGATTCAGACACAATAATTCTCCTATGGCGACCAATGCCACCGACCAAATCAGACATCGAAAACCACGGCCATCAGGACCAAGATTGTCTGGGCAATATTTTAGGCGCCAGCTTTCCCAACAGATTCGAAGACCGCATTGGCCAAGGCCATCGCACGCGGGTCTTGTAGCAAATTGGGGAACATCCGGTTAGGAACATAGGCGGCGGCAACTTTAGAATCGACATCCGCAAAGCCCTGGCTTCCGCCAAATCCGCAGTTTCCGAAGGTTCCATCCCTTGGGCCAAAGAGCCCGGCCCGGTTGCGAATAACCCCCTGCGCCCAATTCATCGGCCCCATCATCATGCAAGGCGCATCGCTGACCAAGGCACTCATGGCAGCAATCGCCTCTGGTGTCAGAATGCGGACCCCATCAATTTCGCCACCATTAGCAATTGCGCCCCACAAACGGGCCAAACCCTGCGCACTGACATGGGCATTTGCACCGGGAATTTGGGCGTTGCGCCAAGCCGGAGTGGCCGTCAGCGGCGGCGTGATCATGGGATTCATGATCGCCTTTGCAGCTAAGGGGTCGGGCATGGGCCGGTCTGCCGGAGGCGGTGGAGGAGGCACGAGCGTCGCAATCTTGCCCCAAATCGCCTGATCTGCACCAACCGATATCTCTGCCCCCAAAGGGCCTGCAATGCGCTGGGTAACATAATCGCGTGGCATCAGGCCCGTTACCCGGCGCACAACCTCCATGGTCAGATGGCCATAAGTAAGCGCGTGATACGCTGTCCTTTCGCCCGGCGCATGGATGGGAGCCTGCCCTGCGAGCCGTGCAACTGCATCATTCCAATCACCCAAATCATCGATTGTAATCGGCGCATCAAAAGCGTTCACACCGGAACGATGCGACATGATGTGGGAAATCGTGATCCCAGCTTTGCCGTTCGCCTCAAATTCAGGCCAATATTTGGCGACCGGATCATCATAAGCGATGCGCCCTTCCCCGGCGAGCTGTGCGATAGCGATAGCCGGCAGCGCCTTCCCGCTAGAGAAAACATTGGCGCGGGTATCTGCCTCCCAGGGGCGACCGCTCTCCTTGTCAGCCACGCCCCCCCAGATTTTGACCACCTCTTTGCCGTCCAAATAAACGGAGTAAGCTGCGCCAACCTCTGGCCACGCAGAGTCCTCTTCAAAATTCGCTTCAAACACCTCGCGCACGCGAGCAAAGGCTGGGTCGACTTGGCCAAAAAAATTACTCATTGGGACATCCTCATCAATTTGCAGGTGGCTACACCCCCCATGACGTATATTTACGTTTCGGTGCAACCATGCACTACTCCGCAAATCCAGTCAAGCGATCACGCATTGGAAAGGACGTGTTTTTGACTTTTCAGTGCATAAATTCTCCGCTATGATAACAAAATTCTGCATCATATTTTTTTACGCGTTGCGGCAATCGCTTCGCCAGAAAACTACTTTGGCGCAGAGATTTAGAGGAGAGTTTGATGCAACAAGGGCAACTGCGATTCGGGAACTTCATGGCTCCCGTTCATCCGCTTGGAACCAATCCAACCATCGCCATGGAGCGCGATCTTGAGCTTGTGGAATGGATGGACAAGCTCGGCTATGACGAAGCGTGGATGGGTGAGCACCATGCCGGCGGCCTTGAAATCATTGCGAGTCCCGAGGTTTTCTTGGCTGCCGCGGCTGAGCGCACAAAATATATCAAACTAGGGACGGGAGTTTGCACAGTCACCTATCAGCATCCGTTGATTGTGGCTGATCGCATGAACCAGCTTGACCATATGACGCGCGGCCGCACGATGTTCGGCATGGGTCCAGGCGCACTTGTCGCTGATGCCTACATGCAGGGCATCGAAGCAGAAGAACTGAGGGAGCGTTTCCCACAGGCGGTTGACGCCATTTCTCGCCTCATGAAAGGCGAAGTCGTCAACATGAAGACCGACTGGTTTGAATGCCGTGAAGCCCGCCTTCATCTCGGCCCCTATTCCAATCCGCACATGGAACTAACCGTAACCAACAACGTGTCGCCCAGCGGGGCGAAAGTTGCCGGTCGATTTGGCACGAGCATGTTGACTTTGGGCGCCACGACCCATGCTGGCTTCAATGCTTTGGCGGCTAACTGGGCAATTGCAGAAGAATCCGCTGCAGAACATGGTCAGGTAATCGACCGTTCCGGCTGGCGCCTGGTTGGCCCCATGCACATTGCCGAAACGCGCGAGCAGGCCCTTGAAGAAGTGAAATACGGCATCGATGACTGGATTTTCAATTATACGGAAATCGCCAACATTCCGATCATCGACAAAGGCAAGCCGCCGGTCGAGGCTCTCGTTGAAAACGGCATGGCAGTGATCGGAACGCCACAAGACGCCATTGACCGCATGGAACAATTAATGGAAAAAAGCGGAGGTTTTGGCGCCTTCCTGTTCATGGACCACAACTGGGCCAACTGGGAAAAGAAGAAGAATTCATACGAGCTCTTTGCCCGCCATGTCATCCCCCACTTCCGGAATATGAATCAACGCCGTTTTGCTTCGGCTGACTGGGTGATCTCCAA
>CAZSJE010000020.1:0-7605 GCA_964606835.1 uncultured Sphingorhabdus sp.
GCGCTCGGCTGCGACTGGCAATCCGACCCTTTATGGGGTGCGACGATGCGGCACAGCAGCGATGCGAAGGTCGAGCGGCGAAAGGTTGAGGCCACCGCTGTCGAAGCAGTCAATATCCCGCCATGGCTGTCTCAGCCCGCGCCCCCGGAGGAGAGCCCGCCGCGCCCGCTGGCGCCTTCCGACCTGGGCGACGATCTGTACGGCGATGCTCCCGCAAGCGACGTCATGCAATTGGCGGCGCTGCGCGGCAAGTTGATCCATGCGCTATTCGAACAATATGATGGTCGCGATCCTGCGCAGTTCCGCAATGATGCGCTGGCCTGGCTGGGGCGGAACGACAAAAGTGGACACCTTGACCACAAGGCGATGGTCGATCAGGTTGCCACCGTATTGGACAACGCAGATTGGCGGGCCCTCTTTTCCAATTCCGCGAGGGCAGAGGTGCCTCTTGCGGCGCTTGTAGGAGCGACCGTGATTACAGGGCGAGTCGACCGCATGTTGATCGAATCTGACCGGATAAGCCTTGTCGACTTCAAAACCGGCCGCAAGGTCCCGTCGGAAGAGACGCAGGTGCCGGTTCCCCAACTCCGCCAAATGGCGCATTATGTCGCGGCACTGGAGGCGATCTTTCCGGAAAGGCGCATAGAAGCCGCGCTGCTTTACACATCAGGCCCTGCACTGCTTCGACTGTCGGCAGCGACCCTTGCGCTGCATAAGCCCGTCTGATGTGGGCCAAAGCAAATCTTTGTCGCCGCACCGCTTGCATGGCGTTCCAACCCCCATATATGCGTTTGCAACCATCAGGAGATTGAACATGGCAACCACCAAAGTCGGCGACGATACTTTCGCTTTGGACGTTTTGGGCTCCGAAAAGCCCGTATTGGTCGATTTCTGGGCCGAATGGTGCGGCCCATGCAAGATGATCGGCCCCGCGCTGGAGGAACTGAGCGACGAGCTGGGCGACCGCGTGACGATTGCCAAGCTGAACATCGACGATCATCCCGATACGCCTGGCAAATATGGCGTGCGCGGTATCCCGACGATGATCCTGTTCAAAAATGGCGAAGCGGTTGAAACCAAGGTGGGCGCGGCCCCCAAGGCGCAGCTGAAGAGCTGGCTGGAGGGTGCTCTAGGCGCTGGTACCGGGACTGCCGCTGCCTAACTCCGGTAGTCCGCATTGATGCTGATGTAGCCATGCGTTAGGTCGCACGTCCAAAGGGTCGCGCGGCCTGAGCCAAGGCCGATATCGACGCCTATACGGATATCTTTGGACTTGAGATGTTCGGCGACAGGCGCTTCGTCATAGTCGGGCACTGGCAAACCATCGCGTGCGACCTGAGTAGCTCCAAAGCTGATCGATAGCCTATCGCGGTCCGCCGGTTCGCCGGCCTTGCCGACCGCCATCACAACGCGCCCCCAATTCGCATCCTCGCCCGCTATAGCCGTTTTCACGAGCGGCGAGTTGGCAATCGCCAGGCCGATCCGCCGCGCGCTGTCGTCCGACACCGCGCCGGAAACGGTTATCTCGATAAACTTTTGCGCGCCTTCGCCGTCGCGCACGACCAGGTGCGCCAGTTGAAGGCAGACATCGTTAAGTGCTGAAGCAAATGCATCGGCGCCGGCATCGTCGAATGAGGCTAGGGAGGCGTTACCCGCCGCGCCCGTTGCAAAGGCTAGCACCGTGTCCGATGTCGAGGTGTCGCTATCGACCGTGATGCAGCTGAAGCTGCGCTGGTTCGCGGCGGACAGAAGCTTTTGCAAGAAGCCCGGTTCCACGGCTGCATCGGTGAAAACATAGCCCAGCATCGTCGCCATATCTGGCGCGATCATGCCGCTGCCCTTGATAATCCCGATCAACTCGACGCGTGTTCCACCGACAATCGCGCTGGCCTTTGCGCCCTTGGCGAAGGTGTCGGTGGTGCCAATGGTATTGGCTGCATCCTCCCAATCGCAGGGCTCTGCTTCGAACACTGCTCGTAACCCGGCCTCGGCCTTATCCTTGGGCAACGGCACGCCAATAACCCCGGTGGACGAGACAAACACTTCGCTTTCGGCACAGCCCAGATGCGCTGCGACCTTTGCGGTAATCGCCTCAACCGCCTCTCTCCCGCGATAGCCAGTGAAGGCATTGGCATTGCCAGCATTGACTACCAGCGCCCTTGCGCGTCCCCCTTGCAAATGATCCCGGCATAGCTCGACCTCGGACGAACAGCAGATATTGCGCGTGGTCACCCCCGCCACAGCCGTTCCCTCCGCCATTTCGACAAAAGTCAGGTCGCAGCGATCCCACTCCTTATAGCGTGCACGGGCAATGCGCGGTGTTGCACCGGAGATGGTGGGCATATCGGGGAAGGGCAGGGCAAGTGGCGATTTGGTCGACAAGGGAGGTTCCAGCGGTTCAGGGTCGCGGCTGTCTAGCGAGCAGCCAGCACCACCGCAATCTTTCAGGATGGACGAAGCGCTTAACCATTCTTATATGCAGCGCAGTTTATCGGGGCAGCTAATGCGTTTGCTGATCTATCTTCTCGCGCTCATAAGCGGCTTTTCCGCCGCTGAGGCTGCGCGTGCGGAGGTTAGTCCGGCATCGTCAGTTGCGCAGACGGCGGTTGTTGCGGCAGAAGTTTTGGCTTCGGAAAGCCAGCAAGCTGGCCGCATCCCGGCCAACTTTTGGCCAAATGCGCGAACGGCGCTTGCGCCGTCAGAAGCGCAGCAAGCGGTCATCGCACCCAACCCGGTTTCACGGCACGACCGCACACGCGAATAGCGTGAACTTGCGTAGTTTTCTGCGCCTTTTGTGACCTTGCTCCGCCGCAACCGGCGGCCATCCCACAACATACTCTTATCAGGAATTTCCCATGCTCGGCACTGTCGCCAAAGCCATATTCGGGTCGTCGAACGACCGTTACGTAAAACAAACGATGAAGATCGTTGCCAAGATCAATGCGCTGGAGGATGAAATTGCAGCGCTTTCGGACGAGGACTTGAAGGCGCAGACGCAAATTTTCCGTAATCGCCTCGAAGCGGGTGAGACCCTCGACGATATCCTGCCGGAAGCGTTCGCCACTGTCCGCGAGGCGTCCAAGCGGACACTGGGCATGCGGCATTTCGATGTGCAGATGGTCGGCGGCATTGTCCTCCATCGCGGCGAAATTGCCGAAATGCGCACGGGTGAAGGCAAGACGCTGGTGGCGACACTTGCGACTTACCTGAATGCCATTGAGGGCAAGGGCGTGCATGTCGTTACCGTCAACGATTATCTGGCGACGCGCGATTCCGAATGGATGGGACAAATCCACAAATTCCTGGGTCTGACCATCGGGGTAATCGTTCCCAACCTGTCGGAGAGCGAACGCCGCGAAGCCTATAATTGCGACATCACCTATGCGACCAATAACGAGTTGGGCTTTGATTATCTCCGCGACAATATGAAGATGGAGCGTGCCCAAATGGTGCAGCGTCCCTTCAACTACGCGATCGTCGACGAGGTGGATTCGATCCTGATCGACGAAGCGCGCACCCCACTGATCATCTCCGGCCCGACCGACGACCGGTCGGAGCTGTATCAGTCGGTGCACCAGATCGTGCTGCAACTGGTCCCTGAAGATTATGAGGCAGACGAAAAGACCAAGAACGTCATCCTGACCGAGGACGGCACAGAAAAGGCAGAGCGTCTGCTGGAGGCCGCAGGGTTGATCCAGGGCAGCAACCTGTATGACTTTGAGAACACGCAGGTCGTCCACCATCTCGACCAGGCGCTTCGCGCCAATGTGATGTTCAAGCGCGACACCGACTATATCGTCAAGGATGACAAGGTCATCATCATCGACGAATTTACCGGGCGCATGATGGATGGCCGTCGCTGGTCCAATGGCCTGCACCAGGCGGTCGAAGCCAAGGAAGGCGTCAGGATTGAGCCGGAAAACCAGACTCTGGCGACGATCACCTTCCAGAATTATTTCCGCATGTACCCCAAAATTTCGGGGATGACAGGGACGGCCGCCACCGAGGCGGGCGAGTTTCACGAGATTTACAAGCTGAACGTCGTCGAAATCCCGACCAACCTGCCTGTACAGCGAATCGATCAGGACGATCAGTTCTACAAGAACACTGCGGACAAATTTGGTGCCATCGCCAAGTCGATCAAGGAAGCACAGGATCGCGGTCAACCGGTGCTCGTTGGCACCGTTTCTATTGAAAAGTCGGAACTGTTGTCCGAATATCTGAACAAGGAAGGCGTCGAGCATGCCGTCTTGAACGCGCGTTTCCACGAGCAGGAGGCGCGCATCGTGGCGCAGGCCGGGCGCACTGGCGCAGTGACGATTGCCACCAACATGGCCGGTCGCGGCACCGATATCCAGCTGGGCGGCAATTTGGAGTTCCGTATCGAGGACGAACTGGGCGAAATGGAAGACGGCCCAGCCAAGGAACAGGCCATTGCCAAGATCAAGGAAGAGATTGCGGCTGAAAAGACCAAGGTGATTGAAGCGGGCGGTCTGTTTGTGCTCGCTACCGAACGCCATGAAAGCCGCCGCATCGATAACCAGCTGCGCGGTCGTTCGGGACGGCAGGGCGATCCAGGCCTGTCACGCTTCTATCTGTGCCTTGAGGATGACCTGCTGCGCATTTTCGGGTCGGAAACGCTTTTTGCGCGGATGATGAACTCCTCTTTGGAGGATGGCGAAGCAATTGGCGGCAAATGGCTGTCAAAGGCGATCGAAACCGCGCAGAAAAAGGTTGAGGCGCGCAACTACGACATCCGCAAACAGCTCGTCGAATATGACAACGTCATGAACGATCAGCGCAAGGTCATCTACGAGCAGCGCAGCGACATCATGGATGCCGAGGCCGTAGACGATGTCATGGACGACATGCTGCAGGAAACCGTCAACGCTATCGTCGCCGACCATTGCCCGCCCGAAACCTATCCCGAACAATGGGACGTGGAGGGACTAAAGGCGCGCAGTGCGGAAATATTGGGGCTCACCCCCGACATCGACAGCTGGATGACCGAAGAGGCGATGGAGCCGGAAATCGTCGAAACCCGGCTGGCCGAACTGGCAACGGCAAAGCTCGAAGAAAAGCGGTCTGCGGTCGATCCGGCGGTCTTCCGTCAAATCGAAAAACAGATATTGCTGCAAACGCTCGACCATCACTGGAAAGAGCATTTGTCCACGCTCGACGCGCTTCGCCAGGTGATTTACCTGCGCTCCTACGCGCAGAAAAACCCGATCAACGAGTATAAGACCGAGAGTTTTGGCCTTTTCGAGCGCATGCTGACCGATATTCGCGAAGGCGTCACACGTACGCTTGCCACCAACGAAATTCGAGTGGAGCAAGCGCCCAGCGATGCGCTTCCCGAACTGCCAGCATTCCTTACGCAGCATTTCGATCCGTTTACAGGAGAGGATGACAGCGACGATCTGGATGCCGGATCGTCGGGGCTGGTCACTACTACAATCCCGTCGCGCCAGGTTGCGGTCGATCCGTCGCAAGGCAATCCCTGGGCAAATGATCCCGATATTCGTCGCAACGATCCGTGCCCCTGCGGATCGGGACAGAAATATAAACATTGCCACGGCGCCTATTGAGGCAATTTAGGGGAGGGCGCGACCATGACCTGGCTCACCGCGCTCTTTTTTCTTGTTGCCCTGATCTATGCATCGGTCGGGTTCGGTGGCGGATCGACCTACACCGCGCTGCTGGGGCTGTGGGGCGTCGATTACAAGCTGATCCCCGTCATATCGTTGCTGTGCAACATCATCGTGGTAACCGGCGGAACGATCCGCTTCGCGTGGGCCGGATTGATCGATTGGAGGCGGGTACTTCCGCTCCTACTTGTTTCGGCGCCGCTTGCCTTTCTCGGCGGATTGGTGCCGCTCAAGCAATGGCTGTTCCTGCTCATTCTGGGTGGTGCGCTGCTGTTATCTTGTGTCGCGCTGCTGGTGCAGCCGGACAGCTGGCGTCCGCGCAAATTGCCGCCTGCATTGTTGATGCTCATATCTGCTGCGATTGGACTAATGGCAGGATTATCGGGCATTGGCGGCGGTATATTCATGGCTCCGGTGCTGCACCTGATCCGCTGGGCGGAGGCGCGACGGATTGCGGCCTTTGCCTCGCTTTATATCTTGATCAATTCGATTGCTGGGGTTGCCGGGCAATTGGTGAAGAACGGTCCCGATGTGTTCGGCGGTGTCCTGACCAGCTATTGGCCGCTCATGATTGCCGTGCTGGTTGGCGGACAGATCGGCAGCGTCATGGGATTGCGGCTATTTTCGCCGCGTATCCTGCGCACGGTAACCGCGCTACTCGTCGGCTATGTCGCAGTCCGGCTGCTTGGGCAGAGCCTGAATTTCTGGTGAAAGAAAACTGGCTCCCCGGGAGGGATTCGAACCCCCGACCGATCGGTTAACAGCCGATTGCTCTACCGCTGAGCTACCGAGGAGCAGCCCGGTGCTTCCGGGCGAGCGCCGCCTATGGCGCGCGTTTTTTTAAAATGCAAGGCCTCAAACGACAAATTGCTCCATCGCAATCCGGTCGTCCAGTGCATGCTCCGGATCGAACAGCAAGGTGAGCGAACGGTTGCGATCCAGAGCAACTTCAACGCTTGCAATATCGCGGATCTCGCGCTGATCGGCGACCGCACTGACCGGGCGTTTGGTGGATTCGAGAATGTCGAGTTTTATCCGGTAACGATCGGGCAACACTGCGCCCCGCCAACGCCGTGGACGGAAGGGGCTGATGGGGGTTAGCGCGAGCAGTGCCGAATCGAGCGGCAGGATCGGGCCGTTGGCGGACATGTTATAGGCGGTCGACCCGGCAGGCGTGGCCACCAGCACGCCGTCGCAGATCAGTTCATCGAGCACGATCCGGTCGTTCACGGAAATGGCGATCTTCGCCGCTTGCCGCGTTTCGCGCAGCAGAGAGACTTCATTGATCGCCGGCAGGGTAAAGCGCTGCCCTGCCGAACTTTCGATGGTGGCGACCAGCGGGGTAACCGAAAAACTCTTCGCGCGCTCAAGCCGGTCGAGCAGTGCCTCGGGCGCCCAATTGTTCATCAGGAAGCCGATGGTGCCCAAGTTCATGCCATAGGCAGGCAACGCGCGTCGATCCTCCAGCAATTGGTGGAGCAATTGCAGCAGGAAGCCATCGCCGCCCAGGGCGATCACAGCGTCGGCCTCATCAAGGCCGACAAATTCGTGTCGCTCGCGCAACTGCTTTTCGGCATCGCGTGCTTGTTCCCCAGGGGCGGCAAGCAAGGCCAGGCGGGAAAAGCGGCTCATCCGCCAGTTGCGTTCATATGCCGGTGAAGCCGCAGCGATCGGTCGCTCATTTGGCGTTCGAAATCATGCCGCTCGGGTTTGAGCCTCAGCGCCTCTTGCAGCAGTCGGTCGACTTCGCCCGTCCCGCCATCGCGGATAGCCGCGCGAAAATCGACATGCAGATCGGAACCAAGGCACATATAGACCTTGCCATCAGTGGTCAGCCGGATCCGGTTGCAGCCGTCGCAGAAGTTCTGGCTCATGGGCGTGATCAGGCCGAGCCGCAGACCCAGTTCCTCGACCGACCAATAGCGGGCTGGCCCTGCCGTACGATGATCGAGTGGCG
>CAZSJE010000020.1:7705-21128 GCA_964606835.1 uncultured Sphingorhabdus sp.
TGCGGCAAAAAGCGCTGATCTTCCGGCATGCAATAATGGCAACGGAAATTGCATCGGTCGGTCACCGAGATTCGCAAATAGTCGATTTTCCGTCCAAATCCATCGAGCATCCGGCCTTCCTATAGGCGGCGCGTCGCGCTGGCAATGGTTGCAAAGGCAAAGGGGCCCTCCATGGTCCAAGCGCCGGTTTTTCGCTGGCATATGCCGCAGCCAATCCTTAGTCGGGTAAAGCATGACCGAAACCGTTATGTCACCTAAAGCAAAAGTTGCGCTGCTTTGCATCGGTGAAGCGGACGGCGATGGCGCGCTGTCCGCTGCGCGCGTTTTCGGTCAGCCATTGGTTCATCATCTGATCAAGCAACTTGAGTCGCAGGGTATCTCAAGATTTTTCATTGGCGTCGAAAATGTATCCGGCGCACTGTTGACCTATGGCGATTTTGCCAAAGCGTCAGGGCTCGACGTGCAATTTGTCCGTGAACCAAAGGCGTTCGCGGCGGTTATTGACGCTGAAACCGAAGTCTTGGTCATTCGCGCCGACACGATCTTGAGCCGCAAACTGCTGGCTGACCTTTTGAATGAGCCTGCGCCCTATGTCGCGACGGTCGAAGAGCATGCAGAAAACAAGCCTTTCGAACGTATCGATCTCAATCGTCGCTGGGCAGGGCTTGCGCTAGTTACCCAGCGGTCGCTGGACAATTTGGCTGTACTGCCCGAAGGTTGGGACATGGCCTCTGCACTGCTGAGGCAGGCGATACAGGACAAATGCCGGTTCTTTCCGATCCGGCAGGCGGAGGTGCAGTCCGGCAACATCCGGAGATTGATGAGCGAGGATGATCTTAGGTTCATCCAGACAAAGCTCGGTTCAGACTTTGCTATCCCTGATAACAGTCTGGAAAAAAGCTTTTTTGAGCCTTTGGCATTACGATTGACCAATCCGATTTGGACTGTGCCTTGGGGACGGACAGCAGTGGAATGGCTGTTCCCATTCGCGTCGCTGGGATCGGCGCTGCTTGCGGTCTTCAAATTTCCTGTTGCCGCCGTGCTGGTCGCAATTGCGGCTATTTTTGCAGAATTTCTGAGAAAAGGCTTACGCTTGGCCGAATATCGCCAAGGGCAGAGCGACTGGGCTGGGATGGCAGGCTGGGCATTGCTTGTGGCAGCGCTGGTCGCATTTCTTCAAGGTCCGGGCTCGACGGCGCCTGAGGCTGCATTTCTGGGGCTAGCGTTGCTTGGCCTCTCGCTAATCGATGCCGAAGCGGCGCGGCCAGCCAATCCCCGGGTGCTCTCGCCATTGGTCATTGCGCTGTGGATGTTGCCGGGTGTTGCCGTTGGCGCTCCCGACTGGGCCGCGCGACTGCTGATTTTGGTCGGACTTGGCATGTCGTTGTACCGCCTGAAAAAACGGGTTGGACCGAACGAAACGGCCAATTGAACTTAAAGCGAAATTAACCCTGAAAGCCTATATTTTCTGCGCTACAGCAGAGGAAGAAGCGGAATTGCGGATTGGCCAACGGGTATTCCCATGACAGCATAGCGATCGCAAATGCCGATCTTCGCGCAGCCGAGGCGCTGCGCGACGACCTGCTTGCTATGCTCTTTCCGCGTGGTGAAAACCTTCCATCGGAGTTCTTGCAAAGCGCTACTCGGGTGAAACTTCAGGCGTTGGTGCAGGGGATCGAACGGCGGTTGACCGGCAATGAAGGTCCCCCGGAAAGCTGGAATGCGCTAGCGACGTCGGGGTTGCTGCGCGAACCTTCGCTGGTCAATTTTGCACTCGCCAGACTTGCAGAGGGAAAGCTCAAAAGCTGCCTCGCGTCGGGTGGAGCAGCGCAAGCGCTCGTGCAATTGCCCGTGACCTTGTTGAACCATGACAATCCGCGCATCGCTGCAATGGCCCAACAGTTGTTATATGCAGAGCAGCAAATGTCATCTTCTGACCGCGATCTTTTCCTTTGCTTGCCCAGTGCGGATTTGCACCAGTTGTGCTGGCGTGTGGTTGCAGCGCTGAGCGATCCGGATAGAGCTGTTGTACAGGATCTGTCGACCAGGGCCGCCGAGCTGCTTGCAGCACATGACAGCGGGAAAAATGCCTCCGCTATCGCGCGCAAACTGGTTTTCTTTCTTGGACCCGAATATCGGGCCGACCTGATCGACCCCCGCAAGGCCGGGATACAGCTTTTCATCGCCGCCTTGGCGCAGGATTACCGGCTCGACAGCGACTTCCTTTTCAATATCGTCGGTGGCGAAAGCCCAGCCGCCCTGTTGCTGCTGTTGAAAGCGCAGGGCTTACCCGTTGAGCAGCTGCCAAGCCTTCTGGTTGCCCTGCGCGGCGATCGCGATGCTTCGCCCGAACTTGCCGATGTCTATGGCAATATCGATCCGGTGGAGGCGCGTGCAGCGATCGCTGCCTGGGCCGAGGACGGTCAATGAGCACTTCACCGCGCTTTCTTTCCGTGCCGATCAGGGCGCGTATTGCTCAAGATGCAAAGCTGATTTCGGCGGACCCTGAAATCTGGCGTTTGCACGGTTTTGCAGGAGGCGAAATCGACGATGCGGTTGCGGTGCCAGGGCTTGGCGATTTGGCGGCACTTGCGCTGCGAACACGGATGCGCGTGGAAAAACCCGTCCGTGCGGCCGATGAGGACGGCGATGTCGAGCTTTGGATCGAGGCGATTCCCCAAGACGGCGAAGTGGAAATCATCGTTAGTGGATGGCGCGAGATTGGCGAGCAGAGCCAGAGTCTACGCCCGCAGCAAACGTTGGATCAGCAACGCGTCGACGACGACTGGCTGATGATCGATCCGGAGTTGCGGATCGTGACTTTGCCCTCAATATTGCCCGACAGCGCGCTTGGCCAGCACCTTGGCGGCGTTTTCGTACTCGATAGCGACAACCAGGGCAGACTGCCGCTGATCGATGCGCTTGGTGCGCGGCGCGAGATTGTACATCAGGAGGTGGGGCTTGTCGGCAGAAACGCGCGTTATCGGCTCGATCTGAAGCCGATATTTGCTCCAGATGGCAAATATGTGGGCCATGCTGGCAATATGTTGGCGGCAGTTAGCGATGGAGTTTCCGAAACGGCGATTCCGATGGGGCGGCAATTTGCCTCTGTGCTGAAACAGCCGCTCAGTCGCATTGTCGCCAACGCCGAAACAATCGGCAGCAAATTGCATGGCCCATTGCGCGACAATTATGCTGAATATGCTCAGGACATCGCTACTGCCGCGCGGCATCTGACCGAACTGGTCGCCGATATGGAGGATCTTGAGGCAATCGATCGACCCGATTTTTCGGTTGCGCGCGACCGGATCGAACTGGGCGATCTCGCCCGCCGTGTTGCCGGGCTTCTGGCGCTTAAGGCCTCCGATCATGGGATCAGGATCGCTACTCCGCCCGATGACGACAAGATTGAAGCAATTGGAGAGTTTCGCCGCGTGTTACAGATACTGCTCAATCTGGTCGGCAACGCAATCCGCTATGCCCCGGATGGCACCAGCATCACCATAACCATCGCAAGCGCAAACGAACGCGCCACGATCAGTGTTGCCGACGAAGGCGAAGGGATCAGTGCTGAAAATCGGGAGCGCGTCTTCGACAAGTTCGAACGGCTCGGCCGTAGCGGCGACGGCGGCAGCGGCCTTGGCCTTTACATCTCTCGCAGGCTGGCCCGCGCCATGGGCGGCGACTTGACCATTGCCTCCTCGGCCTCTGGCGGCGCCCTGTTTACGCTCGATCTGCCCGCGCGTTAGCGCCGCAAACTACCGCCTTTCGACAGGCACATAGGCACGCTGTGCGGGGCCGGTGTACAGCTGCCGCGGGCGTCCAATTTTCTGGCCAGGGTCGGAAATCATTTCATTCCATTGCGCGACCCAACCGACCGTCCTCGCCAGCGCGAACAGAACGGTGAACATGGTGGTCGGGAAACCGATGGCCGACAATATGATCCCCGAATAGAAATCGACGTTGGGGAACAGCTTCTTCTCGATGAAATAGGGGTCGTTTAGCGCCATGTCCTCCAACTGCAATGCAACGTCGAAGATGGGGTCGCTGACCTTGAGCTCAGTCAACACTTCGCGGACGGTTTTCTGCATCACCGTCGCTCGCGGATCGTAGTTTTTATATACGCGGTGGCCAAATCCCATCAGGCGGAACGGGTCGTTCTTGTCTTTGGCACGAGCGATATAGTGCGGGATTTTGTCTGGTGTGCCGATTTCCCGCAGCATGTTGAGCGCCGCCTCATTGGCCCCGCCATGCGCCGGCCCCCACAGGCACGCAATGCCGGCTGCAATACAGGCAAAGGGGTTGGCACCCGACGATCCGGCCAACCGGACAGTCGAGGTCGAGGCATTTTGTTCATGGTCGGCGTGCAGGATGAAGATCCGGTCGAGTGCTTTTTCGACGATCGGGTTGACCATATAGGGCTCTGCCGGGACGCCGAAGGTCATACGCAGGAAGTTGCCAGTGTAAGACAGGCTGTTATCAGGGTACATGAAGGGCTGCCCGACCGAATATTTATACGCCATCGCGGCGATGGTCGGCATTTTTGCGAGCAGCCGATGGCTTGCCACCGTGCGCTGATAGGGATCGGAAATATCGGTCGAGTCGTGATAAAATGCCGAAAGCGCGCCAACCACACCGCACATGATCGCCATGGGATGCGCGTCGCGGCGGAATCCCCGATAAAATGTCGCTAACTGCTCGTGAAGCATGGTGTGGCGCGAGATGGTGTGCGTGAAATTGTCCAGTTCTGCTTTCGAAGGCAACTCGCCGTTCAGGAGCAGGTAGGACACCTCCATGAAGCTCGAGTCCTCGGATAGCTCCTCAATCGAATAGCCGCGGTGCAGCAGCACACCGGCGTCGCCATCGATATAGGTAAGCTGCGATTCGCAGCTGGCGGTTGAGGTGAATCCGGGGTCAAAGGTAAAGCGGTCGGACTGCGCATATAATTTGCGAATATCGAGGACGTCGGGGCCGACGGTCCCGGAAATAACCGGCAACTCGATCGCCTGATTGTCGATTGTCAGGATTGCAGCCTTGTCAGCCATAGTATCATTCCACTTTTCTCTGGGCCGGGGAAGCCGGGTGTATTTTCCGACAGGCCGTATCGCCGCCATCTTTTCTTTTCGGCAGGTCGGTTTCGGGCTATCGGTCGGGAGACCATTTCTGCAACAGGGAAAAGGGGAGCGCATCTACGATGCCCCAAAGCGCCATTGCACGCGGCTTCCTTGCGCAGTTTTGGCCTGCTCGTCAAGCGGATGAACGTTCGGTCTTTTTGTCGATTTCAGCAGTTGAAAATGCGCTGGAAAGACAGCGGGACCAGCTACCGCTGTTGGTGCCAGTCGGGCTGGGCGCAGGGATCACGATCTGGCAGCTGGTGGGCAATGCCGCGCTTTGGCCGCTGCTCATGGCAGCTGCGGGTTTATTGTTGATTGCCGCGTGGATCGGCATGCAATCGCGGTCGGGACGGCTGCTCATCTGGGCGGCTTTATTGGTCGTAACAGGCTTTTCCGCAGTCGGATTCAAATCCTCGATGGTCGCGGGAGATCGTCTCGACCGTCCGATTGTCGTGACCTTCAATGGCCGCATCGAAAGCGTTGAGGATGTATCGGCTCGCGGCATTGTCCGCTATGTGCTGACAACAAGCGGCGAGGGCGAGCTTCCGGAACGTGTCCGCGTCAACATCCCGCTTGAGCAGCATCGTCGCGAATTTGCGCCCGGCGCGATCGTGCAGCTTAAGGCGCGACTGATGCCGCCGCCGGGACCTGCATTGCCGCGAAGCTATGATTTCGCGCGGCAGGCCTGGTTTCTTGGGCTTGGCGCAACGGGTGGTGCTCTGGTCGCGCCCAAATTGTTGGTGCCATCAAGCGGAGGAACCGCTTTCTGGAGCGAGCAGCGGGAAGCTTTGGCACGACATATCCGTGCGGCAATGCCCAACGAAAGCGGTGCCATTGGTGCAGCCTTGCTCGTCGGTGCGCGCGGCGCGATTTCCGAAGAGGATGCAGAGGCGTTGCGCAATAGCGGAATGGCTCACTTGCTTTCGGTTAGTGGATTGCATGTGACCGCGGTGGTGGGTGGCGCATTCCTTTTGATCAGCAGGCTGTTGGCGCTTTGGCCGTGGTTCGCGCTTAGGGTGCGGGTGCCGATTGCTGCTGCAACGGGATCGGCGGCGATTGCGGTAGGCTATACATTGCTGACCGGGGCAGAGGTGCCAACGGTGCGCGCCTGCGTTGCCGCATTGCTTATATTGGCGGCATTGGCCATGGGCAGGCAGGCGCTTTCGCTGCGTTTGCTCGCTGCGGGTGCTACATTGGTGCTGCTGTTCTGGCCGGAGGCGCTTGCAGGCCCCAGTTTCCAGCTAAGCTTTGCGGCTGTTACCACAATTGTTGTGTTGCATGAGTCGCGCTGGGTTCAGCAACTCACTGCGCGCCGCGATGAGGCGTTTTCAATGCGCATGGTGCGATGGGTTTTTACGCTTTTGCTCACGGGTGTTGCGATCGAAGTTGCCCTTGCGCCCATCGCGCTTTTTCATTTCCACAAAAGCGGCGTTTACGGAGCCGCAGCAAATATTTTGGCAATTCCACTGACAACGTTTTTTATCATGCCCGCGCAGATGATCGGGCTGTTGCTCGACGGGGTCGGGCTGGGGCGACCATTTTGGTGGCTGGCAGGACTTGGCGTGACGGCGATCGCCGAATTGGCGCATTGGGTCAGCGAAGCGCCAGGGTCTGTGATGGTGCTGCCATCAATGCCGCGTTGGGCGTTTTTCGCTACGGTAGTCGGCGGCCTCTGGCTGGGCATTCTGGTTGGGCGTGTGCGGCTTTTGGGGATTGTCGCAATTGCTGTTGGCATGACTGGAATTGCAACGGCTCAGCGGCCCGACCTGCTGGTTACCGGCGACGGTCGCCATGTCGCGATTGTCGATGAGGCGGGCGAACTGGTGCTCCTCAGGGCAGGGGCAGGGGAATATGCGCTGTCGATGCTTGCTGAAAACGCTGCGATCAAGGCTGAGCCAAAGGCGATCGACGATTGGCGGGACGCGCGGTGCAGCGCCGACATATGCTCCTTTGCCATTATGCGCGATGGCAGGCAGTGGTCGATCCTTGCAACCCGGTCCCGCTATTTGGTTCAGACGATGGAGTTGGCGGCGGCCTGCAGGCGCGCCGATATTGTTATCAGCGAGCGCTATCTACCATGGGCCTGCAAGCCGCGCTGGTTTAAGGCGGATCGCGATTTTTTGGAGCGAAACGGCGGATTGGCCGTCTACTTTTCCGACGCCCGTGTGGACACAGTAGCGCAACATAATGCGCATCAGCCTTGGTCGCAGCTGGGACCAAAAAGGGCGCCTAAGCGCCCTTCCGGTGACAGCGCCATAGCGCCGTCCAATGCCAAATCGCCTCAATGATAGCGGCGGAGCAGACCGGCAAGCCGACCCTGCACCTCAACCTCTCTGGCGTCGTAATATTGCGGATCGTAACTGCTATTTGCCGGATCGAGCCGAATCTTGCCATCTTCGCGGCGCAGATATTTGAGTGTGGCTTCCTCGCCGCGCACCAATGCTACCACGATCTCCCCATCGCGCGCGGTCTGCGTCTTGCGGATCAGCGCATAATCGCCGTCGAGAATCCCCGCCTCGACCATCGAGTCGCCCGACACTTCAAGCGCATAATGTTCGCCAGCCCCAAGCAGGGCCATTGGTACAGACAGGGAATTCTGCCCCTCCAATGCCTCGATCGGCACGCCTGCCGCGATTTTGCCGTGCAGCGGAATCTCGATCACGTCGTTTGCGGCGACAGGCAGGTTCTTGGGAGCAGCGGGACGCCGGTCCGAGAGCGATACGACTTTATTATTCACCGCCTCATTGCTGCCAAGCGCCCGAGAGCTTCCTCCGTCGGGCATCTTCACCACCTCAAGCGCCCTCGCCCGATTGGCCAGCCGACGCAAAAACCCGCGTTCTTCCAATGCGCCAATCAGGCGGTGAACGCCCGATTTGCTCTTCAGATCGAGCGCCTCCTTCATTTCCTCGAACGAGGGTGAAATGCCGGTAGCTTCAAGCCGTTCGTGGATGAACATCAGGAGCGAGTGCTGCTTAGAGGTCAACATGGATGATTCCTATATTGCTGAACAGATAAAGAACGATAGGGAAACAAAGGGGGTATTGTCAAGCGATCTTGTCGATCATTGCCTATGGCAAGCGACGCGGAGGCAGGGAACTGGGGTGCCAATTGGCGCCTCCGGAGCATTTATATCACGGATTATCAATATGTTAGATTTAGAAAGCGCGAACAGCATGGAGCTGTCGTTTATGCCTGTGGGTGTCGCTACGGTACCGGACAAAATGCCCCGGACATGATCGAGACGCGGGCCGTTTGCGGGTAGCGGCGCGCCCAGTTTGGCCTCGATTCGCTCGGGCAACGGGTTTGCGGCGCCGCCCAGATGCGCGACCAACGGCCCCAGCAACAGGAAGGCCGTCACAAAGGCCGATACCGGATTGCCCGGTAGCCCCAGCACGACAGCATCCCCCAACCTACCTGCCAACACCGGCTTCCCAGGCCGCATGGCGATTTTCCAGAAATCGATGCTGGCCCCGGCGGCCTGCAGTGCGGGTCGGACAAGATCGTGGTCGCCGACCGATGCGCCGCCGATGCTGACAATGATATCGGCACCCGCAATGGCCTCAAGTTCCGCCGTCAGCGATGCGAGATCGTCACTCACGATCCCACGGTCGTCGACCTCCACCGGCATGCCGGCCAGCATCGCCGCCAGCATCGCGCTATTGCTCGATGGTATCTGGTTGTCGAGGGTAGGCTCCCCTGACGGTACCAGCTCATCGCCGGTCGAGACGATGGCCACGCGCAGCTTGCGGTGCACCGGCACAAGGCCATGCCCGCCTATCGCGGCAAGCCCAAGCCGGGCGGCTGTCCATGGCTCGCCTGTCTTCACCAGTAGCGCACCCTCGGCAAAATCGCTCCCCGCGCGCCGGATGTGCCGGCCGCGAGCAGGCGCGTCGCCTGAAAGCGCAAGCAAGTCCCCATCGCGCACCGCATCTTCCTGGATCAGGATGCAGTCGGCCCCGTCCGGCACGACCGCGCCGGTAAAGATGCGCATCGCTTCGCCAGCGCCAACCGACCCTTCAAAAAGCCGCCCTGCCGCTCTTTCGCCAGTCACGTGCCACGGCCCCGGCAGGTCGGCATGGCGGATCGCATAGCCGTCCATCGCGGACAAATCGCGGGCGGGCTGCGTCCGCCGCGCCAGCACATCCGCCGCCGCCCATCGCCCCACGGCCTCGACCAGCGGAACTTCCTCGGCCTCCACCGGTTCGCGCAAGGCAAATAGCCGCGCCTGCGCTTCCTCCAGGCTGATCACTCGCTCCGCCAGTCGCCCGACTTGCCGCCGCTTTTGGAAAGTAGCCGCACGCCCGAAATGACCATGCTCTTGTCGAGTGCCTTTGCCATGTCGTAAATCGTCAGCAGCGCGACCGAAGCCGCTGTCATCGCTTCCATCTCAACGCCGGTCTGGCCGGTCAGCCGGGCGAGAGCAGTCACCCGGATGCCATCAGGTTCGAACTCGAAATCCACTGCAACCTTGGAAAGCGCCAGCGGGTGACAGAGCGGGATCAGCTCGCTGGTCTTCTTTGCCGCCAAAATCCCCGCGATCCGGGCCGTGGCCAGCACATCGCCTTTTTTCACCGCGCCTTCGGTGATGGCGGCCAACGCCTCAACCGACATGGCAATTCGTCCCTCGGCCACTGCTTCGCGCACCGTTGCATCCTTGGCCGAAATATCGACCATTGTGGCATTGCCTGCTTCATCGAGATGGGTAAGATTGGTCATGCGCCAGTCAAAAGCATGCGAGTGGCGCTTTCAACATCATCCTGCCGCATCAGGCTCTCGCCAACAAGGAAGGTCCGCACGCCGCATTCGGCCATGCGCAGACAATCGGCATGGATGGAAATCCCGCTTTCGCACACCAACAGCACATCGTCGGGCACCATGTTCGCCAACCGCTCCGTGGTACCCAGATCGACCTGAAAGGTTTTCAGGTTGCGGTTATTCACCCCGATCAGCCGCGACTGTAGCCGGGTGAGCGCGCGCTCCATCTCCGCCTCATCATGCACTTCAACCAGCACATCCAGCTGCTCGGCGCGCGCCGCGTCCTCAATTTCCACCATTGCCGCATCCTCAAGTGCGGCAACAATGATCAAAATCGCATCCGCCCCCATCGCCCGCGCCTCGGCGCACTGCCACGGGTCAACCATGAAATCCTTGCGGATGACGGGAAGGTCGCAAGCAGCCCGCACGGCGACCAGATAATCCTCGCTTCCTTGGAAGTAAGGCGCGTCGGTGAGCACCGAAAGACAAGCCGCCCCGCCTGCGGCATAGGCGCGGGCATGGGCGGGTGGATCGAAATCGGCACGGATCAGGCCTTTGCTGGGGGAGGCCTTTTTGATTTCGGCGATCAACGCGAAAGAGGTTGTAACCTTGGTGCGGAGCGCAGCTTCAAAACCGCGTACAGCGGAGGGGGCGTGCCAGTGGGACAAGCCCTGCTGCCTGCGTGCAGCAACTTCGATGCGCTTGGTGGCGCAGATTTCGGCGAGTTTGTCGGTCATCTCAAGCACGGCGTAGCGAGCGGTTGCTGGTATGGCAACCCAAGGATTTTCAGGTGATTGACTTTCGACTACAGATGTAGTCTTTGGGATTTGGACAAGGTAGGAGAAGAGGCAATGTCGACGTCGGGCGATGGTTTGCGGAGTTTCATCGTCAATCCGCTCTTTCTGTTGCTGTCGTTCTTACTCATGCCTCCTGCTATCGCACAGGCGAAGCCTGTTGCGAAGCAAAGCGTCGTCGCGATTGAAAATGTCACTGTACTGCCAATGACCGAAAACGGCCCGGCCATCCCCAATGCCACAGTGTTGATCGAAAATGGCCGAGTTACCGCTATCAACGGGCCCGTTCCTAAAGGCGCAAAGCGGATCAACGGTAAGGGCAAATGGTTGATTCCCGGGTTGATGGACATGCATGTCCATTTGCCCAATGATGATCAACTGCCCGTCGAAACGCCGCGCGGTGATCCGCCGCGCTTGGATTTCGGTACGCAGGACATCATGACGCCCTATGTCGCCAATGGTGTAACGCAGATTCTGAATATGGACGCAACAGCTGGATCGGTGGGGCAACGCAACGAGATAGCGAGCGGAAAGGTTATTGGCCCGCATATGGCGCTGGCGGCGGTGGTTGATGGCAGACGATCCGAAGGCCGCATTGCCAACACACCCGAAGATGCGCGGCAAATGGTGCGCGACGTTCAGGCGGAGGGGTATAATTTCGTCAAAGTATATTGGCGGCTGAACGTCGAAACCTTTTTGGCGATCATTGGCGAAGCCAATAAGCGTAAAATCAAGGTTCTGGGCCATATTCCCGAAGCATTTGAAGGGCAACTCGACAAGGCTTTTGTTCCCGGCTTTGGCATGGTTGCGCATGCCGAAGAATTTTCCAAACATTCGGATGATTTCACTAATGAGGACGCGACACGCTTTGCGCGTCTCGCCAAGCAAAGCGGCACGTGGGTTACTCCCAATCTGGTCGCAATGCGCTGGATTGCCAGTCAGGCGCGCTCGTTAGACGAGGTGAAGGCCAATCCGGACAATGCCTATATGCACCCGTTGCTGCAGAGCAAATGGATCAAGTCCAACCAGTATAACCGCGACCTATCAAAGCCGAAAACCGTCGCCTATCTGGACCGGATGGTTGAGTTCCACCAGCGCCTGGTACGGGCGCTAAAGGCTGAAGGGGTACCGATGGTTGCGGGTACCGATACGCTGGTTTCAGGCGTCGTTTCCGGCTTTTCGCTACACGAGGAGCTGGAATTGCTTGCAGGCGCCGGGCTCACCAATGCAGAGGTGCTGGCTTCGGCCACACGTTTGCCAGCCGAGTGGTTAGGGGTTTCGGCAGATCGCGGGACGATTGAGGTGGGAAAAAGGGCTGACCTTGTGCTGCTCGATGCCGACCCGCTGGCCGATGTGGCAAATACGCGGAAAATCGCAGGGGTTTTCCTGAGTGGCAGTTACCTTAGCCGGAAAGAGCTTGATGCGATGATGGCCGATCTGGCGAAGCGCAACAAGGCGGGATTGGAGCAGTTTGACTGGAACAGGATGCAAAAGGAATTGCAACCTCAGCCGTGAAAGAGCGGGTGGAATCCCACGATCATATTCGGTTCTACTATCCCCAACGGCAATATCTGGAAATATTCCGGAGGCTCTCCCTCCGGCGATAAGTCCGGAAATAGCCTGAAACCGAAGCGGCTGTAATAAGCGGGATTGCCGACCAGCACGCAGCCTGCGGCCTGCCGTTCCTTCAACCACGATATTCCGGCGCGGATCAACTGGCTGCCTATGCCTTGATGCTTCAGTTCAGGCTCCACCGAAACCGGCCCCAGCGCATACCAGCCAGGGGAGCCGTCCGCGGCAAAGGCAGGTGAGAAGGTCACTTGCCCTACAACCGCCCCATCCTTTTCCGCCACCAGCGAGAGCGCCAATGCTTCTGCATCACGCAGCTTGCCGATCAGTTCCTGCTCATCGCCTGCCGCATAGGGCATCGGTGCAAAGGCGCGTTTGGTGATGTCGTATATTGCGGCATAGTCGCTGGGGCGTTCGGGGCGGATGAGGATGTCCGGCATCGGTGTCAGTCGGTAATGGCGATAAAGCCGGGGAGCGCTTGTATCGCGCCGATCCAGCGTTGCACGTTGGGGTACCCGGCCAGCGCAAAAGCTCCGCCTTCCTCGGCGACATGGGTGTAGGCGAACAGGGCGATGTCGGCGAGGCTTGGCTGTGCGCCGACCAGCCACCCTTGCTTGGCGAGTTGGTCATCCATCAGCTTCAGCGCGGCATTGCCTGCTTCCTTCTTGCCCGCAATCTGCGCGCGCTGGACGTCGTTCAGATTGGCCTCGCCCACATAATCCAGCCAGAACCGCAGCGTCGCGATGTTGGGCTCGTGATTGTATTGTTCCCAGAACATCCAGTGCAGCATGTCGGCATGGTCGAAATGGTCGGTTGGGATCAGCGCGGACCCCTGCGCCAGCCAGACGCAGGCGGCATTGCTTTCGGCCAGGAATTTCTCGCCGATTTGCAATACCGGGATGCGGCCATTGGCGTTGATGTTGGCGAGGAACTCCACCGTCCTCGTTTCGCCCTTCAATATATCATATTCTCGCCGTTCAAGCGGGATGCCGAGCAGCGCGGCGGTCAGCCGGATCTTGTAGCAATTCCCCGATGGGCCATATTCGTGCAGGATCAGGTGGTCGGTCATGGCGTTCCCCTCTCAATAGTTGACCCAGCAATCTAGCAGCGCTTTGGCAAGCCCTTTGTCGATAGCCTCGGCGGCTTCCTCGACGCCCGATTGCAGGTCGTGCGCGTGGCCCGCAACCATCA
>CAZSJE010000021.1:0-12291 GCA_964606835.1 uncultured Sphingorhabdus sp.
GAGCAAGGACAGCCCTTAACCATTAGGTCAATGCAAAAGGACGAAATTCAGTCGATTGGCAATCCGTGAAGGGCCATCACAGCGGCGAAACAACCTAGAAATTGTTGGGAGTCGGTTATGCTGAGTCAAAAGGAAAACGAACGGCTGACCCAAGTCGGGCCTGGCACACCAATGGGGGAATTGCTGCGCCGATATTGGATGCCGATCGCCGGTTCCAGCGAATTTGACAACGAGACAACTATTAAGCCAGTCCGGTTGCTTGGCGAAGATCTGGTGCTTTACCGCGACAAGAGCGGCACCTTTGGTCTGGTCGACCGGCAATGCCCTCACCGCCGCGCCGATCTTTCTTATGGCTATGTCGAGGAATGCGGCCTGCGCTGCAATTATCATGGCTGGCGCTTCAACGAAGACGGGGCCTGTGTTGAGCAACCCTTTGAAGAAACTGCGGCTCCTCAGCTGCGTTTCAAGGACAAGATCCGGATTAAATCCTATCCGGTAAGAGAAAACGCGGGAATGCTCTGGACCTATATGGGGCCCCTTCCTGCGCCGGAACTTCCCAATTATGAACCTTTTAACTGGACCAATGGCTTCTCACAAGTCGTCATCGCCGAAGTCCCCTGCAACTGGCTTCAATGCCAGGAAAATTCAATCGACCCCATCCATTTCGAATGGATGCACATGAACTGGGGCCGAAGGCTTTTGTCGGATGATTCCGAGCATGGCCCCAAGCACAAGCAGATCGCGTTTGACGAATTTGAACATGGCTTCGTCTACCGTCGCCAACGCGAAGACCTGCCCGATGATCATCCGCTCTGGACGGTTGGACGCGTTTGCCTTTGGCCCAACGGATTCTTCCTCGGCGATCATTTCGAATGGCGGATACCCATTGACGATCACAATACGCTGAATATTTCCTGGCTCTACAACCGCGTGCCCAATGAGGCTGAACCCTATGTGCAGGACACTATCCCGGCATGGAGGAGCGATATTGTCGATCTCCAGACAGGGCGATGGATAGACACGCACATCATGAACCAGGATTTCATCGCCTGGGTTGGTCAGGGCACGGTTGCAGACCGCACGAAAGAGCATTTGGGTAAGAGCGACCTCGGCATTGTTTCGCTGCGCCGGCGCTATCAATCGGAAATCAAAGCGGTAGAAGAAGGGCGCGATCCGAAAGGCGTAATTCGCGACCCGGCACAGGCGGCAAATATCCGCTTGCCAATCGCTGATCGTGCCCTCTTTGAGAACGGCCTTCCGCTCGAGGAATTTCTAAAGCACCCGGTTCATGGCGCACATTTTGAAACCTTCATGTTTCAGGCCGGCCAACCTCCGGAAGTGTGGAGAGCCTTCCGTAAGGCCATGGGCATGCCAGAAACCGAAGTCGCCAAGCGGATGGTGGCGCTTTGACACCCCAATGGTATGGGGACCTCGTTCGTTATTCTTAGTCAATTGCGCAGCAATGTGCGCGCAGCTGCCTCAAGACGGGATAGCTGATCAACAAAGGCATGGGCATCTCGAAGTCCACTGATCTCCAGTGTTTCAACTTCGAGCTGCCTGGCCTGACTTGCCAATTGTCGAAACAAGGCTCGTCCTTTTTCCGTCAAATCCAAAAGCCGCGCCCGCCGGTCGCCGGCTGATACAATCGACACGATCAATTCTTGGGCCAATAGGGCAGTCACCGCACGCGTCACCGTTATCTTGTCCATTGGCCCCTTTTTGACAAAGCGCCCCTGCGCGCAAGGCCCCTCTCCACCAAGAGTGGACAGAATCCGCCATTGGGGCACCGTTATTCCTGCCGGCTGAAGGCAATTTTTCTCAAGCAAAAGGGCAACCGTCCCGGCGGCAACATTCAGCCGGTATGGCAGGAAGCGATCGAGGTCAAAAAGGTTCACAATGCAACATTATCATAAGGCCACACTTATGGCAATGATTCTAAGTCGAAACAGGAAATTCCGTTATATATCTGTTTATAAACATTCTTTTCTACGTTTGACAAACGGGTGCACGAACGCTAGAGCTAAAAATATAGTTTCAAGGAGAAATGATATGAGCACCGAAGAAGGTTTGGAATCCCTCGATGGCCGTTGGTCAACCGTTAAGGTGGAGTTTGAGGATGGTATCGCATGGGTAACGCTGAATCGCCCTGAAAAGCGCAACTGCATGAGCCCGACTTTGAATCGCGAAATGATCGAAGTTGTCGATTTGCTGCAGGACGATCCACGATGTCAGGTGTTTGTCCTTACCGGCGCTGGAGATAGCTTCTCCGCAGGTATGGACCTTAAAGAATATTTCCGCGAAACCGATGGTGGTACCCCAGCATTGCGTCGCCGCGTTCGTCGCGCATCGGGCGTATGGCAATGGCGCGAATTGCGCAACTTTCCCAAGCCCACGATCGCGATGGTCAATGGCTGGTGCTTTGGCGGCGCGTTTACTCCATTGATTTCCTGCGATCTGGCTATTGCCGCCGATGAAGCTACCTTTGGCTTGTCCGAAATCAACTGGGGCATCATCCCCGCCGGCATCGTTACCCGGACGGTTGCCGAAGTGATGAACCACCGCTCGGCACTTTACTACATCATGACCGGCGAACCATTTGGCGGCCAAATTGCGCGTGAGACTGGCCTCGTCAATGAATCTGTTCCACTTGCCAAGTTGCGTGACCGCACGCGCGAGCTTGCCAAGGTTCTTATGAGCAAGAACCCAACCGTGCTGCGTCAAGCCAAGACCGCGTTCAAATTCTCGCAGACCATGGATTGGGAAACCTCCGAGAGCTACCTCGCAGCAATGGCCGAGCAGGCTCAGTTCCAAGACCCCGAAAAGGGCCGCGAACAAGGTTTGAAGCAGTTCCTTGATGAGAAAAGCATCAAGCCTGGCCTGCAAACCTATCGTCGTTGATCAACAGGGGGCGCCCGGATGGCTATTCATGGCCTTCCGGGCAGTTCCACCAAATAACTTACCCTCTCCATTCACCAACATCACAGAGGCGCAAACTCTATGGATCGCAAAGCTGACCACAATATCGACCCCGTTTACACAGCGCGATGGTCACCGCGAGCCTTCACGGAAGGCACCCTGACCTTCGAGGAGCTTGCACCCCTGTTTGAGGCCGCACGATGGGCTCCATCGGCATTCAACCGCCAGCCTTGGCGCTTTGCCACAGCCATTCGTGGTGATGCCTATTGGCAGGAATTTGTTGACTGCCTGGCGCCTTTCAACGCTGTCTGGGCGTCGAAAGCCAGCGCACTGGTCATCTTGCTGTCCGATAAGTTTACGACCATGCCAGGGAAAGATGAACTGGTGCCATCGGGCAGTCACAGCTTTGATGCAGGAGCGGCATGGGGCTATTTGGCGCTAGAGGCGACCCGCATGGGCCTGTCAACGCACGCTATGGCAGGTTTTGACCGAGGGCGTGCAGCCGCAGCTGCCGGTGCGGGAGACACCTTCAAACCCGAGGCGATGATTGCAATCGGCCATAGAGGAAATGTCGACGACCTTCCCGAAGCTTTGCGTCCGCGGGAGGTTCCCAGCCCGCGCAGACCGATTAATGAAACAGCATTCCACGGTCCGCTCGCTGGATGATGATGAGGATATCTATCTCTTTCCATCGATTGACCAAATATACCGGAGCCCTCTCATGAAACATGCCGCAAAACGCGTCCGCCACGAACTCGCCCGGCGCAACCTGACCGTAGTTGACGTTCAGCACCTGTCGCCCGGCATCCGCCGCCTGATCGTAGGCGGCGATGCTCTTGAGGGATTCACGAGCATGTCTCCGGATGATCATATCAAGGTGATGTTGCCAAGCGACGGCGAACGCCCCCTAATGCGTGATTATACGCCGCGCCGTTATGATCCGACCACGCAACAACTCACCATTGATTTTGCAATGCACGATTCCGGTCCGATCACGGCATGGGCCAAAAATGCAAAGGTTGGCGATAGCATCGAGGTTGGCGGTCCGCGCGGTTCGATGATCTTGGCCGATGATTTTGACTGGTGGCTGTTGATCGGTGATGAAACTGGCCTGCCATCCATCGCTCGTCGCGTTGAAGAAATGGCCAGCGGCGTGCCCGTAACCACATTGGTTTCGGTGGCTTCGAAGGCCGATGAACAGCAGATTGAAACTGCCGCAAATCACAATGCCAATTGGGTTCACCGCGATGGCGTATCGGCCACGGATCCAGCACAGTTGATAGAGGCTTTGCGCCAATTCACCCCGCCAGCAGGCGATGGCTTCATCTGGATCGGTCTAGAGGCCGGTGTCGCGAAGGCATTGCGTAACCTGATCATGGATGAACTGAAGTGGGAAAATGTCTGGATCAAGGCTAGCGGCTATTGGGTCGCCGGTACGGCTGACTCAAGCGACAAGCCCGATGTAGAGTCCTCCGCTGGCTGAAAAATGACTTCCTCAGAAATCACTGCTGATGTGCAAGCTCGCATAGCGGAATTCGAAAAACTATGCATCGAGCGGGGAATCCGGATCACCAATCATCGCAGGCTAATTTTTCTAGTTTTAATAACCAGCACCGACCATCCCGATGTAGAGACGGTCTATCGCCGCGCTATTGAAACCGATGCGACCCTGTCGATTGCGACAGTTTATCGAACTGTCCGATTGTTGGAAGAGGAGGGTATCCTCGACCGGCATGATTTCGGCGATGGTCGAGCGCGTTACGAGCTTGTCCCTGATGCGCATCATGATCATTTGATTGACATCCAGACCGGACAAATCATTGAATTTGTCGATCCTGAATTGGAAATGCTGCAAAAGGCAATAGCAAAACGGCTTGGTTACAGGCTGGTGGATCACCGGCTCGAGTTATACGTGCAACGCATCTAGGCGGTCTTTGTCAGCCGATAATCGACTGCCAAAGCCAAAAAAGCATTAGCCCTGCGCGACATATTTCGTGACGAGATAGGCCTCTAGGCCCTCAATACCACCTTCGGAACCGTGGCCGCTTTCCTTGACCCCACCAAAAGGCGTTTCCGGGCCAGTGAGGATCGAGAAGTTGATGCCCAGCATGCCCACCTCGACCGAATCCGCGAGATCAGCGCACGTTCTGGCTGATTGGCTAAAGGCATAACCGGCGAGACCATAGGGAAGCCGGTTGGCCTTTTCGATCGCCTCATCAAATGTCGAAAAGCGTTGCGTAACTGCGACTGGCCCGAATGGTTCTTCATTCATAATTCTGGCTGAATCGGGAACATCGGCCAGAATGGTCGGCTGCCAGAAATAGCCCGCACCGCCAGCAGCAGAGCCACCTTCCACCACCCGCGCACCGCTGGAAATTGCGTCTCCGATCAGGCTCTCCATCGCCGGCAAACGGCGATCATGCGCCAATGGCCCCATGGTTGTGGCCGGATCAAGCCCATTGCCGATCTGCAGTTGTTTCACATGCGCAGCAAACCGCTCAACAAAACTATCATGGATGGATTCATGCAGGAAAAAGCGTGTCGGGCAGATGCAAATCTGGCCTGAGTTGCGATATTTCAGTGCCGCGAGCTGTGGAATGGCTTTATCCAAATCGGCATCATCAAACACGATGACCGGCGCGTGTCCGCCAAGTTCCATAGTCGAAGGAATCATCCGCGATGCAGCCAACGCCGCCAGATGCTTGCCAACGGCCGTCGAACCGGTGAAGCTGATCTTGCGGATAACCGGCGAAGCAATCAGATATTCCGAAATTTGCGACGGTACACCAAAGACGACGTTTAGCACGCCCTTCGGCAGGCCTGCATCATCCAGAGCACGCGCCAGTTCAAGCGCGCTGCATGGCGTTTCTTCGGCTGGCTTGATAACCATTGAGCAACCCGCCGCCAGCGCTGCAGCGATCTTGCGCGACGGAATAGTGGTCGGGAAATTCCAGGGCGTAAAGGCGGCCACCGGACCAATAGGCTCTTTCAGAACCATATGGCGCACACCGGGGAATTTGGTCGGTACAATGCGGCCATAGGCGCGGCGGGCTTCTTCTGCATACCAATCGAAAATATCAGCGCAGGCAAAAGCCTCCATCGTCGATTCGGACAGCACCTTCCCCTGTTCAATCGTTGAAATGCGGCCAATACGCGCCGAGCGTTCGCGCAACAATTGTGCCGCGGCATGCAACACCTGGGCGCGTTCATAGGCCGTTTTGCGCCGCCAAATCTCGAACCCCTTTTTGGCGGCATCAAGCGCGGCGTCCATGTCGGCGTGGGAGGCGACCGGCAATTCGGCGATTGTCTCCCCAGTTGCGGGATTGACAACCGGCATGACCGCGCCACTTTCGGACTGGCACCATTCACCACCGATGAACAATGTAGGCTGCGGATAATCTGAAATATCGGTCATCACAATTTCCTCTTTATCACCAGCCCTAGCCGTTCGGGACGCCAGAATTGATGCGGCCAGGTTCCCAAATCAAGCACCTTGAGTTGCCACAGCGCGTATCGGTTTTGGCAGACGCCCACCTTCTATCGGTTCAGGATTCGCCAAAGCCGTATATATCAATCGTTCGCTCGCCAGATTTGATCCGTTCAATCTTCGCTGCCTCATCCGCCTCACGCGCGACACCTTTGTCGAGAGCATTGGGAACAGCAGCCTGCGGAATCGCAACAACACCGTCAGCGTCACCAACGATAAGATCGCCGTTGTTGATAATCACTTTGCCCATTTGCACCGGCTGCTTGGTCCATGCGGTGCCATCATAGTCCTTGATGGTTCCGCGAATGCAAATGCCGTTTGAGAACACCGGCAAATCCATTTCCGCAAGGTTGGAACTATCACGGACACCGCCATCAATTACAAGCCCGGCAAGCCCACAAGTGATCGCCGCCGTGTTCAGGATATCGCCCCAATAGCCCCATTCGGTCCCGCCGCTGACATGGACGACCAGAACATCGCCTGGTTGGGCCGCATAAATGGCCCTATGAATCCAAAGATTATCACCAGCGGGAACGTGCACTGTAAAGGCAGGACCGGCAAGGCGCATGGCAAGGTTCACCGGCTTGATCGCAGATGGAAGCGCGCCAATGCGGCCGGCAGCCTCGTGTAACGTCGCTGCGCCAAGTTTACGCGCGAGGTCGAGTTGTTCTTTGGTGTAGCTTGACATAATGGATCAATCGTCGCGGCGTTGAAGCAGGTGATATTGCATTTTCTGGCGCGCCTCATCGAGCCGCAGACCGCTGGCAACTGCATCACGAATGCGGCTTTCGGCAGCCTCGATGGCCTCCGCGGCGTCGAGGACCTCGTCCTCACGATTTTGCGGAATGACTATCACACCATCGGAATCGCCACGCATGATGTCGCCCGGCACAACGCGGGCATCACCAACATTGACGATGACCTGTGTTGCTTCCAATTGCACACGATCCTTGCCGGTCCGCATCGAATAGCTGCGCGAATACATGGGATAGCCAAGCGACAAGGCCAAATGCGTGTCACGGCACGCGCCATCAATCACGGTCCCTCCAAGTCCGCGCTTATGCGCACAGAAGGTCAAGATATCTCCCCATACGGTCGCATCTTCACGGCCACCATTGTCGATCACGACAACATGGCCCTCCGGGACATCATCGACAAAGTCGCCGACAGTCCCTTTGGGATGGCCAATCGGCGCGTAAGAGAGCGTAAAGGCGCGACCCGTAAGACGGAACGCATGGTCAAGCGGCTTGATGCCAAGGCATTGCCCCGGAATGCCGAGTTTGTCCAAGGCATCGCTCAATGTTGCCGTGTCAATACGGCTGGCACGTTCAACATTGCGGTCCATTGCTTGCTTAGGCTGGGACATGATGATTAATTCCTTGATTCAAGCAGGTGCTCATAACTCGCACCCATAACTTCTGTCGCAGGATTCCCTGCAAGAACGGCTTTGGCCATCACAGCTTCACGCGCAGCAATGCGCTCTGCAGCGACCAAAACATCCTCTATCCGATCCGCCGGAATGAAGGCAGCTCCGCTTCGGTCAGCCACGACCCAATCATTTTGCGATACAAGCACATCACCAACCTGAACCGGTTCACCCGTTGCTGCCTCGTGAATACGGCCACGTGCCGTGCGTGCTGTCGCGCCGCGAGCATAGATAGTGAATCCCAATTGATCGGACTCGTCAATGTCGCGGGCAAGTCCTTCCATAATGACACCCGAAACACCGCGCGCGACCGACGCGGTGGACAAAATGCCGCCCCAACCGGCGGCCTCAATTCCCGTCCGCTGTTCAACAACGATGACTTTACCGGGCCCTGCCATTTCAACCGCAGTCGTGCATAAATGGCGCACCGGCGCACCTTCGGGTGCCTTACCGGCGGCCAGACGGACCGTCACAACCTCACCACAAATGCGCTTTGGCAAGGTTTGACATTGCAATCCCGTCACAGACGACGGCAAGCCCAGTTGATCCAGAGCGTCTGAAATTGCACAACAGTCAAGCCGCGACAGCCGCTCAAAATAATTGGTCACTGCGCTCACCCTAAATTAAAATCCAAACCTGAAGTCGGGGCGATTACATCGCCGTCATGCCGCCATCCATGATGTAATCAGTTCCCGTGATGAAGGACGCTTCATCGGACGCCAGATAAACGGCAAGGCCTGCGATATCTTCTACTTCGCCCACACGGCGGGCAGGCAACATCTGCTTCATCATTTCTTCTGCATTGGGAACCTTGTTGAGGAAATTCTTCTCAAGTTCCGGAGTGCGGATGGCTCCAGGGCTTATGGTGACGGCGCGAATGCCTTGATTTGCTCCGTCTAGCGCGAAGGCTCTCGACATGGCAAGCACGGCACCCTTTGCCGCACAATGCGAGACAAAACCACCATTCGGCTGCGCGATATGGGCTGCGGTGGAGGCAGTACTTATAATTACGCCGCCTTTTTTTGCGAGCCAAGGCCATGCATATTTTGTAGCGTAGAATACCAAGTCAATTTCGTTGCGTACGCCATATTGCCAATCTTCAATGCTCATTTCCGGCATGGGCGCAAAGCGCGGCGATGAAGCATTGTTGAAAAGAACATCGATATGGCCGTGCATGGCCCCGGCGGCATCGACCCATGCCTGACATTGTACGGGGTCGGAAAGATCCACGGGCGTCGCCGCGTGCATGGTAAGGCCCTCAGCTTCCAGTAAAGCAACGGTTTCTGCGTTGCCCTTTTCGGAAATGTCGCAGCCATGCACAATAGCGCCTTCGCGCGCATAACGCAGCGCGATCGCACGCCCCATGCCACTGCCCGTTCCAGTAAGTAGAATAACCTTGCCTTCAAGGCGAGCCATCGCATATCTCCAGTTTTTAGAAGCCCGTACCACCATCCAGAAGACACGCGATCTTACCGCAGAATCGACTGGAATCTTTATAATCACACTGGCCAATTCAATCACATGCTGCGACTGAATTGGGCAAGCTGCCCTTAACCCATTGGTTAAGGATCAAAGATCTGTGCTAAAGGGCGCTTAGGCCCAATCGGAGGAAATTGGCCACTTCATCTGGAGAATCCTCAATTTCCCGCTCGCGCAGTGTTTGCACCCATCGTGGCATCCATTCATAGATTCCGGGATACATCATTACCACTGCCGGTATGTTGACCTTTCGGATACTTCCTTCAGCAATACCTACACGGTATAACTTTTCCTGATAGGAAATGAGCCGTTCAACAGACTTTTGCAGCTCTTCACGCACTGAATCTCCCCATGCATCATGCCCGGTAATGGGAACCAGTGGCGCGATTTCGGGGCGAATGCAGGCATCGGCAAGTGAAGCGGCACTCGTGCACAACGCATCTATGCGTGGGCCTTCGAAGTGCTCGATCGCCTGCCCTACATACTGGAACATGCCAAAGGCACGCCGATAGCATTCGGCGACCAAATCCTCCTTGCGGCCCATATTGTGGTATATGACTTTTTTGGTGACGCCAATGCGGGACGCCACCTCATCCAGCGACGTTGCATCAACGCCCTTCTGATTGAACAGCCATGAGGCGGAAGCGAGCAAGGTTTCCCGTCGTGCCGCGGTACGCACATCAGAATCAAAGGCATTTCCCGTAATTGTCACGAATCCTGCAAGGTCTATTCGGGAAATAGAGGCCGGCTTTGTCCGTTTGCTTGCAATTCCAATCCGGATAATCTCTTGCACAATTGCATTGAGCATGGGTTTTGGCGTATCCGCTGCTGACGGCCATCGCAACGCCACCGGAACCCAAGTTATCAGCCCAAGAATGATAGAGGCACAAATCCGAGCGTCACAGGGGCGTATTTCACCTCTAGCCATGCCCTCAGAAATGACATCTGCGAGATTTCCGCGAACCCCCTTGTACAAGGCGACGACGATTGAATTCTGACTCTCATTCAAATAAGCAGCATCCGTCAGCGAGGCAAATTCAGGAAGCGTTTCGTCCAAGGCTGCATCAACGAAACTACAAATAGTTTCGATAGCCGACTGACTACGACTGCCCGCCGCATCCAACAACCCGGCCAACTGCTCACACGTACGGACATAGCATTGAAAAACTAAGTCTTGCTGATCCTTCACGTAATAATAAAGTGCAGCGCGGGAAATGCCAACGCTCTTCGCAATTGCAGCGAGCGAAGTTTGCGACACACCCAACCGATTAAGCGTGCGCGAGCTTTCATCGAGTAACAATTCCCGTTTCGCGTCGCGGCTATTGGATTTCGATGGCCTACGCCTAACCCTGCCTGCTGCAGTGCCGGCAGAAACATCTTTTGCTGCAGCTGTCATTTGCGCGGCCATCGCATCATACCGCCGTCCATTGCAAGGATTTTCGACCGTTTCCGAACAAACGCGGGTTTGTAAATTGCCCATTGCAAAATTCAACGTTTAAGTGCATTATTGCCCCGTTAGTTCAATTATTGGCGCAGATCCTCTTCAATCGCAGCGCCGGTCATAGGAAAGGCGAAAAAATGCTGCGCACCAAATCGATCGACGATGCCGTTGCCGAAACCAACGCACGGAGCGATTTCTACGGCAGGGCTGAAGGCGTCCACCTCGCCCCGCTATGGCGTGTTTTGGCTGGTCTCGTTCCGGCCGAACCAAAGCCGCAATCCGTGGCCCACCTGTGGCGTTACAAGGATGCACGCCCATTCCTGCTTGAGGCCGCTGAACTGATTAGTGAAGAAGAGGCTGAGCGCCGGGTGATGATTTTGGAAAATCCTGGCCTTCCGGGCCAATCCCGAATCGCTGAAAGCCTGTTCTGCGGATTCCAGATCATCATGCCGGGCGAAATGGCACCAGGTCATAAGCACACGTCAGGCGCAATCCGATTCATTATCGAGGGCACTGACGCCTATACCGCCATCAACGGCGAACGCACGATGATGGAGCCGGGCGACTTCGTGATGACGCCGAGCTGGACGATGCATGATCATGCCAATGTCGGGAATGGCCCGATGGTATGGATGGATGCGCTGGACATGCACATGGTCAATCTGTTCAACGCCAGCTTCCGGGAGGAAGATGATAGTGTCCAACAGAACTATTCACGCCCTGATGACGTATCGATTGGCGAATTCGCCCATGGCATTGTTCCAGGCGATCATGAGCCGCTTCATAATGCCAGTCCGGTGATCAATTACAAATATGGTCGCACGCGCGAGGTTTTGACGTCGATGCAGAGCTATCGCGAGATCGACCAGCATCTTGGTCATTTGGTGAAATATCGCAATCCCGTGAATGGCGATTGGGCCATGCCAACAATGGCAGCGCAAATGCGCCTACTGCCCGCCGGATTTGAAACCGCGCCCTATCAGGCAACCGACGCAACCGCGTTCAGCGTTGTTGAAGGGCACGGCCATAGCGAAATCAACGGCCAGACCCTTGCTTGGGAAAAGGGCGACGTGTTCCTTGTGCCCAGCTGGGCCAAGCAAGTTCACCGCGCCACGACGGAAGCTGTTTTGTTCAGCATCTCGGATAGGGCAGCACAAGAAAAGCTGGGCATGTGGCGTGAGCATCGCATTGCGAACTAGAGCGGCAAAAGGGTGATGGCGTCGCAAATTCAGCTATACTCTTTCTTTAACAGCTCTGCGTCATTTCGCGTTAGGATTGCGCTGAATGTCAAGGCGATAGAGCATCAGATTGTGCCAGTCGATATTCGTACTGGCGCACAGAATGATACAGCGTTTCTTGGCGAGATCGCGCCCTCTGCATTGGTGCCCGCTCTGGTGTACGGAAAATTGCGGTTCAGCCAGTCGATGGCAATTATTGACTGGTTGGATCGCAGCTTTCCTGACCCGTTATTGATTCCGGAGGACGCAGCGCAACGGGCGGCTATCATGGCATTTGCCAACATAATCGCTTGTGACACCCACC
>CAZSJE010000021.1:12391-21067 GCA_964606835.1 uncultured Sphingorhabdus sp.
GCGCAACGGGCGGCTATCATGGCATTTGCCAACATAATCGCTTGTGACACCCACCCGCTCAATAACCTGCGCGTGCTCCGTTATCTTGAGCATGATCTCCAACTGGATGCTGGTGCGCGCCAACGCTGGTACCAGCATTGGATAGGTACCGGATTGCAAGCGGCTGAACGCGTGTTGGCAGAGGAAACTTCCGGGGGGCCGTTCTGCTTCGGGAACAAGCCATCCCTAGCGGACTGCTGCCTGATACCGCAGATTGCAAACGGACTGCGGATGAAATGTGATCTCACTGCTTTTCCGCGTTCGATGGCGGTTTACGAGCATGCGATGACAACACCGGCATTTATAAATGCCGCACCAAACGCGCAACCGGATTTCATTCCGGCCTGAAACGCCACCGAAGTTGCGAGATCTAATTCAAAGTACAAAAGAGATAAAAAATAGTGGAGAGAAAAAGCATGGAGTTGGCCAATCAGGATGGATTTGGAAGCGAGCGCTATCGCAAGCTGGTGTTGGCCACGCTGCTCATCATCTATATCTTCAATGTCATTGACCGAATTCTTCTCGCTGTTCTGCAAGAGAAAATAAAGGCCGACCTGCTGCTTACAGATTTTCAGCTCGGCCTTCTTGGTGGTCCGGCATTCGTGATCCTCTACACATTGGCAGGAATACCGATTGCCCGCTATGCCGAGCGGGCAAACCGTGTTTCCATCGTGGCCCTTGGCGCTGCTGTTTGGAGTGTGGCGACAGCAGTCTGCGGATTGGCCCAAAACTTCGTGCAAATGGCGGCGGCCCGCATTGCCGTAGGCATTGGCGAAGCTGCCTGCATCCCGCCTTCACATTCAATCATTGCGGATTATTTTCCGGCAAATAAGCGTGCGACCGCATTTGCTATCTACGGTTTGGGTATCCCGCTTGGTACCATCATAGCCGCCGTCGTCGGCGGGATGATCGCCCAAAATTTTGACTGGCGCGTTGCCTTTTTTATGTTGGGAGTGCCGGGAGTTTTGGCGGCGCTGGCCTTGAAACTTGTGGTCAAGGAACCACCGCGAAAGGGAGAAAAGGAGGACATTCCATCCTTTGCAACAGCGGCTAAATTCCTTTTCGCCAAAAGGTCACTTGTCAACGTCATGGCGGGCGGGTCGCTGGTCGCCATATTCGCCTTTTCGGTTAATCACTTCATGGTGTCCTATCTGGTGCGCCGCTATGATCTGGAAATTGCGCAGGCTTCCGGCATTTTTGGACTGTTGGTCGGCGTCGCCGCCGCGTTCGGCATTTTCTTTGGCGGGTTTTTGAGCGACCGACTCTCGCCGCGCTTTCCTAAGGCGCTTTCGTGGGTTCCGGCGCTTGGAATTTTGATATCCATTCCCCTCTATTTTATTGCGCTGATGCAGGATAGTCTTGTTCCTGCGGCCGTATTTTTCTTCATCGCAGGTCTGTTCCATTACACCAATGTCGCACCAATGTTCGCCATTGGTCAGGCTGTGGCAGACCCCCGCATGCGGGCCACAGTAAGTGCTCTCATTCTGACATCGGTAACGCTGGTAGGATATGGATTTGGGCCACCCCTTACAGGGTTCATCGCTGACCGGATTGGCGACCTTTCCTTTTTCGCTTCCATCATCGCTGCTGCGCCTTGCCCCGCTGGTCTCGACATGGCAAAATGCGCGATTGAAAGTGGCAGGGGGCTCCAATTTGCGCTGATGATTGGATTGACATTCATGGCGTGGGCCAGCCTGCATTATTATCTGGCTGGCCGGACCTTGCTTGCCGACAAAGAAGGATGAAGTCCCATCCTCGATCCAGCCATGCTGCCGGATGTGCACCCACGGCAATTGTGAGGCGGCGGTGCGTGACTTAAGGAGGATGAAATGGCCCAATTGCATCATCGCACCTGCAACATTTGCGAGGCCAATTGCGGCCTCCTGATCGAGCATGATGGCCCCCGGATAATTTCTATCAAGGGTGATCCGGCCAACGCACTGTCGCGGGGCCATATTTGCCCCAAAGCGGTTGCCTTGCAGGATGTGCAGGACGACCCGGACCGGCTGCGCAAACCCTTGCGCCGCGATGGCGAGCATTGGAGCGAAATAAGCTGGGAACAGGCCTTTAGCGAAATTGGCGAACGTACCCGCGCCATCCTGGAGCAGGATCCAAAGGCCAGTGCGATCTACCGCGGAAACCCGAACGTCCATAATTATGGAAACATGCTCAACGGGAATTTCCTGGTTGAAGCGCTCGGGCAGCCGCAGCGCTATTCAGCAAGCACGGTTGACCAAATCCCGACACAGGTAGCGTCGCTCCGCATGTTGGGGCACGCAATGATGTGGGGTGTGCCGGATATCGACAGGACAGAAACTCTGGTTATCCTTGGTGCCAATCCGATGGCCTCCAATGGCAGCTTGTGGACAGTGCCGGATTTTCGCAACCGGGCCAAAGCTTTGAAGGCGCGCGGTGGAACTCTGATTACAATCGATCCACGGCGCACCGAAACTGCCAAGATGGCGGACCGGCACTACTTCATTCGCCCAGCGACAGACGTCTTCTTCCTTGCCGCCCTGCTGCAAGCCGTGATGCGGCGCAAATCAGCACGTCCGCTTCACCAGCTCGCGGTTGAACTGGATAGAGTGTCGTCACATTTGGCGCACTTGCCCATTGAGGCCTGCGCCCGAGTGAGCGCATTCGATCCCCAAGATATTGAATGGCTGGCGGAGAAGCTCTGCTCCGGGCCATCAGCTATATATGGGCGTATGGGCGTTTCCGTTCAGGAACACGGAACGCTGAATGCGTGGCTGATAAATCTGATTAACATAGCCACCGGCAATTTTGACCGCGAGGGTGGGATCATCTTTGGTCGTCCAGCCGTGGACAACACCGCTGCACCAAGCCCAACGGTCGGGACAATGCATTCGCGTGTTTCTGGCTATCGCGACTCTCTGGGTGAGTTTCCCGCTGTTGCGCTTGCCGAGGAAATTGAGACTCCCGGCCCAGGTCAGGTCCGCGCCCTGTTCGTGGTGGCTGGCAACCCGACCCTATCTGTTCCCAACGGCCGCCGACTGGCAGACGCGATGGCGGGACTCGATCTTTTGGTCGCGGTGGACATGTATCGCAACGCGACGACCAGGCTTGCGCACTACATCTTGCCACCAACGGGCCCGTTGGAACGCGATCATTACGGTCTTGGCCTGCTACCGGCAGCAGTACGCAATTTCGCTACTTATTCCGAGGCCATGATCGCTCCTGCATCGGGCGCGCTGCATGACTGGCAAATTCTGCGCGGGCTTGCTGAAGCTATCAGTGACAAGCCCATCATGGCGCCGCCGCCGCAGGTGATCATCGACACCATGCTGACCAATGGACCATATGCGCTTTCGCTGGATCAACTGCGCGCCCAACCATCGGGAGTGGATCTGGGGCCATGCTCGGGAGACATGCTGGCAGTGCGCATCAAAACCGCCAGCGGTAACATCGAATGCGCTCCCCAGGAGTTTCTGGATGCGATTGACGGTCTGCAAATTCCCACCAAGCAAATTGACAACAAGCTGTTCCTGATCAGTCGCCGACATATTCGAAGCAACAATAGCTGGCTTGGCAACAGCGTCCGACTTCTGAAAGGGCCGGAACGCTGCACAATGGAAATCAACCCCTCAGATGCTGCTGCCCGCGGGCTTGAAGATGGATCCCTGGCGACAATAGCAAACGGAAACCGGTCGATTGAGGTGACTGCGTCTTTGACCGATGAGATGATGCCAGGCTGCATCTCAATCCCGCATGGTTGGGGTCATGCCCTGCCTGGTGTCGACATGGCCAATGCAAAGGATCACCCCGGCGCCAGCATCAACGATGTCACCGACGACAACCGGCTCGATCCGCTTTCGGGTAATGCGGCGCTTGCCGGAGTCCGGGTTGCGGTTGCCAGCGCGGCTGCGCCAAAACCCCAAGTTGCAGCTTTTTGAGGGCAAAGACACTGCCGGATAGTGGTCACTCGCCCGGCAGTGTATGTCTTCGAATTGGTTACGCCGCTGCGGCGTCGATCGCCTCAATACGGGCAAGATGATAGTCAACCGATCCAAACATGGACTCAATCATCGTCGCGCGCTTGAAATAGTGCGAAATTGCCATTTCATCTGTCATGCCCATGCCGCCATGGACCTGGATCGCACTCTGGCCAACCTTGCGGCAGGCGTTTCCGATCTGAACCTTAACCGCGGAAATGCCGCGTGCGCGAAACGCGGGATCATCAGCCTCTGCACGGATTGCACCAAGCCAGGCCATGGATTGCACCTGTTCGACCTCGATGAACATATCGGACATCCGGTGTTGGAGCGCCTGGAACGAGCTGAGCGGAGCGCCGAACTGTTTGCGCTCACGCGAATATTCAACCGTGCGTTCAAGCGCTGTACGAAGCACTCCTGATGATTCAGCCGCAATAGCCGCTATAGCATCGTCAAGCACCTGTTCCACAAGCGCCAGTCCCTTGTCCTTTGCCCCGAAAAGTGCGTCTGAGCCAATTTTCACATTTGCAAAACTGACATCCGCTGCAAGGAAACCGTCATAAGTGACGTAGTTGGTCAGTTCGACCCCGGGCGTATCGACATCGACAAGGAATACCGAAATGCCATCCTTGTCGTGGGAGCCGCCGGATGTCCGTGCCGTAACAAACAGCTTGTGGGCGATTGGACCCGCCACCACCATGCGCTTGTGCCCGTCAATCACCCAGCCATCACCGTCGGCGCTGGCGCGTGTCTCAACTGCGGCTGGATTAAAGCGGCTGTTGCGCTCTGCTTGAGCAAAGGCCAGAATCGTGCTGCCATCAATGACACCCGCAGCCAGCTCGGCTGCACGGGGGTGACCGGAATGCTTCAGAAAACCGCCACCGATAACAATGGAAGGCAGATAGGGCTCCACCACTAGGGCACGGCCCAATTCTTCCATGATAATCAGATTTTCGACAGCCCCGCCGCCAAAGCCACCCAAGCTTTCAGGGAATGAAGCCCCAAGAACGCCCAGCTCCTCTGCCAGGGCCTTCCAGATATCGGGCCGCCAGTGCGGCGCCTGTTCCAAGGCCTTTTTGCGACTGTCAAAATCATAGCGATCCGCCAGAAATGCTGCGATCGTCTCGCGCAACATGACTTGCTCGTCCGTGAAATTCAATTGCATCGATTTATCTCTCTAAAAATTACGCGTTAGGCTCGCCCATCAAAGGCCAAGCACGACCTTGGAGATGATGTTGCGCTGGATCTCGTTCGAACCGCCAAAGATCGAAAGCTTGCGGTAGTTGAGATAATCCCAAGTCAGGTTGACGCTATCATCATGGATCGATCCCTGATTGTGGCTGGTTTGCGTGATGTACGGCATCGCATCATATCCAATGAGTTCGATCGACAGCTCTGTCAGGCGCTGCTTGATTTCAGTGCCGCGAACCTTGAAGATCGAGCTTTCCGGGCCTGCTTCGCGACCAGCAACACTATCCGCCAGCACGCGCATCTCGGTCATTGCCAGCGCGTCCAGCTCGACCTCGATTTGCGTCAGCTTGCGCAGAAACGCGCCATCCTCGAGCATGCTCCGTCCATCATCGCCGCGCTCACGAGCCGCCATCTTGCGCAGCTTGGCCAGTTTGACCCGCGATTGCGCCACTTCGGCAATGCTGGTGCGTTCATGCTGCAACAATGCCTTGGCGCACGTCCAGCCTTTGTTTTCTTCGTGAACGCGGTTTTCGACCGGCACTTTCACATTGTCGAGATAGACATCATTGACCTCGTGCCCGCCTTCAACAGTGGTGATCCGGCGAACGGTGATGCCTGGCGATTTCATGTCAATCAGCAGGAAACTGATGCCAGCCTGAGGCTTTGCGTCCTGATCGGTGCGAACAAGGAAGAAGCCCCAGTCGGCATAGTGCGCCAGTGTGGTCCAGGTTTTCTGGCCATTGACGACATAATATTCCTTGCCATCGTCTGGATCGGTAACGCGATCTGCACGGCAGCGAAGCGAAGCAAGGTCAGAGCCAGCGCCAGGCTCCGAATATCCCTGACAGAACCAGATGTCGCCATTGTAGATGGCCGGCAAGAACCGCTCTTTCTGCTCTTGCGTGCCGTAGGTCCATAGCACTGGCGCAAGCATCACCAGACCAAAGGGCACCAGACCGAATGTTTCCGCCTTTGCCAGCTCTTCATTGAAAATGAAGCGTTGGGTTGGGGTCCAGTCCTGGCCACCCCATTCGACCGGCCAATGGGGTGCCACCCATCCCTTTTTGGCCAGTATCTTCCACCATGCCAGCTGCTCTTCCTTGTTCAATTCGCGCGATTCGTTTTGCGCGGCCCGAACATGTGCAGGATAGTTCTCTTCAATGAAGGTTCTTACCTCCTGGCGAAACGCTTCGTCTTCCGGGGAAAAATCCAAATTCATCGTTACATCTCCATGGTCGGTGCTGCGTGAGCCCGAAAGTTGAAGCGGCAGACCGCGATTTTGTTAGAGGAATTCAAGTCCCGAGCAGTCGTCCGCGGCCCGCCAGTCGGCCATCAGCTCGTTAAAAGCGATGATCCCGGGGGCATAGGCATCCGAAAGGAAGCCGGACTTACGCTCCGAAAACTTGCCATCATTATTGAAATAGCTGGGCGTGCAGTTGGCAAGGAAATCGGCATTGCGCCGCGACAGCGAGTAGATCGTTTCCACCCATTTTTCTTCGGCTTCTGCGGTGGGCTGCACCGCACGCGCACCGCGCGCCTTCACCTGACTGATGATGTACGCAATATGCTCTGCCTGCCCGCCATACATTGAGCTGAAGTTCATCGACAGGCCATTTTGCGAAACACCGCAGGTGAACAGATTGGGGAAATTGTGGCTCGAATGACCGTGCAGCGTCTTGCGACCATCCTTCCAATGCTCGAACAGCGATAGTCCGCCGATCCCATAGGTCTGATAGTCAACGCGTCGTTCGAGACCCGTCGAGATTTCATAGCCGGATGCAAGGACTATGCAGTCCACCTCATATTCCACCCCTCCAGCAACAATCCCCTTCTCGGTTATTCGCTGCACGCCTTTGTCGCCGGCAACATCGACCAGCGTCACATTGTCGCGATTGAATGTGTCGAGATATTCATCATGGAATGTCGGCCGTTTGCAGAAGACGCGAAACCAAGGCTTCAGCTTTTCTGCCGTATCAGGATCTTTGACGATGGAACTGACCCGCTCGCGGATCTTGTCCATCTTCTCCATGTCCGCGATTTCGGCTTTCAGCATGGCCTCACCCACATCGAAGACCTTTGCGCCGGGCGTCTGGTTGGGGACCGATTTGTAGATCTCGGTCCAGCAGTCGTTGACGATGTCTTCCTTAACCGGACGACCTGTCACGACTTCATTGAAATTGCGCACCCTCTCTGCTTGCCACCCTGGCTTCAGCGAGCTGACCCATTCCGGATCGGTCGGCTTGTTTTTCCGCGGGAAAACCGCAGTCGGGGTCCGTTGGAAGACATAGAGATGATCTGCCCCAGCTGCGAGATGAGGGATGACCTGCACCCCGGTCGAAGCTGTGCCGATAATTGCCACTTTTTTGCCAGCCAGCCCGGTGAGGCCGCCATCAATGTCACCACCGGTATAGTCAAAGTCCCAGCGCGACGTGTGGAACATGTGCCCCTTATAGTCCTTCAGACCCGGAATACCCGGAAGCTTTGGCTTGCTGAGCGGCCCGGTGGCAGTAATCACAAAAGTGGAAGTGATCTGATCGCCGCGGTTGGTGGAAATACGCCAATGCGCGTTATCTTCATCCCACCGCAGCTCTCTCACGCGCGTCTGAAACAGAGCATTGTCATACAGACCCCAGTGACGCCCGATACGCTTGCACTGCTCGAATATCTCCGATGCCCGGGCGTAACGCTCCGACGGCATGAAGCCGGTTTCCTCAAGCATTGGGATGTAAGTGTAGGCATCAATATCGCAACGGCAGCCCGGATAACGGTTCCAATACCATGTTCCGCCAAAATCCGAACCTGCCTCAATTATGCAAATGTCGGTGATTCCTTCAGAATGTAGCCGCGATGCGGCGAACAACCCGGCAAATCCACCACCAATGATGATAACTTCGAAATGCCGACTGATTGGATCGCGATCAATGAGCGATTCGGCAAATGTATCTACCTCTGCGAAGCGAGCAAGGTCGCCCGTCGTCTCGACATACTGGTTGTCACCATCCTCACGTAGCCGCCTGTCCCGCTCCGAACGGTACCGCGCGCGCGTGGCCTCTAATCGAGCAAGATTATCGCTGCCTACGTCCGTTTCCATCTCGATTCTCTCCCATTTCAGCGAATGCAAGGCTAATCGCAACCCGCTGTTCGATTGGGAAGTGCATAATTGCACCGAGTCGTAAAATCAATGCCACTTTTCCCAACCGACATTTCTTCCGGATTTGGGGGCGGGACAGATCGGCATCACTCGCACGTTCGCCTCTGAAATGTTAGCATGTCGCGCCAAGGCATCCCAACAGCCTACGACGCCCTGCGGCCAATAGGCTGACCGACCTCTTCAAAAAAATGATGTTCACATATTTACATTTGGGGGCACATTTGCTCTACTGCGTCAAATCAGACGAGTCTCAAGGCTCGCTATGTCTTGTGAGAGGAGGGTAACTTATGAAAAAATCATATCTTTTGTGCACTGCTGCAGTTGCACTTTCCTTGTCTGCCG
>CAZSJE010000022.1:0-20834 GCA_964606835.1 uncultured Sphingorhabdus sp.
GTCAACCGCCGCGCGCCGCTCACGGTCGAGCGCGACCGGGCGTGGCAGGTGATCCAGAAACTGGATGCAGAGGCAATGCATGAGGCCGCCCAATTGCTGGTCGGGCTGCACGACTTCACCACTTTCCGCTCGGCTCATTGCCAAGCCGAGAGCCCGGTGAAGACGCTCGACCGGCTCGATGTGCGGCGCGAGGGTGAGCATGTGCTGGTCGAGGCCGAGGCGCGGTCTTTCCTGCACCATCAGGTGCGTTCGATGGTCGGGAGCCTGGCGGCAGTCGGCACCGGGCGCTGGAGTGCGGCGGACCTGAAGGCTGCGCTGGATGCCAAGGACCGAACGGCCCTCGCTCACAACGCCCCGCCCGAAGGACTGTATTTTGTGCGGGCAGTCTATCCCTAGCCGAAAATCCGGCTGACCGATTTTTCGAGCATCAGCAACTGCCACAGCAACCGGCTGTTGTCCGAACGCCCGCTGATATGATCCTCGGCCACTTTCGAAATCGCTGACGGCTCAAACCAGCCAGTCTTCGCCAGTCCCGCGCTCGTCGAAATCGCGCGCGCCGTCTCCGCCAATGGCCCCCTGAACCACTGCGCGATCGGCGTCACAAAGCCCATTTTCGGGCGATAGAGAATGTCCTCGGGCAGATAGCGCTCCATCGTCCGCTTCATCAGCCATTTGCCCTGCCCGCGCCGCACGCGCATGCTTTCCGGCAAGCTCGCCGCAAATTCGAGCAACCGATGGTCGAGCAAAGGCTCGCGCGCCTCAAGGCTGACGGCCATGCTTGTGCGATCGAGCTTGGTCAGGATGTCGCCCGGGAGCCACAGCTTCATATCGGCATATTGCGCGCGATCGAGGCCGCTGCGCGCGGGCGCGTTGGCCATCAGTGCGTGCATGTGCCGTTCGGCGCGATAGTCGCCGATATTGCCACGCATGCGGCGCGAATAGAGCGCGTGGCGCATCGCGGGCGGGGTGACGCCGACCGCCTCGGCATAGCCCTCCTCGCCTGTCCGCGCGAGCGAGAGCAAGGTGGTTTTGGCACGCAGCGGGCGCGGCGCCCAGTCGGCCTTGGGATAAATACTGCCCAGCGCGCCGAACAACGGACCGCGGATCGAATGGGGGAGCAAGGACCGCGCCCGTTCCTCGCCATGATGAAAGACCAGTCGGCGGTATCCGGCCAGCGCCTCATCCGCGCCATCGCCGGAAAGAGCCACGGTCACATGCTCACGCGCCATCTGGCAGACACGGTAGGTGGGCAGCGCCGAAGCATCGGCAAAGGGCTCGTCGAAATGATGCGAGAGCAGGTCGATCAGCCCGAAATCATCCGCTGCCACCGTCCGCGCGCGATGCTCGGTCAGGAAACGTTTCGCGATCCGCTCGGCATATTCGGTTTCGTCGAGTTCGCCGACGTCAAAACCGATCGAGCAGGTCTTCACCGGCACGCGCGAAGCTTCCGCCATCAACGCGACGACGCTGCTGCTGTCCACGCCGCCGGACAGGAACGCGCCCAATGGCACATCCGCAACCATGCGGCTGAGCACAGCCTGCCGCATCAGGCGGAGCAGTTCCTCTTGCAACTCCGCTTCGCTGCCCTTCACGCGTTGGGAGAAATCCAGGTCCCAATATTTCTGCGGGCGCGGAGGGGTCTTGCCCTGGGTCAGCAGCCAATAGTGGCCCGCAGGCAATTTCTCGACACCGGAAACGATGCAGGTGTGATCGGGGACATAGCCAAAGGCCAGATAGTCATCCACCGCCGCCAAATCCGGTTCGCGGCGCAACGCGGGGTGCGCGAGCAATGCCTTCAGTTCGGACCCAAAGATGATGCTGCCGTCGGCGAGTGCCGCATGGTAAAGCGGCTTCACCCCCAGCCGGTCGCGCGCCAGCAGCAATTGCCGCTTGGGCACATCGTAGAGTGCAAAGGCGAACATACCGTTCAGCCGCGCCACGCTGTCCGGCCCCCAGCGGCGATAGGCCTCCAATATGACCTCGCTGTCGCTGTCGGTGCGGAAATGGTGGCCCAGCACCTCCAACTCCTTGCGCAGTTCGAGGAAATTGTAGATCTCGCCGTTGAAGCTGAGGACCAGGCTCTCATCCTCGGACAGCATCGGCTGCGCGCCACCGCCAAGATCGATGATCGACAGTCGCAAATGACCAAGGCCGATGCCGGGCGCGGTCCATATGCCCGAACCGTCAGGCCCGCGATGCGGCATGGCGTCGATCATTCGCTGCACCCGTTCCGGGTCAACGGGCTTGGAGCTTTCGACGTGAAAAATGCCTGCAATACCGCACATGATGCGGGGCCTTAGTCCAAACCGGCGGCGCGGTCAGCCAGTTTGTCGATATCGCCCAAGGATTTGACAAAGGCATCGATGGCAGGGCGCGGCTCGACCTTGCCGTTGCGCTCCGCCGAGACCAGCACCGCCACTGCCTGCTGGTCGCCGCCGAGCAGTCGCGCCTTCATCGTGGCGAGCTTCACCCGGCTGCCCGAACCGCTGGTTATGCCGTTCACCCGGTAATAGCTCAGCACTTCGCGCAATGCCTTGTTGTCCGCGCTTATGCGCTCACACTTGCCCGACGGCGGGTTAGTGCAACTTTCGATCCAAGACCATTTGCTGTTCGGCCCAACCGCACCCTGCCCATAGCCCACCAGTTCGCGGCCATCGCTCTGGCGGTCGTAAACGGCGACATAGAGATCGGCCTCCTGCCCCGCCGCATTGCGATAGCGGCCCATCAGTTCATGGCTGGTGTCGGCGAATTGCGGCTTCCACCAGCGCTGCGGCCGATAATCGACGCGTTGCCAGCCGGGGACTTCGGGAAGAGCGATCTGGGCAGGCACGGGAGGCGCCTGAGCGCCAACCAATGTCGACCAGGCAAAGGGCAGCGCAACAATGGCCAGCAAAACGGGCAGCGCAGCCTTGGCCGATAGCGGAAGCCGAACCGGTCCTTGCAGCTTTAGCGGGTCCACTGGTTGTGCATCTGCGGCCTTATCGAAAAACGGCCAACCCGCGCCCAGCACCAGCGCGATGACAATCCCGAAGAATATCCAGCCGTAAAACACATGGTCGAAACTCGCGGCGAAATCGGTGTTGCCATGATGCGCGATATAGATGGTGCCAAAAGCGCGTAGGCCATTGGCGATGATCGGGATAACGACGCATGCCGCCATGAAGGCCGCGCGCCGCCACCAGCCATTGAAACAGAGATTGGCGACCAGCGCACCGAGCGCCACCATCGCAACCAGGAACTTCACCCCCGAACAGGCCTCCGCCACGCGGAACAACGCGGTCGGGGTGGAGATATAGATGCCCTCGATATGTGCGGGAATGCCCGTCAGGCTCAACAACCACATGCACATTTTGGCGGTCACGGTTTGCAGCGCGGGGACAAATTCTTCGCCAAAGGGGATCAGGAACAGGCTGTAGAAGAGCGGGAAGAGCAGCGCACGAACCACATTGGGGCCAAGCAATGTGGCGACTGCGCCTTGCAGCATCATGATGAGGCCCGCATGCCGTGCGAGAGCGACCCCCGCGGCGTCCCCGAGCAGCCAGCCAAATGCCCCCGCGCCAAGCCAGAGAAGACCTGACACCCAAGCACGCGGTTCGATTTGCGCTAACGCTTCCTTCCGCTGGTCGACCAGCCACCACAGGATCGGGAGGATCAGCAGGCAGTGGTTGAAGGTCGAGCTGTCCCACCAGATCGCCGCCATGTCCGCCGCATCACGCCAGAACAGGGCGAGGATGATGGCCCAGCCGATGCCGAGCCAAATATACTCCCTTCGCCAAGCCCGACTTATCACCGCATTACACCATCAAGCGGGGCCAACTGCCCATCCCAGCCATAATGGTCCATCACATGCGCGCGCGCTGCGGCACCCAGCGCCAACCGCCGGTCAGGGTCGGAGAGCAGCTCAATCACCGCCTTGGCCTCCGCTGCGACATCCTTCGCCACCAGCAAATGCTTGCCCTTGGTCGCCTTGATCCCTTCCGCTGCCGCAAAAGACGCAACAACAGGCCGCGCCATCGCCATGGCCTCAAGCACCTTGTTCTGGATACCGCGCGCGATGCGCAACGGCGCCACCACGACATCCGCCCCGGACAGCCATGTGCGCACATCATCGACCGCGCCGGTCACCTGCACGCCCGGCAAGACGGAGAGCGCCGAAACCGCCTCGGTCGGGTTGCGCCCGACTATGGCAAAGGTGGTTTCGGAATGCGCGGCGCGGATGGCTGGCATTGCATTATGCGCAAAATCCGCGACGGCCTCAATATTTGGGCGATAGTCCATCTGCCCGGTGAAGACGATCAGCGGATCGGGGAACACCGGATGGAGCTTTTTGAATTTCGCCGCCGGATCGTAAAACACAGTGTCGATGCCATTGCCCAAGGCTTTGACATTGCTCGCCCCGCTGCGTTCGCGGAACAGCCGTGCCTCCGCCTCGCTGACAAGCAGGCAGGCACCGGCGCGCTGGGCAAAATCGGCTTCGAACGCAGCCAGCTTCTTGCCCTCGCGCGCGTTGATCCACGCCATGAAGCCCCCACCTTCGCCCGCATAGCTTTCAAACTTGGCGCTATCGACATCAACGAAATCCATGATCACGCGGCCCTTGAAATCCGCAGGCACATATTGCGCCATTTGCCCTGAAAAGACGAAGATATGGCTGATCGACCGGGTCGCCAGCCGCTCGTACACCCAGTCCTGCATCGTCCGCGAACCGAAGCTGGTCAGCGAAACCGGCTTGTCACGCGCCAGCGCCTCGATCCCGGCCAACCAGACCGGCTTGTCACGCAGCTCGGCATGGAGCGAAGCCAAACCCGTCCGCTCGGCCTCCGCGCACTCGATATCGCGCGAATCATCGGCGAAGGCCCCCACGTGCACCGGGGCCATAGTCTTAAGTTTATTGAGGATATGGAAAGAACGAATTTTGTCGCCGCGATCCGGCGGCCAGGGAACGCGGTGGGCAAGGAACAATATCTCGCGCATCAGCCCAGCCCTTTGGCGATCCAGGGGCCGATCAGGTTCGCGACAGGCAGAGGCAGTTTCTGCCACAGCGCGATTTGCGCTTTGTACTTGGGGCTGTTGGGATTGATGTCGCGCGGCTCCGCTCCATCGGCCGTGCGCACAGCATAAGACAAAGGCTGGGGTTCGAAACCCCAGTTCTTTTTGAAATGATACGCGCCCGACCCAACCTTCGACCGGCCAAAATCAAATGCCACGCAGCCGCGCCGACGCGCATGGTTCATCAGCGCAAAATACATCAGGTCATTCGCGCGCAAAGCCCGAGCATCCCAAACACCGCCACCCCAATAGGGCATGACTGCGCCCTTGTGATAGAGGCTGAGAACGCTGGCCACCGGCTTGCCGTCCGCAAGCACCGTCAGAATATCGGCGTCATCGCAGAAGGCCTTAATGACCTCCGCCATCAACGCCTTGGGAAAAACCGGGGTGCCAAGGTTGCGGACGCTTTCCGAATAGACCCGGTAATGCCAATCGAGATCGCGCGGGCCATTGCCGGTTTCGATTGCGAGGCCCTTGTCCAGTCCTTTGCGCACCTCCGCGCGCTGCTTGCGCGGGATGGCGAGCAATTCGGCCTCATCGTCAGGGGTCAGGGGCCGCGCGAAATTGGCGTGGGCCTCACTTTTGACGATCCACGACCCATGCGGCAGCGCGCCGCCGCGGAGTTCGACTGACGGGCATTTGTTCGCCCTTGCCAACTCCCAGACGGCATCGGCCAGCCGTTCGGCAATGCCCTGGCTGGAAGCAAGGATGCCGCCGCCCACGGCAAAGCCGCTCGATACCATCGCCCGTCCAAACAGAGGCGAACCAACCGCATGAACGGGCAGCACGCCCTCAATCTCTCCACCCAAGCTTTCGGCAACCAGCATATGCGCCTTTTGCTCGGTTCCCGCCTCGACGCCTTTCATCCACGCGCTCAGGTGAAAGGGCGTCGAATCGGGATGCTGCATGACAAAGGCGTCGATCCGCGCGCACTCATTGGCATCAACGAGATCAACGCTGCGCACCACCGCGCGCTCATGGAGCAAGGGCGCGTTCATTCCATCCGCTCCCGCTCGGCCTCAACCACAGCGTCTAATCGATCCCAGCGGAAATCGCCCATCAGCCGCTTCAGCTTGGGTGCCATCGCCTTCAGCTTGGTATAATGGCGCAGCTTCGATTTAAGCGGCGCATTGGCGACGCGCGGCTGGCCGGGGTCGATTTCCCAGGGGTGGAAATAGATGATCGCTGGTCGCTTTTCATCGCCATTGACCTGCTGGATCGCCCATCTGGAAAACTGGTAGGGCAGCAACCGGAAAAAGCCACCGCCACCAGCCGCCAGCCGCCGCCCAGCAAATTCTGCGGTGGTTACAGGTATCTCGATCAGCTCCGATCCTGCCACCGGCCTGAAGGCAAAACGCGGGGCCTCGGCCCAGCCATAATGGTCGTGCTTGACCGGCGCGACGCTGGAGGAATAGGCGTAGCCCTGTTCGGCGAGCACCTCGTGCGCCCAGGGCGTGCGCTGGTCGATCGAGAAGCTCGGTGCACGGTAACCGCTGACCTTCGCGCCGCTCGCATCCTCGATCACCTTGCGCGCGCGGTCGATATCGGCGCCAAAGCGTTCGCGGCCAAGCGTGAAGACGCGGTCATGCTCAGACCCGTGATTGCCCAGCTCATGGCCTGCGTCGGCCACCCGCCGCATCAGCCGCGGATAGCGTTCGGCCACCCAGCCAAGCGTGAAAAAGGTCGCTTTGATCCCGGCATCATCGAACATGGCGAGCAGCGCATCGGTGTTGCGCTCGACACGGCATTCCAGCCCGCGCCAATCTTCGCGCGAAATCACATTCTCGAAAGCGCCGACATGGAACCAGTCCTCGACGTCAACGGATAGTGCATTGCGCACCAGCTATTCCCCTGTGTTCAGGCGGCGCGGATATTCCGGATTTCCGCCGCAAGCGACTGATTGTCCTTTTCGACCCAATCGGTGACGAGCGCAAGGACGCGGCGCATATTGGCATCGGCCTGCGCTACGCGCGCTTCCAGCCGTTCGACACGTGCGTGCAGCGCATTCATGGTTTCGGCGTCTGCCGCGGGTGCCTCGACAGCCATCGGGGTTGAAAGTGCAATCACCGAAGCGCTGGGCAGTTCAAGCACATCTTCGGCCTCAACCGCTTCGATCACTGCCTGCGCTTCTTCAACCGTAGCAACGACCTCCGGCTCCTCAATCTCCTCAGCCGGAACGGCTTCCGGTGCAGCCATCGCAACCGCGCCATGCGCAGACAGCGGCGCTTCATATTCAAACGGCTTGCCCGCCATATCGGCAATCACCGCCGAGACCAGCGCCCCATCGAGCGTATCGAGCTTTTCGACCGCACCCATCAACAGCGTGCGGTTCATTAGCGCATTCAGCTTGCGCGGCACACCGCCGGTTTCGTCGTACAGCGCGTCGAAGGCTTCTGGCGTCAGCTTCGGCCGCCCGCTCCAGCCCGCCTTTGCCAGCCGGTGCATGACGTAGGGCTCAACCTCATCGGCATCCATGGCATCAAGATGATGCGTAGCGATAATCCGCTGGCGCAACTGCTCCAGCGCAGGCGATTGCTGTACCAGGTCGCGGAACTCGGGCTGGCCGAGCAGGAAAATCTGCAGCAGTGCCAATGCGCCAAGCTGAAAATTCGACAGCATCCGCAACTCTTCCAGCGCATCGATGGCCAGATTCTGCGCCTCATCGACCACCAGCAGGCAGCGGCGTCCGGCACGCGCCTCGGCATGGAGGAAATTCTCGATCGCCTTCAGCACAGCTGCCTTGTCGAGACCTCGCGTGTCGATGCCAAAGCTTTCGGCGGTCATCTGCACCATGTCGTTACCACCCAGCTGGCTGGTGACAATGGTCGCAGCGGTCAGCCGCGCCTTGTCGATGGTCTGCATCAAATGGCTTACCAGGGTCGATTTGCCCGCGCCGACCTCGCCGGTAATCACGATAAAGCCCTCACCCTGCGCCAGGCCATAGCCCAGATAGGACAAAGCCTTTCTGTGCGTCACGCTTTCGAAATAGTAATGCGGATCGGGCGTCAGCTGGAACGGGCGTCCGGTAAAGCTGTAATATTGATCGTACATCGTTGATCCAATCAGAAGCTGTAGCGCAGGCCGAGAAGCGCCGAGGCAGTCACATCCTGCTCGAAATCCTCAACCTTGTAAGTGTCGATCCCGGCGGCAACACTGGCCGAAAGCCCACGCCAGATATTCCGGTAATAGGCGACGTTTGTGCCAAAACCGTAACTGTCGGGCGCACCCGCCTGACCGGGATCGTTAAAGCTGCCATAGAAATTGGTGGCGATGCTCGAACGGCGGTCGAGTTCGCGGCCCAGATAGCCGGAGAGATAGTAATTCTCCTCGATCAGCCCCGCAATCTGCCCCTGTCCGCCAAGCGCGGAAGCAAGGAATTTGCGACGGTCGTAACCGATGCCGAGACCGCTGCTCCATGGACCATTGGTTTCAGAAATCGACGCCTGCACGCCGCGTGACCGGAAGGTTGCCGAGCTTGCGGTGCGCAGCGCGTTGTTGAAGCAATTGCCGCCACGCGCGGAGAAGACGCAGCTGTTCAGATCGCCGGTCAGCGCGTTCCGGCTGCTGTTGAACGACGTCGGCAGGCTGGCCAACGTATCGTTGATCGAGCTGCCAAAGCCCTGGACCGTGTCATAGACCGCGACATTCACGCCCATCCGGTCATTGGGCGTGTAGGTGAAGCTGCCAATATAGGTGTCGCTGCCATAGCGATGGCCATAGCGCGCCTCCAGCGTGGTCCGACGGCTAGGACGCCAGAGTACGCCCGCATCCCAGATCAGGCCGTCCGATTCGTAAGCAACAAGGCGCGGCGAATTCGGATCAGTAACCAGCCGCCCATTGGGACGGACTACCGGATTGCCCAACGCATCGCGCAACGCGTCACGCTCGCTGACCTTCACCTTTTCATAGCCGACACCCCCGACCGCAGCGAGCGTATCGGTGATCGGCACGATCACATCGGCGCGACCGTAGATATCCTCAAAGCGCGAATCGAGCTGGCTGGCATCTTCGCGCGCATAACCGGCGCTGACCGTCCAGCCGAAGGGCAGCGTGCCGGGCTGCATGCCAACCGAAGCCGATGCCGCATGACTGACGCTATCATCGAAAATATCGACTGGGGTCTGGCCGCCCGGCAACGGACCGGCGTCGCCGCTCTCGACCTTGGTATAGCCAACGCGGTAGGCGGCACCCACCGAGAGGTCGCCTGACTGCGCGCTAAAGGTCGGCCCGGCATAGACCGAATAGACCTGCGTCACATTGTCGGAAAAGGGCTGGAAACTGCCCCGGCTGGGACCACGCGCGTCGAGGCCCGAACGGGTGGCGAGCGCGCCGGCTTCAAGGCTCAAATTACGGGTAACAGCCAAAGAGCCGCGGGCAACGCCGCTGACAATGTCCTGGTCCTCGACCTGGTCGTCATAGCCGATCACGCGTTCGTAACGCAGGCTGACCTGCGCCTCGGCACGGCGCGTCGCAATCGCAGCATCGACGCCTGCCGCCACGGTCGTATAGGTCAGGATGTCACGACCACCGTCCAGGTCGGCAAACAGGATCTGCTGGACTTCCAGATAGGGAGTTACGTCAACGACGGGACGGTCGGCCCTGGCGGCTGCCGGTTCCTCGGTCGGCGCATAGGTAGAGGCTGCCTCGCCATCATCCATCGGCGACCAGTCGGACGCGATCTGCTGTGCCGATGCAGCCGTGGGCAGCGCGAACAGCGCGATCCCGACAAGCATCGAAATTTTCAGGGTTTTCCGGTTGTGCATGATCATGCTCCATATCCGTAGTAACTGCCGAACTTGCGTCCGGTGGGAGAGAATTTGGCTTTGTTGAGCATCAATTGAATATGCTCACAGCCGGAGAGCAGGCTGAGAGCATCGCGCAGCGCGCTGTCGGTGGTGACATCGGCGTGCACCACAACCACGGTCTGCCCCACGAGCAGCGCCAGCACCGAAGCGGGCGAGGCGGCAAGCGCGGGGGGAGAATCGAAAATGACGATCCGCGCCGGGTCGTGCGCGGTCAGCTGGTCGAGCACCTGGGCCGCGCGCGAGGCTGCCAGATATTCGGTATCCTGGTTGGTCTGCGCGCCAGCGGGCAGGATTGACAGCCCATCTACATCGGTCGCAATGACATAATCCTCGACATCGACCGAAGGGTTGGCAAGCGCATCCATCAGGCCCGGGCTGCCGGGAATGCCCAGCCGCGCCAGCACGCTGGGCTTGGCGAAATCGGCATCGACCAGCAGGACGCGATTGTCCTTTTCCGACGCCATCGACAGCGCGAGGTTGATCGCGCAGAATGTCTTGCCCTCATTGGGATGTGCTGAACAGATCAATATGCGCTCGCCGCGGTCGATCGGCTCCAGCCCCTTGCCGCCCCGCGCGGCCAGGAGAAGCTGGCGCTTTACAATGCGAAACTCCTCCGAAAGTCCTGTGACCGGGCCGTCAGGATCGATGAAATTGGAGGCGCGCAGCCGGTCGCGGTCGATCGTCGCAAAGCGGTTGCTTTTGGGCAGCGGCGCAGGTGCCATGGAAGCAGGCGCGGACACCGGAGGAGGTGCTACCGGAGCAGCGACCGTTGGCGGCACGGGATCGTGCACCGGCGCGGACACCGGTGAACCACCGCGCAGCGCTGCGCCAAAATCATACATTTCATTCGCACGCTCGAGGAGCGAAGCGGGTGGCTTGATGGGGGTGTGTTTGTTCATGTTTCCGTTCCCCGTCATGCGAACGCACGCTGGACAAATTCGACCACATTGAGCAGCGCATAGACGCCGACCAGGCCTCCGGCCCCGGCAAAAAAGAGAGCCATTTTGCGCCTGCGCTCCACACGCTGTTCGCCCGTCAGCATTTGCGAGATCGACCCGATCACCGGCAGGCCGCTTGCACGCTCCAGCTTGGCGGCAGTCGGATAGCTGGTCTGGAGGTGCCCAAGTGCAAAGGCCGTCGCAGCACCAGCACCGAGGCCCGCAAGCAGCACCATTGCAAGAAACAGCGGGCGATTGGGCGAGGCCGGGGCCTTGGCAATCAAGGGCTGCTCAATCACCTGAAACTGAACCGCATCGGTCTGCGCGCCGACCTGCCCGCGCAGGCGGATTTCCTCGCGGTCGGTCAGCAGCTTGTCATATTGCGCTTTCTGCACCTCATAATCGCGGTTGATGCGCTCATATTCGGCAGCAACGCCGGGTTCTGCGGTCTGTTTCGCAGCATAGCCAGCCATGTCCGACTGCAACGCCGATTTGCGCGCGGTGAGCGCTGCGACCGAAGCCTCGCGCTCGGCCCGCATCGATTGCAGCGAGGCATAGGCCGGGTTCGGCGTCTTGAAACTGCCGCCGCCGCTGGAACCACCGCCGCCGCCCTGCGTTTTCAATATGGCGATCTGGTTCTTGGCTGAAATTACATCGGGGTGATTGTCGGTCAGCCCGCGCGCACGCATCGCCGCCAAATCGCCCTGCGCCTGCGCAAGTGCCGAGTTGCCGCCACCACCGCCGCCACCAGCGCCGGGCGTGGTCATCATGGCAGGGGTTCCGGCCAACTGGCTGTTGAGTGCGGCAAGCGCGCTGCGCGCCTGGATCAGCTGCGAATCGATCTGGCCGAGTTCCGCGCGCGCTGCCTCCATTCGCGCCGACACCGACCCGACACCGGGCAGCATGCCCAGATTGTTGGTCTCAAACGCGACGCGCTTCGCCTCGGCATCCTGCAGCTTCTTCTGGATCTGCTCCAACTGCTTGTCGAGGAAACGCAGCGACGTGCTGGTGTCCTTGCGGTCGCCTGCAATGCTGTCTTCTTCGGCAACATCGATCAGTTTCTGCACAACATCGCGCGCATCCTTCGGTGTCGGCTGGGTAGCGGTGATGGTGAAGATATTGTCGTTGTTAATGTCCGACTTGACCTCGATATTCTTGCGCAGCGACGAAATCTTGCCGATCAACTCGGCATCGGACGCAACGGTACGGCCCAGATCGGTCCCGCGCACAACCTTCGCCAGATTGTCGCTGCTGTTCAGCGTCTGGCCCAGCCGTTCGACCACCTTGCGCTGTTCGCCAGCGGTAATGCCGACCTTTTCGTTCAAAAGCCCCTGCGTACGGATCATCACCCGTGCCTTGGACTCATAACTGTTGGGGATCATGGCGACGACCAGCCAACCGACCAGGCACAGTCCCCAGGCAATCCCCAGCGCCAGCCAGCGCCGGTTCCAGATGCTGTGGATCGCCAACCGCAGTTCGTCGTAAAGGCCGTTCATATCGCTCGTTCGTTTCCTGTCTGCACGGGGCGCGAACCGCCGATCAGAATGCACTTTCAGGGATGATGATGACGTCGCCCGGCTGCAGCATCACGTTCGCGCGCGTATCGCCCTTGCGCAGCAAGTCGTTGATCTTAAGCCCATATTCCTGCATCCGCCCGGTATTGCGGTCGACCCGCTGCAGCCGCGCCTTGTTGCCTGCGGCATATTCCGAAATCCCGCCGACTGCCGTGATTGCATCAAGCAGCGTCATGTTAGCGCGGTAGGGAACGGAGGCAGGCTTGCCGACGCCTGCGCCCGCAATGCGGATCTGCTGGCTGTTGGTCGCGGCAAATTCCTTGACGATGACCGACACGATCGGATCGTTGATATATTGCGACAGCTGTAGGCGGATATCCTGTTGCAGCATCGTTGCGGTCTTGCCGGCCGCGGGCATGTCAGTAATCAGCGGCGTCGTGATGCGGCCATCGGGGCGCACCTGCACCGTCCCGCCAAGCTCCGGATTGCGCCAGACAAAAATCTGGATCTGGTCGAGCGGACCAATGATATATTCTTCGCTGCCCTGTTGCTGATAAGGAATAGAGGGAGCGGACGGCAAGTTTGAACTGCCCATGGAAGAGCAACCGCTAATTGCGATGCTGCTGACGCCGACCGCCAGCAATGCCTTGTTTTTCAACGATAGACCCATCACGTAACCCTTTCGTGCAGCAGCAAATCCGCGCCCCCGCAGTCTCGAGACAAGCGACAAATGCCGCAGTCTCCGGGTTCGTATGGCGAAAAAGGGTGAACAGACCGTTAGGATTGCCCGGTCAGGATGGTAAAACTATGATGTGCTTCGTTTTGGCACGCTAAAGCGCGACGCGTTAACGCACGGCAAATCTATCCATACAGATCAAAGACCTGCTTGGCATAGCCTTCCAGATCGGCCATTGCCTGCGCCCAGGGATAATGGCCATGGCTGATCCGCGCGACGCCCAGTTGCGCCAATGTGCGGTGGTCTGGCGTGCCCGGACTCATCAGGATATTGACCGGCAGCGGCGAGCGCTCGCAAATCCTGCCGATCAGCTTGGGATCGGTGACGAACGGCACGAAAAGGCTGTTCGCGCCTGCATCGGCATAGGCCTTTGCGCGTTCCAGCAAGGCATCCGCGACGCCTTCGTCATGGTCGGCAGGCGGAGTAACAATGAACAGATCGGCGCGGGCATTGATCCAGAGGCCAGCCGACGCTGCTGCCTTGTAGCGCGCGGCGGCGTCTGCGGTGTCGAACAACCGCCGTGTGGCCGGGTCCTTATCCTCCAAATTGCAGCCAGCAGCACCCGTGGCTGCGGCTTGGGCAGCAACCGCGCCTACCGCGTCAGGTGTCGCGCCATAGCCAGCCTCCAGATCGATCGTCACGGGCAGGTCGGTAATGGCCACGATCTCCGCCAGATTGGCAAACACGACCTCCAGCGGGAGGGTTTCGCCATCCTTGAAACCATGGGCATTGGCCACTCCATGGCTGCCCGTGGCAATCGCCTTTGCCCCGGCCTTGATCACGGCTGCGGCGCTTCCTGCATCCCAGATATTATAGAGGATCAGCGGCTTGCCAGGGACATGCAGCTTACCCAGAGCTTCAGCATTGGCGTTCATGCAACTTTCTCCCTTTCCAGCAAGACCTGTTTGCGTTCCAGCCCGTAAGCATAGCCGCCAAGCGAACCGTCGCTGCGGACGACGCGGTGGCAGGGGATTAGCACAGCCACATTGTTCGCGCCATTGGCAGACCCCGCCGCGCGCACTGCCTTCGGCTTGCCGACTGCTGCAGCGATATCGGCATAGCTGCGCGTTTCACCGACGGGGATGCGGCGCAGTTCCTGCCAGACCGCCTCCTGAAAGACCGTTCCTGCGACATCAAGTGGCAGGTCGGGCATCCGTGCCGGGTTTTCGACTGCGGCAACCGCGCGCCGGGCCAATTCTGTCATAGCATCGTCGGCAGGAAGGATTTCCGCCCTTGGGAAACGCGCAGCCAATCCGCTTTCGTCCTCATCGAACGACAGTCGGCAAATGCCCTTCTCGGTTGCCGCCACCAGCATCTTGCCCAGCGACGTCGAGACAAGCGCCCATCGGATCACTGCCCCTGCCCCGCCATTTTTCCATGCACTTGGCGTCATCCCCAATCGTCCTTTCGTTTCGGCATAGAAGCGGCTTGGCCCCGAATAGCCTGCATCATAAATCGCATCGGTAACGCGACCATTGGTCGACAGCGCTTTCTCGGCCCGTTTGGCGCGTTGCGCACGTGCGTAGGCAGCAGGGGTCACGCCGGTCGCGCGCTTGAACATCCGGTGAAAATGATGCGGGGCATAGCCGACCGCATTGGCCAGTTCGTCCAGCGCAGGTGGCTCTTCACCTCCAAGCAATTCCAACGCCCTTGCCACCGCCACTTCATCGCGCCCGACATCATCAGGCAGACAGCGCTTACATGCCCGCAAACCGGTCGCTGCCGCCGCAGCGCCATTTTCGAAAAAGCGAACATTGCCGCGCGCAGGATGGCGGGCGGCACAGCTGGGCCGACAGTAAATGCCAGTGGTCAGCACGCCAGTGACAAAGCGCCCGTCAAAGCTCCTGTCGCGGCGAAGCACGGCAGCCCAGGCAGAATCGAAGTCAATCATCGGTCGTCCTGTCGATCCGCGCCGAAAAACAGCCATGCGCGGCATTATGGGCATGGATATAGGCTATTTCTTGCTGATCGAACAGCGCCCGGATTTTGGCGTCCGCCTCACCGGGGAGGGCAAGCGCGGCATTGCGCAACATGCCGGTTGCATCGAATGCGCGAAAGGCCATCGTGCGCCCGTCAAATACCGGCGGTGTCCGATCGCAATAGGCGGCTGATTCATTGGCCCCTTCGCGCACATAAATAGCATAGGCCGAACGATAGGGCGTCGCAACATCATGGCTGATGTGGTTGAGCAGGATCAGTCTCTCCCCCGCATGAGCATCCTCCAGACTGATCCGGCATGGCCAGCCCCTGTCAGCCCCCGCCGTTACGCGGATCGCGCCATGATTGGCGAGCGTCGCATCATCTGCTCCGATCAGATGCGCGAAAGGTTGCGGGGAAAGGCCGCTAATTCGGTAGGTCATTTTGCATTCCTTCTTGCTATGATGCCTCCTGAATAGCCGCGCGCGAAAGGCGGTGCGTCCCGAAACTTGCTTTCAAAGCCGGGAGAGGGGCTACAGCCTTGCTTCGATTGCGCGGCGCTGCCACAGCTGTATCCATGCGCGAGAAGGAACTGCGGCTGGCGTTGATCTGCTATGGCGGGGTGAGTCTCGCCGTTTACATGCATGGCATCACCCGCGAGATATGGCATCTGAACCGTGCCAGCCGCGCATTCCATGACGGCAGCGAGGGGGCTGGTGGCAGCGAGAGCGTCTACCTTGATCTGATCACCGAAATGGCGAAGGTCTCCGGCGTGCGCATGCGCGTTCTCACCGATATTATCGCAGGGGCCAGCGCGGGGGGGATCAACGGCGTGTTCTTGGCACAAGCCATCACCAGCGGCCAGTCGCTGGAGCCGCTGACCGACCTGTGGCTGCGCAATGCCGATGTCGAGACGCTGATCGATCCGGACGCGCGGCCGCTGTCGCGCTTTTCCAAATTCTGGGCGACGCCGATTGCCTGGGCGATCCTGCGGCGAAAGGGTGGTGCGGTTGAGCGCACAGTGGCCGAGGAAGCGCAGGACGAGGTAGCCACCAAACTCTCCCGCTTCGTCCGCGCCCGCTGGTTCCAGCCGCCGTTTGGCGGTCGCGGATTCTCCCGGTTGCTGCTTGATGCGCTACAGACAATGGCGGGAACGGCAGGCAATCAGCCCAGCCTGCTACCCGCAAACCAGCCGCTCGACCTGTTTGTGACCGTGACCGATTTCCATGGCCATGCTGAACAGCTTCATCTGAACAGCCCGGCAAATGTCAGCGAGACCGAGCATCGCATCACCATCGGTTTCTCCACACGCGGACATCAGCCGCACGAACTAGCCCATATCGCCGAACTGGTCTTTGCCGCGCGCGCGACCGCAAGCTTTCCCGGTGCATTCCCACCCTTTGCCGTGCGCGAGCTGGATGGGCTGTTGAAAGCAAGGCGCGTGGAATGGGATGGGCGCGAGGCTTTCATCAAGCGCGTGTTGCCGCAGCAATTCGCCGCAGGGGTCGCGGATGATACCTTCCTGATCGATGGTTCGGTGCTTGCCAATGCCCCGTTCCAGCAGGCGATCAGCGCGCTGCGCAACCGCCCCGCGCGGCGCGAGGTAGACCGGCGCTTTGTCTATATCGACCCCAAGCCGGGCCTGCCCAGCTTCCGCCTGCGACGCGGAAAGGCCGAGGACAGCGGCGCGCCCAAACCGCCCGGCTTTTTCGCCACCATCTTTGGCGCGACCAGCGATATTCCGCGCGAACAGCCGATCCGTGATAGCCTGACCGCGATTGAGGGCCGCTCGCAACGTATCGGCCGGATGCGTGAGGTGACCGAGCATCTGCACGACGAAGTCGAGCGGATGATCGAGGCGATGCTGGGCAAGACCTGGTTCCTCTCGAAGCCCAATCCTGCGCGGCTGGCGAAATGGCGGCAGATGATGCTGGAAAAATCGGCGGGTGCGACCGGCTATGCCTATCCCGCCTATGCGCATTTGCGGTTGTCCAGCGTGCTAGACGATATCATGGCGACGGCGCGACGCGTCTGGCCCGATGGACCGCCCGAACATTTCCGCAAGCTGCGCCATGCCTTGTGGAACGAAATATGCGCACGCGGGCTCGACCGGGTTACCGGCGACAAGGGAAAGGTGCTTGCAAGCCCGACCATCGCTTTCTTCCGCGAGCAGGATGTGCGTTTCCGCATCCGGCGGCTGCAATTCCTCACCCGCCGCCTGACCGAGGAGGTCGAGGGGCTGGAGGACGTATCCGCCGATACCGCCGACGATTTGCGCGATGCGATCTACGCAGCGCTTGCCGGATATTTCGAAAGCGAGACCACCGAATATCTGGGGCCAGCCATCCGGGAGGCAGTCGAGCAGGGCGTGAACAGGCCCGGCACGCTGCTCGATGCGCTCGCCGAGCGGCGGGGGCTGGCTGCAATTGACATTGCAACCGACGATTTCATTGATGCGGGTCTCGCTGCCCTGCCCGATAATGCCAAGCGCGCAATGTTGCTCGGCTATCTGGGCTACACACTCTATGATATCGCCACGTTACCGCTTTTGCAGGGCGAAGGACTGGACGAATTCGATCCGATCAAGGTCGATCGTATTTCGCCAGACGATGCGCAAACAATCCGTAAGGGTGGTGCGGCAGCGACGTTGAAAGGCATCGAATTCAACAATTTCGGCGCATTCTTTAGCCGTGCCTATCGCGAGAATGACTATCTGTGGGGACGGCTGCACGGTGTGGACCGATTGGTCGACATCCTTGTGTCGGCCCTACCCGGCGGCGCCGTCATGCCACCGGATAGCGTGCTGGCGTTCAAGAAAAAGGCCTTCGCTGCGATCCTCGATTCCGAGGAAGCGCGGCTAAAAAAGGTCAGGCCGCTGATCACGGCATTGCGAAGCGAGATCGGCCAGATCAACTCTTGAGATTGGCGTATACCGTCTCGACAAAGGCATCAGCGGTAATGAACCCCTTGGGGTTCACGCCATAACCATCAGCGGGCCGCATCGCCTTGATCTGGTCGAGCGTCTTGCCTTCCTTGATCCCGGCTTCCACCTTGCCAACGATGGCAGCCAGCATGTCGTGATAGGCTTGCAAGTCGGCCTTGCTCGCCACTTCGCCATGGCCGGGTATTATTTTCGTCTGGTCATCGGCCATTGCCAGCGCCTTCTTTGCCGCGCCGATCACCCCTCGCACATCGCCGCCGCTACCGGTGTCGATGAACGGATAGCTCATCTTGTGGAAGAACAGGTCGCCCATGTGGATGACGTTCGATTTTGTCCAGTGGATGATGCTGTCGCCATCGGTGTGCGCAGGCGGCACCGAAATGGCGCGAACCTCTTCTCCATTCAGATGCAGCTTCAGCCCCTCGGCATAGGTCACAACTGGCAGCGCCGCCTTCGGGCTGGCCTTGACTTCGCCAAAGCGGGTTTTCTGGTCGCTCGCCATGCGCACACGGACATTGTCGTGGGCCATGATGATTGCGCCTGCCTTGCCCAGATTTTCATTCCCGCCGCTATGGTCGCCATGCCAATGCGTGTTGATCAGGAATTTGACCGGGGTCGCGCCCAGATCGGCCACCGCCTTCTGGATCTTTTCGGTCAGCGGCGCGAACTGGTCGTCGATCAGGATGGTGCCGTCCTCGCCATAGGACACACCGATATTGCCGCCCGCGCCGAACAGCACTGCGACGCCGGGGGCAAGTTGCTGCGGCTTTATCTCGACCTTGGAGAAATCCTGCTGAGCGCATAGCGGTGTCGTGGTGAACAATGCGGCAAGGGCGAACAGGCGAATCTTCATGGGCTTTCTCCTTATGCGTCGGCAGAGGCTAGCTTTATCTCGCCTGCATTTTCCAGCAGTTTCAGCATCACTGCCGCACCGCATTGCTGCGACTTGGCGGTCGCGCTGAACTTGCCGTCGGCGACATATTTGCCGCGCTCATACAGGTTGGAAAAGCACCATAAATAGGGCGTTGGCACGCCAAGGCGGCGGTAGCCTAGGCCGTTATACGCCTCCAGCCGGTAAAGTGTGCGCTCGAGGCTCCAATCCTCCTGCCCGGTGAAGCCCAGCAGCCTCAACGCATCCTTCGCGCTCGATTCCCAATCGGAGGGTGGCAGCCATTTGGTCGGCCGCCCGGCAGGAACCTGCCGGGTGCGCGCAGTCAGGGGAAAGTCACCATTGTGCAAATGCGCGCGGAAATTGAAGCTGGCCTCCAGCGCATGGATGGCGGCGATGAAATACCAGGGAACGCCAGTTTGCTCGCCAACGCTTTCATAGCGTTTGCGCGAGTTGCGCATCATTTCCAGGTGCCAATTGGCCTTGTCGGCATATTGCGGGCGTATCTCCATCCGGCGGAACATCTTGCCATATTCGGTTTTCAGGCTGGCATAGTCGCGCGCGCGGCTGAGCGGGCCGAGTGGTTCATTGCCGTCGGGGATCGCCACGTCTGCCTTGGCAGGCGGCACCTCAACGTCGACCTTCACAGGCGGTAGCGGGGAATCGGGCGTCCCGGGGACGAAGATGATTTCGGGCGGCGGCTCTTCGGGCTGGACGAGGTATCGAACTTTAGCACGGGCCAGCGATTGCGCGGGCGGAGGCGCAAGTCGCAACGCTTCAGGCAGTTCATGCTGGCCCTGGTGCAGCTCGGCAAGCAGCTCGCCTGCCTTGTCCGCGAAGTCCGTGTCGATCGCCTCACTACGGTCGATCAGCGCCACCAGCCTTGGCATGGCAAATTCATACAGCGAATCGGCAAGGTCGGCGAGCGACTGCCCCTTGCCCAGCGCCAGCGGCGATTGCGGCAGGCCCTTCTTGTCCGCCTCGCGCTCCAACTGCACAACCGCCTCACCAATGCGCAGGTAGTTGAGCGGCTTGCGCGGAATGATATCGAGGATTTCCTTGGGCACCGGCAGGCCAAACAGGCTGCTGTCCTGTGCCAACGCGCGTTGGCCGACTAATGCCCCTGCAGCAGCCCCGACGCCCAGCCGAAGCATGTCGCGCTTACTGAATCGGTTGGGGTCCATCCGCCCGTGCCTCCCGCGAGAAGTCTACCATGCTTTTGCACGCGCCGTCGAATCATGCTATGTAAAATAAATGGTTCTGAAAACCGGCCTATTAATCTCACTGTTGGCGCTCGCCGCCTGTTCAAAGCCGCAAATGCCGCAGGAGGTTGCGAAGAAGGCGGAGCCCGCTCCCGCCGCCGCCGCACCAGCTCAGACGGAAAAGGCGGTTGCCGATAAAACCAGCATCCCCGCCGATGTCACCGCTTTCGTCGAAAAGCGCGAAGGCTGCGACCATTTCCGTGGGGAGGAGGCCTATGACGAGGAGCGCGGGCGCTTCCTCAAGGAAAATATGGACAAGCTTTGCACCGGCACCGACGCCGAACTCGCCGCGCTCAAGGCCAAATATGCCGAGCGCAAGGAAGTGATGGCAAAGCTGTCCGAATATGAAATCACGATAGAATGAAACGCACGGGTCGCACCATGCAACAACCAGCAGGAAGGGAATGCGACCATGCCCGATATCGTCAAATCCGTCGGGGCCGGCGGACAGAATAACAAGGCCGATGTGCGCGTCGTGCAGACGCTGCTCAACAATTTCATCAACGGTCTGGGGCTGCCTGCGCTGTTCGTCGATGGCGATTGCGGGCAGAAAAGCATCGACGCGATCCGCGCGTTTCAGAAACAGATTGTCGGCATCGCCAATCCCGATGGCCGGGTCGATCCGGGCGGACGGACGATGGCAGCGCTGAACGGCACCGCGCCTGCCAAACCAAAACCGGCGGACAATGCAATGCTGAGCGGTGCGGCCTGGTGGCATGCCAACCAGGCGCAGTTCGGCAACAGTCACAGCATCGATGATCTGGTTCCGGGATTCCGCGAGGA
>CAZSJE010000023.1:0-11673 GCA_964606835.1 uncultured Sphingorhabdus sp.
GTCGGTACGCCAAAGGCACCGCGCGCTACAGCCTTTTCCGTGTTGGCCACCAGTTCGGCTTTGACCGCCGGTTCCTCCGCTTTGGCGAGCAGGTCAGCGCTATCCAGCCCCGCCTCGTCAAGCAAGGTTTTCGCAACCTCCGCGTCGCCCATATTCGCTCCTTCTTCCCACATCGCAGTCATGACGACATCAACATAGGGCATGAAGCAGCCCAGATGCTGCGCCGCCACCGCGCCGCGCATCAGCGCCAGCGAGTTCATCGGGAAATTGGGGTTCATCTTGAACGGGATGTCGTGTGCTTTCACGAAACGGTTGAATTCCAGCATCTCATAGTCGCGTTTTGCGGGCGTTTCGGCATAGCGGATTAGCGGGGCCTGATTGTTGGTCATTTTGAACAGCCCGCCCAGCAGGACTGGGGTGTAGATGGCCTCGGCATCGTTCGCCGCGCAAAATTCGGGCAGCACTTTGTGCGTCAGATAGCTGTTGGGGCCGCCGAAATCGAACAGGAATTCAAAGCTTTTTGTCATCAGAACGTTTCCCCCCAAGGCCGTAAGTCCAGCTCGTGCGTCCAGGCGCTGCGGTGCTGTTTGTGCAGCGCTACATATTCCGCAGCGATGGCGTTGGGTGAGAGCACCAGGTCGTTGGCCTTCGCCTCGTCGAAATCAGGCCTAAGCCCGCGCACGAACTCGGTATCGATCCCGCCGTCAATCACCACATGCGCGACATGGATACCCTGCGGCCCCAGCTCGCGCGCCATCGATTGGGCAAGCATACGCAGCGCCGCTTTTGCTCCGGAAAAGGCAGAAAAGCCTGCGCCGCCGCGGATCGAGGCAGTCGCTCCGGTGAATAGGATGGTCCCTTTTTGCCGCTCGATCATATGTTTCGCGACTTCGCGGCCCATCAGGAAACCGGCAAAGGCGGCCATCTCCCAAACCTTGCGATAGACTTGCGCGGTCGTGTCGGTGACGGCGAAGCGGACATTGGCACCGATATTAAAGACGGCGACCTCGATGGGCCCGACATCGCTTTCCACGCTTTCGACAAGCGCAACCATTGCCTCCTCATCACGCGCATCCGCAGGGAACGCGCGGGCATTATGTCCGGTGTCGCGGATCGACTGCGCCAGTTCTTCCAGTGTATCGGCATGGCGCGGGCGACGGTTGACGCATGCGGTGTAACCCTCAGCCGCAAAGGCCTTGGCTATTGCTCCGCCGGTTGCGTCACCCGCGCCGATAATCAGGGCAACGCTCACGCCTTTTCAAGCGTGCATTGCAGCGGATGCTGGTTCTTTTTGGCAAAGTCCATGACCTGCGTCACCTTGGTCTCGGCGACTTCATAGGTGAAAATCCCGCACACCCCGACGCCTTTCTGGTGGACATGCAGCATAACCCGCGTCGCTTGCTCGGTGTCCATCTGGAAGAAGGCTTTCAGCACATGGACGACGAATTCCATCGGCGTGTAGTCGTCGTTGAGCAGCAGCACCTTGTACTGGCTGGGCTTTTTGGTCTTGGGCCGGGTGCGCGTGGCAAGACCGACACCGGCACGACCGCTATCGCCACCGCCGTCACTGTCGTTGCCGTCGTCATCGGGCGGACCCGCATAAGGTTGGATTGAAACCATAGACCAGAGATAAAGGAAGCAGGGGCGAGTCTGCAAGGGCTGTTCGTGACGCACATTGATTACGCCCGACCCAAAAGGGCGGGCTAATGAAAAAGCCGCCCTCTCTTTAGAGAGGACGGCTCCTTCATTCTGCTCCGGTCCCGTCAGGCCTTCCTGCCTCCGAGGAGGAGAGGAGAGAGGGGGCAGGCGCGCTATCCGCGACCGCAGCAATATCAGGAAAGCTTATGCAGCCTTCTTGAAATAGTCAGCCGCAACCGCGAAACGGTTGGAAATCGGCTGGAACATCTCGTTGGCAAGCTTGACGAAAGCTTCGGTGTTCTTCGAACCCTGCGCAACCGCAGTGTCAAAGCCCTTGCGAGCCCATTCGCTCTGCAGCTTTACAAAGTCGGTCGGGTTCTTGACGCTGGTAACTTCCTTGACCATTGCCTGAACTTCTTCGAAATTCTTCTTGGCATATTCCAGGTTGGTCTTGCCCAGATCCTGCGCACCCTTGGCGGCAATCTTGCCGGCTTCGATCATCGCTTCGATGTTCGCCTTGTTGAACTCGCCAGCGTCTGCAGCGATCTTCTTGCCTTTTTCAGCGGCTTCAGCAGCCTTTTCGCGCATGTCGGCGAAGAAATCGGTTGCTTTGGTCTGGGCTTCCTTGACGGTCTTTTCAACGGTATCGGTCATTTTCTTGACTCCTTCGGTAAGGGGTTTTTCTTCCACCGAGACGATCTTGGTCACCAGCTTCTCCACTTTCGGAGCTGCGGGCTTGGCAGCGGCTTCGGCCTTTGCGGGCGCAACCTTGGGGGCGGCAGTCTTCTGCGCCGGGGTTACTTTCACGTCAGCTTTGCTTGCCATTGTTCCAAACACCATCTCGTTTCTGTTGCAGTGCACAATAATGCTGCATCGCAACATTGTCAATGGTTATTGTGCAGTGCACAAAAATTTTATCTGTGGAAAATCAAGCTCCGAAATCCGTTCGCCTCGAGCGTAGTCGAGAGGCCCGTCGTAGGGGCGCAGCGTCTCGATTTCGCTCGACACGAACGGGTTTGGGCTAGGTCAAGCTCTTCAAATAGAGATACTCGTCATCTCGATGGTTGCCGACCATGAAATAGGTGTCGGCGACATGCACAAAGCCGTTCTTCGCGTAGAATCGCTGGCCGCGCGGGTTGTCGTGATAAACGCTCAGGAGAAGCGCTTCAGCTCCAGCAGCGCGAGCCTCGGCGACCGCCCAATCGGTCAGCACCTGGGCGATGCCGCTGCCTTGATGGCTGGCGTAGATATAGATTTGTTTGAGCTCGGCAATCCTCTGGTCGCCAGCGTCATAGTCCAGCGTCTGGTCGAAACCAATCTTGCAATAGCCGACCAGCCTGCCCTCATCCTCTGCCAGCAGGTAGCGGCGATTGGGATTGGCCATTTCGGCGGCGATCACTTCGGGCGCGTAGGAATTGCGCTCGAACAGCGCCAGATTTTCCGGACTGTAGAGATGGCCGAAGGTCTCGACAAAGGTAGCGAGACCGAGCGCGCCCAGAGCCTCTGCTTCATCCGCACGCGGCGCGCGATACTCGATCACGCCGCCTCGTCTATCGCCAGCCGCTCGAAGCGCTCATAATGATGGTCGGCGCTGCCGAACTGGTTTTCGATCATCGTCGCACGCTTGAAATAATGGCCGATGGCCAATTCCTGCGTGATGCCGATGCCGCCATGCGTTTGTATGGCGTTTTGGCCGACGAAATTCGCGCCGCGCGAGACTTTGGCTTTGGCTTGACTCACCGCCGCCATGCGTTCGCCCGCTGGCTTGTCGAGGTGCAAAGTCGCATAGAGCGTCATCGATTTGGCCTGCTCAACCTCCATGAACATGTCGACCATGCGGTGCTGCAGCACCTGGAAGCGCGCGATCGGCTGGCCGAATTGCTGGCGCTGTTTGGCATAGTCCAGCGTGCCTTCATGCAGCTTTGCCATCACGCCTGTGGCCTCGGCGCAGACTGCGACGGTGGCTTCATCGACCACGCGTTCGATCAGGTCGATCCCGCCGGGGAGCAACGCATCGCCGGGGATCGCGACATTTTCGAAATAGATTTCGGAGGCACGGTTGCCGTCGACGGTCGGATAGTCGCGGCGGACGATGCCCGGCAGGTTGGCCGGGATCAGAAACAGCTCGACGCCCTGCCGCTCGCGTGTGCCGCCGCCGGTGCGGGCGGTGACGAGCAGATGCGTTGCCCAGGGCGCGCAATAGACCACGCCTTTGTGACCGCTGAGCACATAGCCGCCGCCATCGGCTTTAGCTGTGGTGCGGATGTTGGCCAGATCATAGCGTCCCTGCGGTTCGGCATAGGCAAAGGCGATGATTGTCTCGCCACCGATGATGCCGGGGATCACCGCGTCGGCAACGGCGCCGCCAACGGCCTTCAGGGCACCGCCGCCGATCACAACGGTTTGCAGATAAGGCTCGATCGCCATCACCTTGCCCATCTCTTCCATGATCAGCGCGTTTTCGATGGCACCGCCTCCGAGGCCACCATGCTCTTCGGCAAAAGGCGCACTCAGCATGCCGAGTTCGGTCGCAAGTGCATTCCAGATGCCCGGATCGCGACCCGCTTCGCTGGCGATGAACTTTTGGCGGGTGTCGAAATCATAGCTGTCGGCCAGGAAGCGCGACAGCGTGTCGCGGATCATCGTCTGGGTTTCGGTGTAGGTGAAGTCCATATTGAAATTCCGTTTTTCCTGAACCCGTCATCCTGAACTTGTTTCAGGATAACGGGCCACGGTGGTGTGTTATCCTGAAACAAGTTCAGGATGACGAATAATGTTGGCTAAAGCCCCAAAACCATCTTGGCGATGATATTGCGCTGTATCTCGTTCGAGCCGCCGTAGATTGTTGTCTTGCGGACGTTGAAATAGGTCGGCGCGGCGCGGTGGGCATAATCCGGACCAATGGGGTGCTCGTTGTCGCCTTCCCCGAAACCGCGGAAATAGGGCGCGCCATAATGGCCGACTGCTTCCAGCGCGAGTTCGGTAATCCGCTGCTGGATTTCGGAGCCCTTGATCTTGAGCAAGCTCGATTCCGGCCCCGGCCCGCGTCCAGCGGCTTCGCCCGCAAGGCTGCGCAGCTCGGTAAATTCCAGTGCGGTCAGGTCGGTCTGCAGCTCGGCAACCTTGCGCTTGAAGAAGGGGTTGGCGATCAGCGGGCGGTCGCCATCCTGCTCAGCCTTGGCAATCGCCTTGATCTTTTCGATCCCGCGCTTCGACGAAGCAACGCCGGCAATCCCGGTACGCTCGTGCGCGAGAAGGAATTTGGCGCAGGTCCAGCCCTTATTCTCTTCGTACACGCGATTGGAAACAGGCACGCGCACATTCTCAAGCCAGACCTCATTTACCTCATGCTCGCCGCCCAAAGTGATGATCGGGCGCACAGTGATGCCTGGCGACTTCATGTCGATCAGCAGGAACGAAATCCCTTCCTGCTGCTTCGCTTCCTTGTCGGTCCGGACGAGGAAGAAGCCCCAATCGGCATGCTGCGCCATGGTGGTCCAGGTTTTCTGGCCGTTGACAATATAGTCGTCGCCATCGCGCACGGCCGTAGTGCGCAGCGAGGCGAGGTCCGAACCCGATCCCGGCTCCGAATAGCCCTGGCACCACCAATCCTCGCCCGACAAGATGCGCGGCAGGAAATGCGCTTTCTGTTCAGGCGTGCCGAAGGTGTAGATCACCGGGCCAACCATCGACAGGCCAAAAGGCATCAAGCGAACGCAATCGGCGCGCGCGGTTTCTTCGGACCAGATATAGCGCTGCGTCGCGCTCCAGCCGGTGCCGCCATATTCGACCGGCCACGCAGGCGCGACCCAGCCCTTTTTCGCGAGCACGCGGTGCCAGCTCAGGAAATCTTCCTTCGAAAGCTCCTCGCCCTCATCCTGTAGCCCCCGCAAATGCTCAGGATAGTTCTCGGCGATGAAGGTGCGAACCTCGTCGCGAAAGGCAAGGTCTTCGGCGGTGAATTCCATATCCATGGCGGCTCTCCTCAAAAGCTCTCGAGCGGGCGAATCATGCCGCCAGCGTCTGTATTTCGGCCTACCGGACGTTTACGTAAACGTCAACTAGAAGTCAGCGTGTTTTGACATAGCTTCCTGGGGCTTCTTCGATGGCTTGCAGAGCGCCCTTGCCGGGGATGCGCGCACCTTTGGCGGCGACTGTTTTGGGAGACTGAACTGAGAGCCACTCCAGCCAGTCGGGCCACCAGCTGCCCTTTGTTTCAGTTGCACCTTCGATAAATTGGTCGAGCGTACCGACCTTCGCATCATCATTGGTCCAGTACTGATATTTCATCTGCGCAGGGGGGTTGACCACGCCCGCAATATGGCCGCTACCCGCAAGTACGAACTTCAATGGGCCTTTGAAATGCTCGCGGATTTTCCAGACGCTGGCCGCAGGGGCGATATGGTCTTCGCGGCCCGCCTGGATATAGCAGGGGGTTTCGACGTGGCTCAGGTCGATCGGCGTGCCAAGTGCGGACATTGCGCCCGGCTGCACCAGCCGGTTGTCGCGATAGAGATCGCACAGATAATCGCGGTGCCACCGTGCGGGCAGGTTGGTGACATCGCCATTCCAGTGGAGCAGGTCGAATGCGGGATAGTCCTGACCCAGCAGATAATGCTTGCCGATGGTCGACCAGATCAGGTCGTTGCCGCGCAGCAGGTTGAAGGTCAGTGCAAGGAAGCGTCCATCGAGGAAACCCTGCGGGGCGGCCAGCGCTTCCATCATCGCGATCTGCTGCTCGTCGACGAAGTTCAGCAACTCGCCCGCTTCGCTGAAATCGACCTGGGCTGTAAAGAATGTCGCGCTCTTGACCTTCTCGGCCTCGCCCTTGGCCGCAAGGATGGCGAGCGCGGCAGCAAGCGTTGTGCCCGCGACGCAATAGCCGATGGTATGCACCGAAGGCACGTCGAGCGCGGCACGGATTGTGTCGATGGCATCGATTTCGGCGGCGATATAATCGTCCCAGACAGTGTCGCGCATGCTTTCATCCGCCGATTTCCACGAAACGACGAACACCGTTATGCCCTGGTCGGTGCACCATTTGATGAAGCTTTTTTCTGCGGTCAGATCAAGGATGTAGAAGCGGTTGATCCACGGCGGGAAGATGACAAGCGGGGTTTCCAGCACCTTCTCGGTCGTCGGCTGATACTGGATCAACTGGTAGAGCGGCGTTTGGTGGACGACCTTGCCAGGCGTGCAGGCAATGTTGCGGCCCAGCTCGAACGCTTCCGGGTCAGTGTGGGTCAGCTGGCCAGCCTGCATGTCGCGCATTAGATGGGCGACGCCTGCCATCAGGCTCTGCCCGCCGGTCTCGACGGCCTTTTCCAGGGCCACCGGGTTGGTGAAGGGCGAATTGGCTGGGCTCATCGCCTCAACCACGGTACGGATGGCAAAGCCCATTTTCGCCTTTTCCGCAGGGTCCAGCCCCTCCAATTGCTCCGCCGCGCCGAGCATATAGTCCGACATCAGTTGATAGCCCTGCCGCATCAGATCGAATACCGGATGTTCCCACTGCGGCGCGGCAAAGCGGCGGTCCTTCGGATTCAGCTTGTCATGCCCCGCTGCTGCCAGCGGCTTAAGCACCTGTCCCCATGCGTCGAGTGCATGCTTGTAAGCGCTGAGCGGATCGGTCGCGATCCCGCCGCCCGACCCGCCGTCGATCATTTTGGCGAAAACCTGCGGGTCCATGAAGGGCGGGAGGGTTGGGGAATCGGCCATGGTACCCGCATAGCGCAATCGCCGCGAACAACGAAGCCGGGAAAAGCGAACTTGCCGGTCCGGGTTTTTGCTGCCAGTGCATCATCATTCGATTGGAACGAGGGCTGATCATGAAAAGGTTGATGGGTTCGATATGTCTTGGCGCAGCCGCACTGGGGCTGTTTGCGGCAAATGTGCAGGCGGATACGACGAAAAAGTCGCCTGCAAAAAAAGGGCTGTTGATCCTTTACAACGGTCAGAAATTCCAGGGTGACTATCTGGAAATCAAAAAGATGCGCATGAAAATCGGCGAAGACATGCTGGTTGGAAGCATCGCGGTTTTTCCCGGCGAAGCTTGGGAAATCTGTGAGGGAGAGCGGTTCAGGCCACCTTGCCGCATCGTCAAAACCGATGAAGCCGGCCTGGGTAAAGTCCGCATCCTGTCGGTTCGGCCTGTTTCGCTGCCAGTTGCCCCCTAGGGAGAGAGTCAGACCGATGTCCGAAACCTTCTACCGCATGAAGCGCTTGCCGCCCTACGTCATTGCCGAGGTCAATGCGATGCGGGCGAGTGCGCGGGCCGCGGGGGAGGACATTATCGACCTTGGCATGGGCAACCCCGACCTGCCGCCGCCACCGCATGTGATCGAGAAATTGTGCGAAGTCGCGGCCAAGCCCAATGCGCACGGTTATTCGGCGTCGAAGGGCATACCGGGTTTGCGCAAGGCGCAAGCCAATTATTATGCGCGGCGGTTCGGAGTCGAGATCGATCCGGAGACCGAGGTCGTGGTGACAATGGGGTCGAAAGAAGGCCTTGCCAGCCTCGCCACTGCAATCACCGAACCGGGCGACGTGGTGCTTGCCCCCAATCCGAGCTATCCGATCCATACCTTTGGGTTCATTATTGCCGGGGCAACGATCCGCTCGGTGCCGACCACGCCTGATGAGAATTATTTCCGCGCATTGGACAGGGCCATGGCATTCACCGTTCCGCGGCCCTCGATCCTTGTTGTGAACTATCCGTCGAACCCGACGGCAGAGACGGTGGACCTCTCTTTCTACGAACGGCTGGTCGCCTGGGCGAAGGAGAATAAGGTCTGGATCCTCTCCGACCTTGCCTATTCGGAACTCTATTTCGATGGCAACCCGACGCCCTCGATCCTGCAGGTAAAGGGCGGCAAGGATGTTGCGGTTGAATTCACCTCGCTGTCCAAAACCTATTCGATGGCCGGATGGCGCGTCGGTTTTGCCGTGGGTAACAAGACGTTGATCGCGGCGATGACGCGGGTGAAGAGTTACCTCGACTATGGCGCCTTCACCCCGATCCAGGCGGCGGCCTGTGCTGCATTGAACGGTCCGCAGGATATCGTCGAGAAAAACCGCGAGCTTTACCACAAGCGCCGCGACGTGCTGGTCGAAAGCTTTGCCCGCGCTGGTTGGGATATCCCTCCGCCGCGTGCGTCGATGTTCGCTTGGGCCCCGCTGCCTCCCGCGCTCGCCCATCTCGGCAGCCTTGAATTTTCCAAGCAATTACTGACCCATGCCAAGGTCGCTGTCGCCCCGGGCGTGGGCTATGGCGAGGACGGCGAAGGCTTTGTCCGCATCGCGATGGTAGAGAATGAACACCGGTTGCGGCAGGCGGCGCGCAACATCAAACGCTATCTGCAATCGATGGGTGTGAATACGCCGACGCAGGCGAAGGCGATTTAGGGCAAGGTCGCTTCAATACTGGGCAGGAATTTCGGGCTGACACTGGCTTTCGACGCCTGTTCATAGGCATAGCCCGCGCGTAACACTTTTGCATCATCCCACGCGGTGCCGATGAAACTGATTCCCAGCGGCAGACCTTCGATTGCACCCATCGGCACGGTCAGATGCGGATAGCCTGCGACGGCTGGCAACTGGCTGGCGCTTGGCCCTGAATATTGATCCCCGTTTACAAGGTCGGTTTTCCAGGCGACGCCGGTGGTAGGTGCGACGAGCAAATCGACCTTGTTCTCTTTCAGCAACCGGTCGATTCCGTCAGGCCCTGCCAGCCGTTTCGATTTGGCGAGGGCCTCCAGATATTTCGGATCGTCCAGCCCGCCTTTCGATTGTGCCAGCTCAAATGTTTCCTGCGCGAACCAGCGAAGCTCGGCAGGGGTCGCCTTGTTAAAGGCGATCACCTGTTCCAGCGTTCGCGTTTTGACACCTGGAGCAGCCTTGGCCAGATAAGCGTTCAGATCGGCCTTCAGCTCATACATCAACACCTCGAACTCGGCTTCGCCAAGCCCTTCAAGACCTTTGCGCGTATCGGCGATTTCGACCATTTCAGCGCCTGCCGTTTTCAACTGCTCGATTGCGGCTTCGAACTTTGCCTTGATTGCTGCGTTGTTCCCAACCCGGTCGCGCATCACGCCAAGGCGCATGCCTTTCAACGCGTTGCTTGTCAGGCCAGCGGCATAATTGGTCTTGCGGCTGTCGGCCTCGGCGGTGGCAGGATCGGCGGGGTCGCTGCCTGCGATTGCGGTCAGCAAGAACGCTGCATCGCGCACCGTGGGGGTCATTGGACCGGCAGTATCCTGGCTGTGGCTGATCGGAACGATCAGGCTTCGGCTGACAAGGCCGAGCGTTGGTTTGAAGCCGACAATGCCGTTGATTGACGCAGGGCAAACGATCGAGCCATCGGTTTCGGTTCCGATGGCAAGCGGCGCCAGCTTGGCGGCGATTGCGGCCCCGCTGCCTGAAGAAGAACCGCAACTGTTGCGATCCAGCACATGCGGATTCTTGGTCAGTCCGCCCACCGCGCTCCAACCGCTGGTCGAATCATTGGACCGGATATTGGCCCATTCGCTCAGGTTGGTCTTGCCCAGGATCACTGCGCCCGCAGCGCGCAGTCGTGCAACGATTGGCGCGTCGCGGCCAGTGACATTGTCTTTAAGCGCAAGTGAGCCTGCAGTGGTTGGCACAGGCCCCGCTACCTCGATATTGTCCTTCACCAGTACCGGAATTCCGTGCAAAGGTCCGCGGACGTTGCTGGCCTTGCGCTCATCATCAAGTTTTCGGGCCTGTTCGATGGCATCCGGAAAAGTGGCTATGACGGCATTGAGCTTCGGTCCGCTATCGTCTCGCTCATCGATCTGCGCCAGGAAGCCTCGAATGATTTTTTCGCTGCTAGCCTCGGCCTTGGAACTCAATTCTTTTTGCCAAAACTCAACGACCGAATCCAGGTCAATTGGTTCAACGGCGTGAAGGGGAGCGGCGACGATCAGCGCGGCTGCGAGCAGGATTTTCTTTTTCATGATCGAAAGCTAACGCTTTGGGATGGTCTCGGCAATCCACTTGCCTATCGGCTTTCAATGCGCCATCGAAATGCCATGTCAAAGAAAGACTTCGCCTTCCACCACGCCTTCCGCGTCCGCTGGTCGGAGACCGACGCGCAGGGTGTGGTCTTCAACGCGCGCTATCTGGATTATGCCGATATCGCGATTACCGAATATTGGCGCTCGGTGGGCATAAGGCTGGTCAATCGCGACGATCCGCTCGAATTCCATGTGAAGAAAGCCACCGTCACCTGGTTCGCCCCGATCAAGCCCGATGAGATGATCGAGGTAATGGCACGAACGATAAAGACCGGGCGCACCAGCATGACGCAATTTGTCGAGATTCATGGGCACCACGAAGATGGCCGCGACGACCTGCGCGCCGAGGTCGAATTGGTTAGCGTCTATGTCGATCTCGACACGCACCGGCCGATGGTGTTGCCCGAATGGGTGCCGGGACTGTTCGCGGAATTCGACGCCAGGACGAAGGAACCTGCCTGATGCCGGCTCCGCGTGTCGAATTCTTCTTCGATCTGTCCAGCCCCTGGACCTATCTCGCTTTCACCAATTTGTGGCCGCTGCTGGAACGTACAGGCGAAGAAGCAGTGCTGCGACCGATCCTTGTCGGCGGAGTGTTCAACGCCGTAAACCCAGCGGTGTACAAGGCGCGCGAGCAGAGCGAGAACCGGCGCATGGCGCACAGCTGGAAGGTGCTTAAGGACTGGGCGGCGCTTGCGGGCGTAGAAATGAACTTTCCGTCGCAATGGCACCCGGCAAAAAGCGTAACTGCCATGCGCTTCTGCTGCGTTCTGGAGGGAAATGAACCCGCCCTCAGGGATTTTGCACGGGCTGCCTTCGAAAAATATTTCGGTAGCCAAGAAAATCTCGATGATCCGGCCGTGCTTGTGCAAGCGGCGATCAGTGCTGGCCTGGAAGGCGAACAGCTTGCCACAGCCGCGAATAGCGATGCGATCAAGGCGCAATTGCGGGCCAATACCGAAGAGCTGATCGCGCGGGACGGCTATGGTTCGCCGACGAT
>CAZSJE010000023.1:11773-20337 GCA_964606835.1 uncultured Sphingorhabdus sp.
TAAAGCTTCCGCCCGATCAGCTCCTTCATTATCTCGTTCGTTCCGCCGAAAATCCTGGTAACGCGCGCACTGCGCCAGGCCTTAGCGATGGTATATTCATTCATATAGCCGGCACCGCCGTGCAGCTGCAGGCACTTGTCCATCACTTCCCATTGCAGCTCGGTATGCCATAGCTTGGCAGCCGCGCCTTCCTCCGCAGTCAGCTCCTTTTTCAGGTGGCGGGCCAGCGCCCAGTCGAGATGCGCCCAGCCAACCTGCAGCTTGGTCTTCAGGTCGGCAAGCGTGAAGCGGGTGTTCTGGAAATCGAGGATCGGTTTGCCGAACGCCTTGCGATCGCGGCAAAATTCGACGGTTTCGTCGAATGCCTTTTGTGCGCTGGCCTGTGCCGATACCGCAATCGACAGCCGTTCCTGCGGCAGTTCGCTCATCAGATAGATAAAGCCCATGCCTTCCTGGCCCAGGCAATTGGTCATCGGTACGCGGACATCCTCAAAGAATAATTCCGAGGTATCGGCTTCGTCCATGCCTATCTTGTCGAGGTTACGCCCGCGCTTGAAACCTTCGCGGTCGGCCTCGACCAGGATGATCGAGATGCCCTTCCATGCAGGCTCGACCTCGGTATCGGTCTTGGCGCAGACCAGGATCAGGTCGGCGGTCTGGCCATTGGTAATGTAGGTCTTGCTGCCGTTGATCACATAATGGTTGCCGTCCTTTTTTGCGGTCGTGCGCATACCCTGTAGATCGCTTCCCGTGCCCGGCTCGGTCATCGCAATCGCAGTGATCGTCTCGCCAGAAACGAGGCGCGGCAACCAATGCTTTTTCTGTTCTTCGGAGCCGTAGGAGACAAGGTAGTTCACCACGATGTCGGACTGGAGCGAGAAACCCGTTGCAACATTGCCATAATAGGACGATTCTTCGTCGACGATCGCATTGTAGCCGAAATCAAGCCCGAGCCCACCATATTCCTCCGGCACGGTCGGGCAAAGCATGCCGAGTTCGCCCGCCTTGGGCCAGATATCCTTCGGGACGATGCCGTCCCCCGCCCATTTGTCGGCGTTGGGCGCGACTTCCTTTAGCAGGAATTGGCGGACCGTCTGGCGAAACGCCTCATGATCCTCGGTATAAGCGGTGCGGGGGATAACATCCAATGACATGCAAAGACTCCTTTGCACTGTTTGAAACAGCAAGCCTTTGCCAGCGTCAAGCCGCAATTTAATCGTACGATTAAATTGGCTCGCCTGCGCCCCGTGCCCGCTCAAGCAGCGTCGCTTCCGCTGCAGGGACGCTGCGATAGGCATAAAGCAAAAGCACCATGGCAATCGGCGCCACTCCGATCAGCGAGAGGATGCCCATGCGCAGGTCGCCAACCAATTTGCCATTGACCATCGTGCCGGTCAGATCGGCGATCTGGCCGACCAGATAGGGGCCAAAGCCCAGCCCGATTAGCGTGGTCGCAAGGAAGAATACCGCCGTTGCCGTCCCGCGCATGCGAGGCAGCACCAGGTCCTGCGTGGTCGCAGCCGCTGCGCCCAGCGCTGCGCTACCCAGCACACCGGCCATGAAATGCATTGCGTAAAACACTGTCTGGCTGCTCGTGGTAAAGGCAATCCAGATGGGAATGATCGGCCCGACGACACCGATCAAGATTACGAGAATGCGCCCAGCCGGGTTGCGTGTCCGCAAATAGTCGGCGAGCCGCCCGCCCATGATGACGCCGAGAAAGCCGCTGAGCGCCGCCAGCGCCCCCAGCCAGAAAGCCAGCTCCTGTTTGGGCAGTTTTAGCACCAACTCGGCATATGGGGCGGTCCAATAAGCAAGGCCATAGGACGCAAGTGCGACCAGACCATAGCCCAGCGCCGTGCACAGGAAGGCAGGCGTGCCCCAGATCAGCTGGAACGTCGCGGGGTCACGCGCGCGCAAATTGGTCGCCCAGGAAAAGACCGCGTAGAAGCCTACAGCCACCGCCGACCATTGCGGCAAGCTATCCTTTTCTACAGTGGCCGGGTTGTCGGTCAGCGCAATCATCCCGATGGCAAACAGGCCCAGCAGGACCGCAGCAGTGATGTTGATCAGCAACGCAGCCGCCCCGCGCTTGGCCGCACCGATCAGCGTGAAGGGCGGAACGATGGTCGAGAGATCGTAGAGAAAATCGCGGAAGGGCGATGGCGACATGGCAACCGGCGTCCCGTCCATCACCCCACGCGCAGGTTCGCGCAAGGACAGAACCCACAAAGCGACCAGCAGGCCTGGAAAACCGACGGCCAAAAATGCCGCTTGCCAGCCCACCAGCCCCAGCGGCCCGCCACCGGGATAGGCGAGATTCCAAGCCTCTTTGATATAGGCGCCAATAAACAGCGAAACCCCTCCGCCAAGATAAAGCCCAGAGGAGTAAATGGCGAGCGCAGTCGCGCGCTGCCGTTTCGGAAAATAGTCAGAGATCAAAGAGTAAGCCGACGGACTTGCCGTTGCTTCTCCAATCCCGACGCCCATCCGCGCCAGCCCCAGCTGCGCACCATTTTTGGATAGGCCGGAAACCACCGTCATCGCCGACCAGAGCGCCAACCCGATGCTCAGCAGTTTTGTGCGGTTCCAGTTATCCGCCAGCCGCCCCAGCGGAATGCCGAACAGCGCATAGAAAACGCCAAAGGCCGCCCCGCCCAGAAAACCCATTTGTGCGTTGGTCAGTTGAAAATGCGCCTGGATGTCGACCACCAGGATGCTGACAATCTGCCGGTCGATGAAATTCAATATGTAGACAACCACCAAAACGCCGAGCACATACCAGCTGTAGCCGGATGCTTCGGGCAGGGCGGATTCTGGAACGGGGGCTGCGGAACCTTGAACTTCGCCGTTGGTCGTATCGCTCACACCCGTTTCCCCATCTTGTCCTGTCGTCGCCGCATGGGCTAGCAAAGCGGCGGCAAAGCGCAAGCGGGGAATGGTATGGCAGTTCGGGTATTGATGGTCTGCCTCGGCAATATCTGCCGCTCGCCGCTGGCCGAAGCGGCGCTGCGTCAGCATGCGGCACGGATGGGGTTGGAAATTGAAGTCGAATCTGCCGGAACCGGCGACTGGCATATTGGCCATCCGCCCGATCCGCGCACGCAAGAGGTGGCGCGTCGACTGGGCGGCATTGATATCGGCAGCTTTCGTGCGCAGCAGGTTTCGCGGGGCGATTTTGAACGCTACGACCATGTTGTCGCCATGGACCAGAGCAATTTACGCAACCTGCGCGCGCTGGCTCCTGCGGGGGCTAAGGCCCGACTGTCCTTGTTGCTCGACTATCTGCCGGGTCAGGAGGGAGGCGACGTGCCCGATCCCTATTATGGCGAAGCAGCCGATTTCGAGGAGGTCTGGCGGCTGGTCGAGGCAGCGACGGGCAGGCTGGCCGAAACGCTATATTGATCTGCGACGGGAATGGCTTAACTCAGCCCTATAGGAGCCTGCATGCCAGACATTGCCATTATCGCTGCTAAGGTCCGATCACAGGCCGCGCTGCTGCCAGCGCTCTATGGCCAGATCGACTTCGATGCCACCCCCGAGCGGTTTACCGCAGATCCAGCCGACCTTGCCGAACTATCTGGCGTAAAGGGCAAGAGCCGAGAAAGCTATCTGGCGGACAGCGAACTGGTCGCGCGCATCCGCGAATATAGCATGCTGGGAGATATAACTGGCGATTGTTATGCGGCGCTGATGCCCAGATATGGTTTTCGGCGGCTGGTCGATATGCTGGGCGAGGCCTGCGACAAGGGAATCGAAGCGGTCGAGGACGCGCCGCCAGAACTGGCCGCGCTGATCGCGGAAATGGAGCGGATACCCGACTGGCTCGATATGGGGCTGGTCGAACAAGGCGCGAAGGCAGAGCGGAACAGTGCCGCAAATATTTCGCCCTTTGCGATTCGCGGTGCCTTTATTGCCACTTTCCTCAACAAATATTCGGCGCTGCCCATGGCGCTGACAGGGACGCTGAGCCACGCAACCGCAGCGCGGCGCGTGAAGGAGACCGCAACCTTCTTTACCACCACCGTCCTGCCTGGCGCGCTGAAGCGGCATGGTGCCGGGTTCAAGGCTGCGGCAATGGTGCGGCTGATGCACTCAATGGTTCGGGTAAATGTGCTGACGCGGCCCGGCATGTGGGACTCGAAAGTCTACGGCATTCCAATCCCGCAGCTCGACCAGATGCCCGCCGGGTTGATTCCGATCTATTTCATGAGCGAAAAAGTGCTGGGGCAGGGGCGCAAAGCTTTCAATGCTGAGGAGCATGCGAAAGTCGAACTGGCCCGATACCGTTGCTACCTGCTTGGCTTGCCGGAAGATTTGCTGGCCGACACGCCTGAGGAGATTGTCCGCATCTGGTGCACGCGAAGTGCTACGCTGCGTTACGAATATGACGATGCGATCTGCGGCGGTTTGTTGCGCGCCACGATGGAGGCGGAACTGAGCAAGGACCGCTCGCTGCCGGGCCGCATCTTCCGCCGTCTGGAGCGATCTTTCAGCCGGGTGTTTTTCGTCAATACTTTCCTGAAAGGTGATGAAGCGCGCGCCAATGATGTCGGCGTTCCGGTGGGGGCAGCCGACAAGGCGCTTTATGCCGCGACGATGGCCGCGATCATAGGCCAGACCGTCGGGCACCGTGTTGCATCGCAACTGCCATTGGTAGGGGAACTTGCCGACCGCGTGCTGGTTGCACGGTTGCGGCGGCAATTGGCGGACTATGGCCATGCCGAATTTACTACCGATGCCGCAACATACAGGCAGGCGACGGCCTGACTTGGTAAAAAACGCGTGACGAAACGATGCCGGTTTCTCTTGAAATTGGAGCGATTTCATCCAATATTGGGACTTAGGCGGCTATGGTGCCGCGAATTTGAGGAGAAACTCAAAATGGCTGAATGGTCTGATCCGCGGGTAACGCAAGCCCAAGCGGGCGTTACCATTAACGGCGAGACAATGGGTTCGGTCGCTGTCGACCAGGGCCTGCGCTCGCATATGTTGAAAGTTTACAACTACATGGCGTCGGGCGTGCTGCTCACCGGCATCGTGGCGATGCTGTTCGCTAACAGCGGTCTGGCAGCGCAACTGCTGTCGACGCCGCTGCGCTGGGTGCTGATGTTCGCGCCGCTCGGCTTCATTCTGGTGATGAGCTTTGGCTTCAACCGCCTTTCGCAAACCGCACTGCAAGCCTTGTTCTGGTCCTTTGCCACGGTCATGGGCCTGTCGATGGCTTCGATCTTTCTGGTCTTCACCGGCAGTTCGATCGCTACCACTTTCTTCGTGACGGCAGTGTCGTTCCTTGGCCTTAGCCTTTATGGCTATACGACCAAAAAGGACTTGAGCGGCTTTGGCACCTTCCTGATCATGGGCGCAGTTGGCCTGCTGGTGGCAATGGTGGTCAATATTTTCCTGGGATCGAGCACCTTGCAACTGGTGATCAGTGTTCTTGGTGTGCTGATTTTCGCGGGTCTGACCGCCTATGATACGCAGCGAATCAAGAGCGAATATCTGCATTTCCGCGGCCACGAATCGCTGGGCAAGCTTGCGATCATGGGTGCCCTCAGCCTGTATCTGGACTTCGTCAACATGTTCCAGTTCCTGCTGAGCCTCCTCGGTAACCGCGAATGATCACCACCGTTCGCCTTGGCGGACGGCATTTATAAGCTTCCGTTCAGGCGACATGATGCAAAAAGGGCTCAGCGGGAAACCGCTGGGCCCTTTACTTTTGCCGTTCTGCCGATAGGCGGCTTTTCTTCGGCGCGGTAATGTGGTGATGATAGAGTCTGGCAGCCCGCGGAGGGGAGTGAGAATCGCATGCATCGTTTCGGCAAAAATCTGGCTTGTGTTTTCGCGCTGACGGCAGTTGCAGCCTGCGCGCCGGCTCCTGCGCCCAAGCCCATACCGGTGCCGCCGCCGCCAGTTGTCATCGTCCCGCCGCCACCGCCGCCCATGCCGCTGCCACCCGGTGGAGCCGCCGCCTCCACCCAGCTGCCAGGCTATGGTTCCGATGGCGTCCGCATCACGCCCAATCGCGGTTTGACGCGCGATGAGGCGATCTGGAATTTCCGCGCCGCGATCAACGTCGCGGCGCTCAATTGCCAGGGTCCGGTGTGGGGGGCGATTGCGCAAAATTACAACCGCATGATCGTGGTGCACAAGGCGCAGCTGACCAAGACCAACACCGCCGTCGACAACGAATATCGCAAACGCTTTGCCGGGCAAAATGCGTTACGCGTCCGCGACACGCGCACCACCGAGCTGTATAATTATTTCGCCTATCCGCCGGTACGCGAGGAATTCTGCAACGCGGGATTGCGCAAGTCCGAGGAAGCATTGCTGGTGCCAGTGGCCACCTTTGGCGATTACGCCATCACCTCGTTGAACGAGGTCGACGGTATCTTCCTGCGCTTTTACGATGCCTATGCGCAATATCAGCGCGACCTTGCCGACTGGAACCTGAGATATGGATCTCCTCCAGTGGCGACGCCAGTGCCCGCACCAAAAACCTAACGGCTGTCGCCCACCTGCGCTTGGGCGATCAGCGTGTCGTCGATTGCTTTAGCCTCCTTATAGGCCTTCCGCTCGCTGAGCCGGGCGGCATAGGCGTCGAACACGGCGCGTTTAGGCAACGTCCCGAATAGCACGCCCCACAACACTTGCGACCCGACATAGATGTCGGCAGCGGTAAACCGTTGCCCGCAGATATAGTCTCGTCCGTTAAGCGCACTTTCCAGCACATCGACCATCCGGTCGTAGTTGCCATATCCGAACATCCTCTCGCGCTCTTCGGTCGGGATGAAGCCTGCGGTCTTGTTGCTGACAGCCGCCTCGACCGGGCCCGCCGCAAAGAACATCCAGCGATAATAGTCGGCCCGCTCGTCATCTGCCGGGTGTAGGCCGGCATCGGGGAAGGCGTCAGCCAGATATGCGCAAATTGCACCGCATTCGGTCACCACCTTGCCATCGTCAACAATGGCCGGAACCTTGCCCATCGGGTTCACCGCCAGATACTCGTCTCTCTTCATCGTGGTGCCATAGTCGAGCAAGACCTGTTCATAATCGGCGCCTGCCTCATGCAGTGCCCAGCGCGCGATCTGCCCGCGCGACATCGGGTTGGTGTAAAATATGATCTTGCCCATGTCATTCCTCCGACTCGCCAGCCAAGAGGAACATTAATCGAACATAGATCGCAAGGCAAGTCAGGCGGCGATCCGCTCCGCCGAATAATCGACGTGCCGGTCGCGCCCTTCGGCTTTGGCGCGATACAGCGCCATGTCGGCGGCGCGGTAGAGGATTTTCCAATCCTGCTCTTCGCAAATCACCCGGCGGGCGATGCCGATGCTTGCGGTAATGCGATAGCCGCCGGGCATAGGTGCACGACGGATTGCCGCGAGTACAGCTTCGGGATTTACCCGGTGGTCGGCATCAACGGGCATCCGGGTGGCGATGGCAAATTCCTCTCCGCCCAGCCGGGCTAGCAGCTTTGTATCGCCGCTATGCCCCGCCAGCACATGCGCCAGCCTTACCAGCACCTCGTCGCCATCGACATGGCCCAGCGTATCGTTGACGCGTTTGAAATGGTCGATATCGACCAGCACCAATTCCCATTCGCGCGGCTCGGCCATCAACTCGCGGACAAAGGCGCGACGGTTAAGTAAACCGGTCAGTGGATCGGCATCGGCCATAGCCATGGCTTGCGCCTCGGCGATTTCGGCGTGGTTGCGCGCCTGGGTCAGCAACTGCACCCGCCGTCCAATGGCAAGCGAGCTGACCAGAGCCTCCCACGCCATGGCCACCAGCGTGCTATTTTCGATCAGGATATTATAGGGCAGCAGGTCGAGACCAAAGCCGATCCGTGCCGCCATCGACACCGCCGGTCCTGCCCAAGCAGCCAGGAAATAGAACAAAAATGGATCGCGTTTCCTAAAAGCGGTAACGATGTAACAGCCGCAGATAATCGGCAGGGGAACAAAGCCATAGACATAAATCGCATCGAGCAGCTTGGCATGCGCCGGAGCCATCGCGGCGTAGAAAATGGCAAAGCAGCTAATCCACAACGCATGCGCATAGGTGAGGCGCACCAGCCATTTGGGAATGTTCGCGGCCTCGAAAAAATGGCGGATGAAAATCATTGCGCTTGCAGCCGTCATGGCGAGCAACGGGACCGTCAGGCGCAACCGGTCTGGCCCGGTCATTTCGGGCCACAGATAATGCGGCGCTCCCGAGGTGAAAAAGGCATAGGCCATCGTCACCAACAACATGTTGCAATAGGCGAGCAGGAAAGCCTGCCGCATGCCGTTCCACAGCGCGATATTGTAAACGAGCAATGCGAGGCAGATGCCGCCAAATGCGGCGTAGAGCACAGCAAGCGCTGCCTCAAAGCGGATCGCATCTTCGCCCGTGGTGAGCTGCGACTGGTGCAGCACCCCGCGCATGGCGGCGCTTTGGTGTACCTTTACAATAATCGTTTCAAGCGGTCTGTCGCCGCGCTTCAGTGGCACGACAATGGTGCCTCCGAGCCGCAACGCGCTGAAATCCGGGTTGCGATAGGGTTGATAGTGCGCGACTTG